>NZ_LN555523.1:1908808-2263212 GCF_900015215.1 Romboutsia ilealis | reverse complement strand
TTAAATGATATGCAGTTTTCAGAGTATTAACTCTAAATTAAAGATTATGTGGTTATTATAGCAAAGAGGATACACCTGTTCCCATACCGAACACAGAAGTTAAGCTCTTTAGCGGCAATGGTACTTGGCGGGCGACCGCCTGGGAGAGTAGCACGTAGCCACGTAATCTTTTTTTTATTTCCTGAATTGTCAATTTAAATCAGACAAATTACTTATGAATCATTAAGCAACTGGAAGTAAGCTTTCAAATTCAGTTGCTTCTTTTATAACCTCATTTGGTGTTTTATAGTTTAGTGATTTTTTAGGTATAGAATTCCATTTATAGGCAATCATATTTAATTCTTCTTGAGAATATACAGATAAATCTGTAGACTTAGGTAAATCCTTTCTAACTATTCCATTTGAATTCTCATTTAGACATCTTTGACCTGGTGATCCAGAGTCTCCAAAGTAAATTTCAATATTAACTGAACTATCTTTTTCTATGTCTGACCATTTTGAAAACTCTTTACCTATATCAAATGTAATAGTAGATATACATGAATTATGTAAAGATGATAGCCATTTGCAAATTGCTTCTTTAACATCATCACTCTTTCTACTTGCTTTAAGTAATACAATATATTTTGAATACTTTTCTACTAAAGTAACTATAGCTAATTTTCTAGCTTTTCCTACAATAGTATCTCCCTCAAAATGGCCATATTCTATACTAGTTTTAGCATTAGGATACTTTTCATCTATTCCATGAATTGTTTTACATGTATTAATTTTACATCTTATTTCGTTATGACCCTTCGGGTTATTTTTACCCTTACGTCTCAACTTATTTATATCTATTACACCTTGTTTTGCTAATTTATATAATGTTTTTGTTGATATTTTTTCATCTTTTCCATCTATTTTATCTCTTCCTGCGATAGCATCTAAAGACCAATCATTTTCTAGCTTATTATTGATATCATTTAATTTTTCTTTGCTTAATACAATGGGCTTTTTTCCACATCTAGATTTATTTATTAGGTATTGATTATATATTTCTTGAACAGTAAGTCCTTGCATAAATAACTTGTAATACCTGTAAACTTTATCTTTTCCAATTTTCATTCTTTGAGCGCAAGCTCTTGCATTCACACCTAAATAGTAATTTGCTTCTAGATTTGTTAGCTGATTTATGTTAATATGATTAAAAGACATTTTTGATACTCCTTTTGTTGATTTTAGTAGGTTAACTAAGTGTATCATAAGTGTCTTTTTTAGTTAATATATTTGTCTGATTTAATTATACAATTCAGGAATGTAGTATTTTAATTAAAACATATATAATAAAATTAATTAGTGCAATGGTTTAATTTAAGTATTAAAAAAAAAATAAATAAGTAACAATAAATGTGAAAAATGTGGATAATTATTATTGAATTAGTATATAGATTATTTGTAGCATGTATATAATGTGGATAAAAATAAAATAAGTTGTGAATAAGTTAAAAAATAAAGTAATAATAAAAAAATATTAATAAAAAAGTGTTGACGATATAAAAATGAGATGGTATAGTTATACTTGTCCTTAAGAAAAGGGCAAACACGAAAGAAAAAACAACTTAAAAAAATAGGTTGACAAAGAAAGACAACTTTGGTAAACTTAAGAAGTTGTGAAAATGAACTTTGAAAATTAAACAGTAGGTTAATTTATAGAATTGAAACTAAACAAACCAAGCCAGATATTCAGATAATGATTAGTCTGAGCAGGTAACAACTTTTATTTGAGAGTTTGATCCTGGCTCAGGATGAACGCTGGCGGCGTGCCTAACACATGCAAGTCGAGCGATTTACTTCGGTAAAGAGCGGCGGACGGGTGAGTAACGCGTGGGTAACCTGCCCTGTACACACGGATAACATACCGAAAGGTATGCTAATACGAGATAAAATACTTTTATCGCATGGTAGAAGTATCAAAGCTTTTGCGGTACAGGATGGACCCGCGTCTGATTAGCTAGTTGGTAAGGTAACGGCTTACCAAGGCGACGATCAGTAGCCGACCTGAGAGGGTGATCGGCCACATTGGAACTGAGACACGGTCCAAACTCCTACGGGAGGCAGCAGTGGGGAATATTGCACAATGGGCGAAAGCCTGATGCAGCAACGCCGCGTGAGCGATGAAGGCCTTCGGGTCGTAAAGCTCTGTCCTCAAGGAAGATAATGACGGTACTTGAGGAGGAAGCCCCGGCTAACTACGTGCCAGCAGCCGCGGTAATACGTAGGGGGCTAGCGTTATCCGGAATTACTGGGCGTAAAGGGTGCGTAGGTGGTTTCTTAAGTCAGAGGTGAAAGGCTACGGCTCAACCGTAGTAAGCCTTTGAAACTGGGAAACTTGAGTGCAGGAGAGGAGAGTGGAATTCCTAGTGTAGCGGTGAAATGCGTAGATATTAGGAGGAACACCAGTTGCGAAGGCGGCTCTCTGGACTGTAACTGACACTGAGGCACGAAAGCGTGGGGAGCAAACAGGATTAGATACCCTGGTAGTCCACGCCGTAAACGATGAGTACTAGCTGTCGGAGGTTACCCCCTTCGGTGGCGCAGCTAACGCATTAAGTACTCCGCCTGGGAAGTACGCTCGCAAGAGTGAAACTCAAAGGAATTGACGGGGACCCGCACAAGTAGCGGAGCATGTGGTTTAATTCGAAGCAACGCGAAGAACCTTACCTAAGCTTGACATCCTTTTGACCGATGCCTAATAGCATCTTTCCCTTCGGGGACAGAAGTGACAGGTGGTGCATGGTTGTCGTCAGCTCGTGTCGTGAGATGTTGGGTTAAGTCCCGCAACGAGCGCAACCCTTGCCTTTAGTTGCCAGCATTAAGTTGGGTACTCTAGAGGGACTGCCAGGGATAACCTGGAGGAAGGTGGGGATGACGTCAAATCATCATGCCCCTTATGCTTAGGGCTACACACGTGCTACAATGGGTGGTACAGAGGGCAGCCAAGTCGTGAGGCGGAGCTAATCCCTTAAAGCCATTCTCAGTTCGGATTGTAGGCTGAAACTCGCCTACATGAAGCTGGAGTTACTAGTAATCGCAGATCAGAATGCTGCGGTGAATGCGTTCCCGGGTCTTGTACACACCGCCCGTCACACCACGGAAGTTGGGGGCGCCCGAAGCCACTTAGCTAACCCTTTTGGGAAGCGAGTGTCGAAGGTGAAATCAATAACTGGGGTGAAGTCGTAACAAGGTAGCCGTATCGGAAGGTGCGGCTGGATCACCTCCTTTCTAAGGAGAATTACCTACTGTTTAATTTTGAGAGTTTATTAAAAACTTTCAAAAAGAGGGCGAAGCCCAAAATAAGTACTTTGAGCACCTAGGCACGAACGAATGCGAGTGGAAGGTAGCGAAGTGCGTTAGCACTTTGAAAACTGCATAACATTTAGTGATATGACATCATTTTAAACATATATAGACAAGAAAAGTCTTTAAAATTACACTTTTAATAACTGGTCAAGTTATTAAGGGTGCAGGGCGGATGCCTTGGCACTAGGAGCCGATGAAGGACGTGATAAGCTGCGATAAGCTTCGGGGAGTTGCACGTAAACTTTGATCCGAAGATTTCCGAATGAGGAAACTCACTTAGAGTAATGTCTAAGTATCGTTAAGTGAATACATAGCTTAGCGAGGGGAACCCGGGGAACTGAAACATCTAAGTACCCGGAGGAAGAGAAAGAAATTCGATTCCGTAAGTAGCGGCGAGCGAACGCGGAACAGGCCAAACCAATGAAGTTTACTTCGTTGGGGTTGCGGACATACAACATGGATGTAATATCGTAAATGAAGAGAGTTGGAAAGCTCCGCCATAGAAGGTAATAGCCCTGTAGTTGAAACGAGAAAGCTACTAGTATGATCCAGAGTACCACGGGACACGTGAAACCCTGTGGGAAGCAGGAGGGACCATCCTCCAAGCCTAAATACTACCTAGTGACCGATAGCGCATAGTACCGTGAGGGAAAGGTGAAAAGAACCCCGGGAGGGGAGTGAAATAGAACCTGAAACCCTGCACTTACAAGCTGTGGGAGCACATTACTTGTGTGACCGCGTACTTTTTGTAGAACGGGCCAACGAGTTACGTTAAGTAGCAAGGTTAAGCACTTAAGGTGTGGAGCCGTAGCGAAAGCGAGTCTTAAATGGGCGATCAAGTTACTTGGCGTAGACCCGAAACCGGGCGACCTATCCATGAGCAGGTTGAAGCGAAAGTAAAATTTCGTGGAGGACCGAACCCACGAGCGTTGAAAAGCTCGGGGATGACTTGTGGATAGCGGTGAAATTCCAATCGAGCCCGGAGATAGCTGGTTCTCCCCGAAATAGCTTTAGGGCTAGCCTCAAGCGTAGAGAAACGGAGGTAGAGCACTGAATGTCCTAGGGGGTATTGCACTTACCGAAGACTATCAAACTCCGAATGCCGTTTTCTTTTACTTGGGAGTCAGACTGTGGGTGATAAGATTCATAGTCAAAAGGGCAACAGCCCAGATCGTCAGCTAAGGTCCCTAAATGTACGTTAAGTGGTAAAGGATGTGGGATTGCACAGACAACCAGGATGTTGGCTTAGAAGCAGCCACTCATTTAAAGAGTGCGTAATAGCTCACTGGTCGAGTGATCCTGCGCCGAAAATTTCCGGGGCTAAAACGTACTACCGAAGCTACGGCATCAATTATGATGGGTAGGGGAGCTTCGTATGCAGGCTGAAGCATGACCGTAAGGACATGTGGACAGTATACGAGTGAGAATGTTGGCATGAGTAGCGAGACGTGGGTGAGAATCCTACGGGCCGTAAACCCAAGGTTTCCAGGGGAAGGTTCGTCCGCCCTGGGTTAGTCGGGACCTAAGCCGAGGCCGAAAGGCGTAGGTGATGGACAACAGGTTGATATTCCTGTACCGCCAATAAGCGTTTGAGAGATGGAGTGACACAGTAGGATAAGCTAACCGTACTGTTGGTTATGTACGGCTAAGCATTGAGGCAGTCTAAATAGGCAAATCCGTTTAGACAATGCTAGGATGTGATGGGGAAGCCCTTCGGGGCGAAGTAGCTGATTTCACACTGTCAAGAAAAGCTTCTATCGAGTTTAAAGGCGCCCGTACCGTAAACCGACACAGGTGGGTGAGGAGAGTATCCTAAGGCCAGCGAGAGAACTATTGTTAAGGAACTCGGCAAAATGACCCCGTAACTTAGGGAGAAGGGGTGCCTGTCTATGACAGGCCGCAGAGAATAGGCCCAAGCGACTGTTTACCAAAAACACAGGTTTCTGCTAAGTCGCAAGACGATGTATAGGAGCTGACGCCTGCCCGGTGCTGGAAGGTTAAGGGGATCTGTTAGAGCAATCGAAGCAGTGAACTTAAGCCCCAGTAAACGGCGGCCGTAACTATAACGGTCCTAAGGTAGCGAAATTCCTTGTCGGGTAAGTTCCGACCCGCACGAAAGGCGTAACGATTTGGGCACTGTCTCAACAATAGACTCGGTGAAATTGTAATCCCGGTGAAGATGCCGGGTACCTGCGACAGGACGGAAAGACCCCATGGAGCTTTACTGTAGCTTGACGTTGGGTCTTGGTACTACATGTACAGGATAGGTGGGAGACTAAGAAGCATGGACGCCAGTCTGTGTGGAGTCAACCTTGGGATACCACCCTTGTAGTACTGGGATCCTAACCATAGGCCTTGAATCAGGTCTTGGAACACCGTCAGGTGGGCAGTTTGACTGGGGCGGTCGCCTCCTAAAAAGTAACGGAGGCGCTCAAAGGTTTCCTCAGCACGGTCGGAAATCGTGCGAAGAGTGTAAAGGCAAAAGGAAGCTTGATTGCAAGACATACAGGTCGAGCAAGGACGAAAGTCGGACTTAGTGATCCGGTGGTACCGCATGGAAGGGCCATCGCTCAACGGATAAAAGCTACCCTGGGGATAACAGGCTTATCTCCCCCAAGAGTCCACATCGACGGGGAGGTTTGGCACCTCGATGTCGGCTCATCACATCCTGGGGCTGTAGTAGGTCCCAAGGGTTGGGCTGTTCGCCCATTAAAGTGGTACGCGAGCTGGGTTCAGAACGTCGTGAGACAGTTCGGTCCCTATCCGTCGCAGGCGTAGGAAATTTGAGAAGACCTGTCCTTAGTACGAGAGGACCGGGATGGACGTACCTCTGGTGTACCAGTTGTTCTGCCAAGGGCATGGCTGGGTAGCTATGTACGGAATGGATAAGCGCTGAAAGCATCTAAGCGCGAAGCCAACTTCAAGATAAGATTTCCCACCGTAAGGGTAAGACCCCAGGAAGACTACCTGGTTGATAGGTCGAAGGTGTAAGTGCAGTAATGTATTTAGCTTATCGATACTAATAGGTCGAGGACTTGACCAAAATAAACCTAAAGGTTTATATCGCCAAGTAAATCATTATTAAAATATTAATAAGGAAGATTTTGGTTGCTAAAATAAAATGATGAATATGTAAATGATATGCAGTTTTCAGAGTATTAACTCTAAATTAAAGATTATGTGGTTATTATAGCAAAGAGGATACACCTGTTCCCATACCGAACACAGAAGTTAAGCTCTTTAGCGGCGATGGTACTTGGTGGGCGACCGCCTGGGAGAGTAGCACGTAGCCACGTAATCTTTTTTTATTGCTTTAAATTTTATCGTAGGTTTTGGTATTTAATTATGATAATATTAGAATTACTTTAAAGTATAATAGAATAAAATACCTTATTAAATTAAGTTTAATAGGGTATTTTTTATACATAAGAAAATTATAATATGAATATATTTGCATATCTATAGTTCAAGTTTTTATATAGGAATTTTATAATATTAGATAAATACATCTAATATATAATAGATTGCTTTAAATTTATCAATATAAAGGATATTATAGAAGACATAGTTTTAATTATATTATTGTATGTGAACGTTGTTTAAGTTAATATAGGAGGAATGGAATGATATTTTACGAGAAGAAACAAAAAGAAACAGGAAAGGAATATGCATATAGAGTATTAAAAGGCAATATAATGTCTTTAGAATTAAAACCAGGGGAATTACTAAGTGAATCGGATTTATCAGAAAAACTAAATATATCCCGAACACCTATAAGGGAAATAATAATGATATTAAAGGGTGAACATTTAATTGAGGTTAAACCACAAGCAGGTACATATGTATCATTGATAGATAGAGAGCTTATAGATGAAGCTATATTTATGAGGAAACTATTAGAAAAGGGAGTTTTAGAGGAAGCCTGTATTGAATTTTCTGAAGAGATGTTTATGGAGTTAGAAAAAAACTTATTTGCACAAAAATTAGTTTTAAATAAAGATTGTCAAGAAAATGAGTTTCATAATTTAGATAAAGAATTTCATAGATTAATATTTATAGGATGTAACAAAATTAATATTTGGGAAAGTATCATGAAAATAAGTACTCACTATAATAGAATGAGATTATTATCTGAAAGGAAAATAGATAAAGCACTAATAGTAAAGCAGCATGAAGAAATGTTATCTATAATTAAAAATAAAGAGTTAAATAAAATTGATGAATATATAGAAAAGCATATAGTTGGACCTTCTAAGGAATGGAATAAACTAATAAATGACAATGAAGAAATAAGACGGTATTTAAAATAATATTAAAATTTATATGAAAATATCTGTTTAAATTGAATAAATCATTTGTAAGATAATAAAGAAAGTAACCTCCTTTTAAAACATATTAGATGTATGATTTTAAAGGAGGTTATTTTTACGCTTAAGAAAATTATAGTTAGAAAAAAATGTGCATAACCTATGAATATAAGTATTATCAATAACCTTATAGACGTAAAAATGACATTTTGAAATACTTCGCCAACGCAGTGGCTCAAGCAACCGATATATCCGTAGCGGTAGCAAGGATATATTGTTGGCGAAATGAGCGAAGCGAATTTTTATGAGAATAAGAGTATATTATTATAATTATAGCAATAGAACTTAATAATAAACGTACGTAATATATCTCAAATCAATACTTATCTTAGAACTCATAAAATAGATATTGATTAAAATTACAAATTTTTATAAGTTAGACTACTATAATAAAAATATAATCAAAATAAAACTACTTTCTTATATAATATACAGGAAAATGATAGTATAGGCTGGTTTAGTTTTTAACTCAATTTTATAAAAAGAATAAAAGATATATTAAAATAATAATGAAAAAGTAAATTCAAAAAAATACAGAAAAACATAAAAAATTACAAGAAAACGGTTGTGAAAGTATGATAAGTATGTTAGTATACTAGTAGAGGTTTTTGCAACATAGATAGATAAAAAAATAACAAATAAAAGTGAAAATTTCTAGTTGTAAAAGTTTAGGATATGGATTACATAATATATACAATAGATGCAGTTATAAATTTATAATTAATAATAAAAATATAATATAGTTATGATTCATTATAAAGTAGTGGAATTAATAATATATTTATTTAAATTTTGAAATCTTAGTATACTAGTATATAAAATGTAATCATATAGAAAAAGGGACAGTAAAATATATTTAAGGAGAGGGAACATGGACATAGCAAACAAAGAAGTTTTAGAATCAAGTAAAGTAAAACCTTTTGGAATGCAGGACAAAGTTGGATACATGTTAGGGGATTTTGGTAACAGTTTATTATTCAACTTCATAGGAAGTTACTTATTAGTATTTTACACGGATGCATTTGGAATAAGTGCAGCTGCAGTTGGTACTCTTATGGCAGTATCAAGAGTATGGGATGCTATAAATGACCCGATGATGGGAGTTATAGTAGATAAAAGAAAAAGAACAAAAGATGGTAAGTTTAGACCTTACTTGAAGTATATGGGTATACCATTAGGAATATTTACAATATTAACATTCTTAGTAATACCTAATATGCCAGAAAATATGAAACTACCTTATGCATATATAACGTACATAGGATTTGGTATGGCATATACTTCTATAAATATCCCTTACGGATCATTAGCATCGGTTTTAACTAATGACCCTGTTGAAAGAACAAGTTTATCTACTTTTAGAAACTTAGCGGTAGCATTTTCACAAATAATTCTTATGGTTTTAACACCTAAGTTAGTATTTGATGCTTCAGGTGCTGTTTCAGTAAAAGGATTCGTTATAGTATCAGTATTGTATGCAATAATAGCTAATATAGCTTATAGATGTTGTTACTCAATGACAACTGAAAGAGTTATTGTTGAAGTTAAAGAAGATGCTCCAAAAGTAAGTTTAGGGGAAACTTTAAAAACTTTATGTAAAAATAGAGCTTTAATAGGGTTAATATTAAGCTCATTAGGTACTTTAACAGCAATGTTTATACCAAATGCTTTAAATGCTTATTTGTTTAAAGATTATTTTGGAACTCCAGGACTATTAAGTATAGCTGGATTAGTTGGTATGATTGGTACATTTATAGTATTGCCTTTTACGACTAAATTAGTTGCTAAATTTGGTAAGAAAAATGTTGCTACTTATAGTAGTATAATATGTATAATTTCTTATACTATATTAGTATTCTTCCCAAGTAAAAATCCATGGATATATATAGGATTAAATTTAATATCTGGAATAGGTGTAGCATTCTACAACATGCTAATATGGGCATTAGTTGGTGATGTTATGGATTACCAAGAATATTTAAGTGGACAAAGAGAAGATGGTACAGTTTATGCTGCTTATTCATTATCTAGAAAGTTAGTTCAAGCTATAGTAGGAAGTATAGGTGGATTTGCGCTTGCTGCAATAGGATACCAATCAGGTGCAGCTACTCAAGCTCCTGAAGTTGCAGAAAACATAAGAACTATAATAACTGTAGTACCTTTAATAGGATTTGTATTTGGTGCTGTATGTCTTAAGTTCGTATACAATTTAAGCAATAAAACATTAAATGAAGTAAATGAAGAATTAGAGAGAAGAAGAGCTCAATAATTTTTATAAATAAAAAGGGGGTTATCATATGATAACTCCTTTTTACATGTAATGGTGTCTATGAAATCGTTTATTTAAAATGTTTTTTTAAAAAAAATGTAATAAAAACAATAGGAAAAGGTTGCAATATTAATTACGGTGTGCTAGTATACAAGTATAGATATTAATACGTAATATTGGGAGGCAAAATAATTATGAAATTACCATTTAATGTTGATTTAAAAAATAAAGTTGCAGTAGTAACAGGTGGATCTGGAATACTATGTGGAGCTATGGCAGAAGCATTAGCTGCATGTGGTGCAAAAGTTGCAATACTTGCATTAGGACAAGAAGGTTGTGACGCTAAAGCAGAGCAAATAAAAGCTGCTGGAGGAACTGCAATCGGAATAAATACTAACGTTTTAGATAAAGAGAGCATAAAAAGAGCTCATGAAATAATATTAAAAGAATTTGGTCCATGTGACATATTAATAAATGGAGCTGGTGGAAACCATCCAAAGGGAACAACAACTAACGAATATTTCTTACCAGAAGATTTAAACAATGAAGAACTAATAACATTCTTTGACTTAGATCAAGAAGGTGTAAACTTCGTATTCAATTTAAATTTCTTAGGAACATTACTTCCATCACAAGAATTTGCTAAAGATATGATAAATAAAGAAGGTGCAACAATAATAAACATATCTTCAATGAATGCTTATACACCACTTACAAAAATACCTGCATACTCAGGAGCAAAAGCTGCAGTAACTAACTTTACTCAATGGTTAGCTGTTCATATGTCAAAAGTAGGTATAAGAGTGAATGCTATGGCACCAGGATTCTTCATAACAGCTCAAAATGAGAAGTTATTATTCAATGAAGATGGAAGTCCAACTCCAAGAAGTGAAAAAATATTAAATAGCACTCCAATGGGAAGATTCGGAGAAGCTGAAGAGTTAATAGGAACATTATTATACTTAGTAAGTAATGAGGCTTCAGGATTTGTAAATGGTGTTTGCATACCTATTGATGGAGCATTCTCAGCATATTCAGGAGTTTAATATTTAGGGGGAATATATTATGCTAAATAAAATAAAAAATGAAGGTGTAGTAGCAGTAATTAGAGCTAAAGACCATGAAGAAGCTTTAGGATATATAAATGCTTGTTTAAATGGTGGAGTAAAAGCAATCGAACTTACATATACAATACCAAATGTAGTAGAACTTATAAAGCATGTTAGTGAAAATTATAAGGATGCATTAGTAGGTGTAGGAAGTGTATTAAATGGAAAGATGGCTAAAGATGCAATAGAAGCAGGTGCTGCTTATGTTGTAAGTCCAGGTTTTTCAGATGAAGTAAATACTGTATGTCAAGAAATGAATACATTATATTTACCAGGATGTATGACAGTAACTGAAGTTATGAATGCGTTAGAAAAAGGAAACAAAATGGTTAAATTATTCCCAGGTGAAGTATTTGGACCTAAGTACGTTAAAGCAGTAAAAGCACCAATACCTCACGTTGAAATCATGCCAACAGGTGGTGTTTCTATAGACAATGTAGAAGAATGGTTTAAGATGGGAGTATCTTGCGTAGGAGTAGGAAGCTCACTTTTAGGTGCTGGAAGTTTAGAGGATATAGAAAACTTAGCAAAGGAATTTAAAAATAAAATTGCAAAAATTAGAGGTTAATAATGGAAGTAAGGTATTAGGCTTTGGAGAAATTATGTTAAGACTTACTCCTACTAATTTCCAAAGAGTAATACAAGCCGAATCTTTTGAGGCAACATATGCTGGAGGAGAAGCCAATGTTATTTGTAGTTTAAGTATGTTCGGACATGATACAAAAATGATTACTAAATTACCGGAAAATGTATTAGGGGATAAGGTAATAAGAGCTATGAATTCCTTTGGAGTCGACACAAAAGATATGGTTAGAGGAAAAGGAAGATTAGGAATATACTTCTTAGAACAAGGACATGGTGTTAGAAATTCAGATGTAACATATGATAGAGAATATTCAGCGATATCAATGGCTACTAAAGAAGATTTTGACTTAGATAAAATATTAGATAATGTTAAATTAATACATATATCTGGTGTAACACCAGCATTAAGTAAAAATTTATATGATATTTCTATAGATTTTATAAAAGCAGCTAAAGAAAGAGGAATACTAGTATCTTATGATTCAAATTATAGATCAAAATTATGGTCTTTAGAAGAAGCTAGAAGTTTTATGTTAGAAGTACTTCCTTATGTGGATATAGCTTTCTTAGGTATATTAGATTTTATAAATATTTTAGAGTATAAGCCACAAGAAGAAAAAAATTATGAGGCTAAATTAGCTGATTTTTATAAAGAATTATTTGAAAAATATCCAAATATAAAATATGCTGCTTCTACTAAAAGAATTGTGAACTCAGTAAATAACAATTCTTTACAGGGGTTCTTATTTAATAATGAAATATTACATACATCTAGAATTCATACTTTTGACATACTAGATAGAGTAGGTGGAGGAGATTCATTTACAGCTGGAATATTACACGGGATATTAAATAATATGGAAAGTAGTCAAACAGTTGAGTTTGCTACATGCGCAAGTGCACTAAAGCACAGTATTAGAGGAGATATAAACATGGTTGATTTAAAACAAGTTGAAACTCTTATGAACTGTGGCATAGAAAATATAAATAGATAAAAATATTAGAATTAATATAAAATTGGGAGGGAAAACCATGGAAATGACATTTAGATGGTATGGACAAGATGACCCTGTTAAAATAGAGTACATACGTCAAATACCAGGAATGAAGGGGATAGTAACGGCTATCTATGATATACCAGTAGGAGAAGTTTGGCCATTAGAAAAAATAATGGAATTAAAAGAATCTGTAGAAAAACATGGATTAGAGTTATCTGTAATAGAAAGTGTACCAGTACACGAAGATATAAAATTAGGATTACCAACTAGAGATAAGTACATAGCAAACTACTGTGAAACTATAAGAAACTTAAGTAAAGCAGGAATAAAAACTATATGCTACAACTTCATGCCAGTATTTGACTGGACAAGATCTGATCTTGAATATGAATTAGAAGATGGATCAACTTGTTTAATATATGATGAAGCTACTGTTGCTAAAATGGATCCAGCTTTAGGTGAATTAGAGTTACCAGGATGGGATACTTCATATGGTGAAGGTGGATTAGGAGCTTTACTAGATCAATATAAAGATATAGATGAAGAAAAATTATGGGCTAACTTAGAATACTTTATAAAAGGTATAATGCCAACTGCTGAAGAGGAAGAAGTTAAAATGGCTATACATCCGGATGATCCACCATGGGGAATATTTGGATTACCAAGAATAATAACTAACTTTGAAAACTTAGATAGATTCTTAAACTTATACGATAGTCACTACAATGGAGTAACTTTATGTACAGGTTCTTTAGGATGTACTAAGACTAATGATGTAGTTAAAATGATAAAACACTTCGGTGGTGAAAGAAATAGAATACACTTTGCTCACTTAAGAAACGTATTAATAACAGGAGATAGTAGTTTCAACGAAGTAGCTCACTTATCTGAAGCAGGATCATTAGATTTCCATGCTATAGTAAAAGCTTACTTAGACTATAACTTCGATGGACCATACAGACCAGACCACGGTAGAATGATATGGGGAGAAACTGGTAGACCAGGGTATGGATTATATGATAGAGCATTAGGTGCTGTATATGTAAATGGATTAAAAGAAGCTATATTAAAAGAAAATTCATTAAAAAGCGAATGTGAAGAAAGTTTACTTGAAGGAGCTTCAGTTCAAGGTTAATTAAAAGTAAATAATAAATCATTATAAATATAACTAAAGCTCTTGTATAAACAAGAGCTTTTAGTATAAAAGATTAGAAAATATTATTTTGGAGAGGAGTAATTGAGATGGAAAAATTTATGGATGCAGATGCTGCAGTAGGAGTAATAGAGAAGAAAAAATTTATGGATGATAATTTTTTATTATCAACAGATACAGCAGTAACTTTATATCATGATTATGCTAAAGAAATGCCAATATGTGACTACCACTGCCACTTAAACCCAAAGGAAATAGCTGAGGACAAGAGATACAATAACATAACTGAGATATGGTTAGGTGGGGACCACTATAAGTGGAGAACAATGAGAAGTTTTGGTATAGAAGAAAAGTACATAACTGGAGATGCTACTGATTATGAGAAATTTGAAGCATTTGCAAAAGTTATGCCATACTTAATAGGAAACCCAATGTATCATTGGTCTCACTTAGAACTTAAAAGATACTTTGGAATAGAAGAAACTTTATCTCCAAAAACTTGTAAATCTATATGGGATAGATGTAATGAAATAATAAATGGTGAAGGTTTCAGTGCTAGGGCAATGATAAAAAACTCTAATGTTAAATACATAGGTACAACTGATGACCCAATAGATAACTTAGAATACCATATAGCAATAGCTAAGGATGAAAGCTTTGATTGCGAAGTTAGACCAAGTTTTAGACCAGATAAGGTTGTAAAAATACATGGAGAAGACTTTGTTGGATATATAGGTAAATTAGGAGAAGTTGAAAATACAGAAATAAAAGATTATGCAACTTTATTAACCGTATTAGAAAAAAGATTAGACTTCTTCGTTGAAAATGGATGTAACATAACAGACCATTCTTTAGAGAGAGTTTACTTTAGAAATGCAACAGAAGAAGAAGTAGATGCTATATTCAAAAAAGCTTTATCAGGAGAAACTTTAACTATAGAAGAAATAGAGAAGTACTCTACATTAACAATGATAAGCTTAGGAAGAATGTATAGCAAGCGTAAAATGGTAATGCAATTACATATAGGTGCATTAAGAAATAACAACACTAGAATGTTCAAAAAATTAGGAGCAGATGTAGGATTTGATAGTATAGATGATGGAGAAGTTGCAACTAGCTTATCTAGATTATTAGATTCATTAGATATAACTGATGAACTTCCAAAAACTATATTATACTGCTTAAATCCAAAGGATAATGAAGTATTAGGAACAATGCTAGGAAACTTCCAAGGTGGAGGCATAGCTGGGAAAATACAATTTGGTTCTGGATGGTGGTTTAACGATCAAAAGGACGGAATGGAAAGACAAATGATGGCTCTATCTCAATTAGGACTTATAAGTCAATTTGTAGGTATGCTTACTGACTCTAGAAGCTTCTTATCTTATACAAGACATGAGTACTTCAGAAGAATCTTATGTAACTACATAGGTGGATTAGTAGAAAATGGTGAATATCCAGCTGATATGGAAATATTAGGTGAAATAATACAAAATATATGTTACAACAATATAGACAAGTATTTACAAAAATAGATAATTATAAACTAAAGGCTACTTTAAATTTTAAAGTGGCCTTTAGTTTTAAGTATTGTTTTTTCTATATTGCGATGGTGTTTTATTCATATACTTTTTAAATAATCTAGAAAAATAATTATAATCAGATATTCCAACCATTTGACTTATCTGATGAATAGGTAAGTTACGATCTTTTAAAAGACAGGTTGATTGTTTAATTCTTTGAGTATTGATATATTCCACTATAGAGGAATTAACTTCTTTTTTAAATAGGCGAGCTAAATAAGTTGGGGATACATAAAATAAATCAGCTAAATCTTTTACACATAAGTCATTATTTAAATTTAAATTAATATGATTTATAGCTTTTTTTACTAAAGGTGAATAATACTTTAATTTATGGTCACTGATAGTATCACAATAATCAACAATCATATTAAATATCAAATTATATAGCTCATTAAAATCATTTGATAATTCTATTTTATCTAAATTAGTATTATATAAGCTTTGTAAATGCACAGTAGAAATTCCTTCTAATTCACCTGCTTTTTTTAATAAAGTATTGTAGTAAATAAGTTTGTTTTTATAATCTCTAATATTAACAAAATCATTTGAATTAATGTTTGTTTGAGGTAATAATTTATCAAAACATTTAGAAGCAAAAAGTTTATCTCCTTGTCTTATAGCAAAAAATAATTTATATTCTGTAGCTGAAATTTTTTCTAAATAGTCTGATTCTATAAATGAAATTAATTCGCGATGAGTTTTACTTTCTTTAGATTTTAAATTAAATAAATTATTTTTTTCTATAAATTTAAATTTACAGTTTTTAGTATAAATATTTTTTAATATTATCTTAACTATATTAGATATTTTATGCTTATTTAATATTGGTAAATCCTTATGATAGTTTTTTAATGCGTTAATCTCATCTAAAGTCAAATCATATTGATTATATTCAGATAAAAGATCTTTATAATCTGCTATAAGTAGATAGGGTCCTAATAATATATAGTTTTTATTAATTTCATCTAAACAAACTACAACATAATTAGCAAATATAGAATCTGTAATAGAGTAGATATTTTGTTCTTTAGTAGTAATAATAAAATCAATAAAATTATTAAAATAATCTTTATTTATAGTAAGTAAAGAAGGTAAATATTTTTCTATTTCTTTTAAATTATTTTTAATATCCTCTATATAAAATAGTGGCAAATCTAATGTAATATCTAACATATCTTTTAATAAATTTATGGTTTTTTCATTTGTCATATGGATACCTCGAAAAATTTATTTATTATACTATAATGTTATCAAATTTATATGTAATATAATATATATTATTTTATTAATACTAGTATTTTAATATGATAATGTGTTATTTTGTGCTAATAATATACAGAAATATGCTAACTTATAAAGAATATATATTGTATAATTATTATCGAGGAATACGAATTCCTAGGGTATATAACAATAAAGTAAGGGGGATTTAAAATGAAAATAGATTTAAAATCAAAACCATTTTATTTATCAGATGAAGATATAAAATGGGTAGAAGATACTTTAGCGGGATTAACTTTAGATGAAAAAATAGGCCAAGTTTTCGTAGATATGCTATGGAACAACACTGAAGAAGAAATAAAAGAACGTATAGCAAAATATGGAATGAGTGGATTTAGATATAATAATATGCCAGCAGCAGATCTTCACCGTCAAAATGCTGTGATACAAGATAATAGCAAAATACCAGCATTAATAGCTGCAAATATAGAAGCAGGTGGAGATGGTGGAGTAGGTGGTGGAACACACTTTGGATATCACGTTGCAATAGGTGCTACACAAGATAAAGAAAATGCATACAAAATGGGATACTATGGTTGTAAAGAAGCTGCAGCTATAGGATGTAACTGGACTTTTGCTCCGATAGTTGATATAAACAAAAACTGGAGAAGTAGTGTTGTATATAACAGATGTTTCTCAAGTGATGCTGAACAAGTTCTTGAAATGTCAAAAGAATATTTAAGAGGTGCAAAAGATGCAGGCCTTGCAAGTTGTATGAAGCACTTCCCAGGTGATGGATTAGATGAAAGAGATCAGCATGTTGTCACTACGGATAATTTAATGTCTTGTGAAGAATGGGATAGAGAGTTTGGAAAAGTATACAAAGGTATGATAGATGCAGGTGTAGAATCTGTAATGATAGGTCATATAAGACTTCCAGAATATCAAAGAAAATTAAAGCCAGGTATAAAAGATAATGAAATAATGCCTGCTACAATAGCTCCAGAATTATTACAAGGATTATTAAGAGAGCAATTAGGATTTAATGGATTAATAATAACTGATGCAACTCATATGGTTGGATTAACATCTATGATAAGAAGAGAAGATATGATACCAACTACTATAGCAGCTGGTTGTGATATGATATTATACTACAGAGATAAAGATGAAGATACACAAGCTTTAAAAACTGGTCTTGAAAAAGGTATACTAACTATGGAAAGATTAGACGAAGCTGTTACTCGTATATTAGCATTTAAAGCTATGTTAAAATTACATACTAAAAAGGCTAATGGAACATTAATACCTCCAGCAGAAGGATTATCAGTAGTTGGATGTGAAGAACATAAAGAAGTCGCTAAAGATATAATGGATAAAGCTATAACTTTAGTTAAAAATACTAAAAATCAATTACCGATAACACCACAAACTCATAAGAGAATAATGCTTTATACTATAGAGAATGGTGGATTTACTCCTAATAAAATGGATAAGGCTACATTACAAGATAGAGTAAAAGCAGAACTTGAAGCACAAGGATTTGAAGTTGATGTATTTGATAATGAAGCTGGGTTAAATGGTAAGCAATTACTAGCATCTACTCCAGTAAAAGAATTCGTAAGTAAATATGATGCAGTAATGTTATTTATTAGTGTTACAGGATTCTCTACAAGTAATGTAAGAAGAATAACATGGAATTTACCGATGGGACCAGAAATACCTTGGTATGTAACAGAATTACCAACAGTGTGTGTATCTGTTCATAATCCATTCCATCTAATAGATGTGCCAATGGTACCAACTTATATAAACTCTTATTCTGATAATGATGAAGCAATACATCAAGTAATACAAAAAATAATGGGTAAATCTGAATTTAAAGGTGTAAGTCCAGTAGATGCATTCTGTGGAGCATGGGATACTCGTTTATAATAAAATAAAATTTATTAAGAAATATATTATTTAATAAAAATAAAAAGGATGTTTAAAATTATTTTGAACACCTTTTTTTATTTACTATAATTTTACAATATTTTGAATGTTAAATGTTTAGTTGATATATTACTCAAGTGAATTAAATTTTTTATATAAATTTATTTTATTTTTAATGATATAATTTTGTCAAAAAAAAAGGAAAATGATTGCTTTTTTTAAAAGAAGTATGTTAGTATACTAATATAAAAGAGAAAAAATATTATTAACAACTAATGGAGGAATATATTATGAGTAACGTTTTTGAGCAATATGAAAAAAAGAATGAATTTTTAGTATGTGTAGACTCTGATGGTTGTGCAATGGACACTATGGAAATAAAACATAGAAGATGCTTTGCTCCAGAGATGATAAAAACTTGGAATTTAACAGAAAGAGAAGATTATATATTAAATCTTTGGTATGACCTAAATCTTTATACAAAAACTAGAGGGATAAATAGATTTAAGGGATTAGCTGAGACATTTAAAATAATAAGCAAAGAAGGCGTAGAAATAGAAGATTTAGATAGCATATTAAACTGGGTTGAAACTACTAATGAGTTATCTAATAATTCGTTATTAAGAGAAATAGAAAAGACTGATAGTAAAGGTTTAAAGATGACACATGAGTGGTCTTTAAATGTAAATAAGTCAATAGAAGAATTACCAAAAGGTGATGAACCATTTGAAGGTGTTTCTGAAGGACTAGAAGCATTATCTAAGAAAGTAGACGTTGCGGTTGTATCATCTGCTAATGGAGAAGCTTTAAATGATGAATGGGGAAGACATGATTATATAAAATTCTTAACTGCATTACTTGGACAAGAAGCAGGAACTAAGCAACACTGTATAGCTGAGCTTAAGAAAAAAGGATATGATACTGATAATGTATTAATGGTTGGTGATGCACCTGGAGATTTACAAGCTGCTCAAAAGAATGATGTAAGATACTATCCAATATTAGTAGGAAAAGAAAAATTTTCTTGGGATAGATTAGTAAATGAAGCGGTTCCTAAGTTAATGAATGGAACTTTTGATGAAGAATATCAAAATAAACTTATAAAAGAATTTAATGATTCATTAAAGTAAAACAACGCTTTATAACATGTCTAAGAAATTTTATTGATTATTAGACATGATTTTATATATAAACTAATATAAAATATATTAAAAAATAGGGGAGTTAATTGATATGGTAAACTTAAAAGCAAAACCTTATAACCTTGATGAGCAAGGAATAAAATGGGTAGAAGAAACTATAGCAAACATGACTATAGAAGAAAAAATAGGACAACTTTTCGTAAACATGGGAGCTAGCCGTGATGAAGAATATTTAAAAGAGATGGTAAATAACTACCACATAGGTGCAGTTAGATACAATCCAGCTACAGCTTCAGAAGTATACGATCAAAATAAAATACTTCAAGAAAACTCTAAAATACCTCTATTAATAGCTGCTAACACTGAAGCAGGTGGTAATGGTGCTTGTGTAGATGGTACATATGTAGGATATGAAGTAAAAATAGGTTCTACAAATGATAAAAAATATGCTTATGAAATGGGTAGAGTATCAGGAGTTGAAGCATCTGCAATAGGATGTAACTGGTCATTTGCTCCAATAGTTGATATAAACAGAAACTGGAGAAATCCAATAATATCTAATAGATGCTGGTCAGGAGATGCTGACATGGTATTAGAATACTCTTTAGAGTACATGAGAGGTATAATGGAAAGTGGAATAGCTCCAGCTGCTAAACACTTCCCTGGAGATGGTATAGATGAGAGAGACCAACACTTATCGTTTGCTCCAAACTGGTTATCATGTGAAGAGTGGGATGCTACATTTGGAAAAGTATATGGAGGATTATTTGAAGCTGGACTTCCATCAATAATGGCAGGACATATAGCTTTACCAGAGTATGTAAAATACTTCAATCCAGAAGCTACTACTGAAGAATTATATATGCCAGCTACATTAAGTAAGTATATATTAACTGACTTATTAAGAGGTAAAATGAATTTCAACGGATTAGTTGTAACAGATGCATCTCACATGGTAGCTATGACTTCAGCTATGAAGAGAAGTGAAATGTTACCAACAGCTATAGCTGCAGGTTCAGATATATTCTTATTCTTCAATGATCCAGATGAAGATTTCGGATACATGATGGATGGATACAAAAACGGAATAATAACTGATGAAAGATTAAATGAAGCTTTAACTAGAATATTAGGAACTAAAGCTGCTTTAGGGCTTCATAAAAAAGCTAAAACTGAAATAATGATGCCTAAAGAAGAAGCAATGGCTAAAATAGGTTTACCAGAAAATAAAGCTATAGCTGCTGAAGTTGCTGATAAAGGTATAGTTTTAGTTAAGAATACTGAAGATATATTCCCAATATCACCAGAAAAACACAAGAGAGTTTTACTTGTTGATGTAAAAGGTACTGAAGGTGGATTTGGTGCATTAATAGGTGCTCAAGGACCTAAGCCATCTCAAGTAATGAAAGAAATGTTAGAGAAGGAAGGATTTGAAGTTTCTATATGGGAATCACCAGCTGATAAGATAATGAAACTTCCACCAGAAGAAAGAATGGCTGCTATAGGAAATATATATGCTCAAAAGAGACCTATAACAGACTTAACAGATAATTATGATTTAATAATAAACTTAGCAATAGTTAATCCAAATACTGACCAAAGAATACAATGGCCAGCAAGTAAAGGTACTCCAGATATACCATTCTATGTAAATGAAGTACCAACAATATTTATATCATTACAATGCCCATTCCACTTAGCGGATGTACCTCAAGTTAAGACTTATATAAATGCTTATGATAACAAAGATTTTACTTTAAGTTCATTAGTTGATAAAATGCTAGGAAGATCAGAGTTTAAAGGTGTAAGTTCAGTAGATGCATTCTGTGGATTAGGAGATACTAAATATGGAATATCTGCTCAACTTAGCAGTTGTGCTGTAAACTAAGATATAGATAAACTTGATGAATAAACGGTAAATATATAAATAGTTTACCGTTTATTTTTTATGTTTGAAAGTAAGTATATATACTTTAAAGGTATAATCATAGATTAATAAAAGATACATAATAGGAGTTAAAAAATGAAAAAAGCAATTTTTTTAGATATAGATGGAACATTAATAGATTGTATGGGTGGAATAAAAGATATTACTCCTAATGTAAAAAAGGCAATAAAAAAAGTTCAAGAAAAAGGAGACTATGTTTTTATATCTACAGGAAGACCTTTTGCACTTTTAGATGAAAAGATATTAAATTTTGGATTTGATGGATTTATTTTATCAAACGGGGCACATGTAATAATAAATAATGAAACTATTTATAGTGAACCTATAGAAAAAGAATTTATTAAAAATATAGTTACACAACTTGAAAATAACAACATACAGTATATACTTCAAGGAGAGCTATATTCATATATGAAAGAAAGTTGTAAGGATTTTTATAAGTATTATGATGAAATAGGTGTTAATAGAACGTATTTTAAAGATGAGTTTAATATTGAAGAAATTGACGTTCATAAATTTGAAATGCTATGTCCAAATGATGAAATTAAAGAACTATGCTTATCATTGATCAAAATTAACCCAGAATGTGATTATTTTAGTAGTGTAAATAAAAGTGCTGTTGAAGTATATTTAAAGAAAAATACTAAGGGAAGTGCAATATTGAAAGCTATAGATTTTTTAGACATTAAAATAGAAAACACTTATGCTTTCGGTGATGGTAAAAATGATATTGAGATGCTATCAACTGTAGGATGTGGAATAGCTATGGGGAATGCTAGTGATGAGGTTAAAAAATATTCAAATAAAATAACAGACACAGTTCAAAATGATGGAGTAGCAAAAGGCATAGAACAGTATGTTTATACGAATTAATATATTAAGTAAAAATATGAAAAAAATATCTTATATAATGTACTTTATGCCAAATAGATTATTAATAGAGTTTTATTATAAAATTTGATTTTTATTATATAATTCAGAAAGAACTTGATGTTATTGTTACTGTAACAAATAATAAATCTAGCAAGTGTATTATTTATAAAATACTTGGATAAGTTTTTGATGCTAACGTGAATATAAAGTATTGTAGTTGTATTGAGAAATTCATCATATACATAAAAAGGCAAAGAGATAAAGTTTTACTCTATGCCTTTTTTAAATTATAATAAGTTATATACTAATTTGTAATATTAAAAGTTAGATAGTTTTAGAGTTACTTTATATTGGCTAAAATTAAAATATTACTTAGCCTTAAGATTTGAAGAAAAATATTATTTAGATTAAAATAGATATATATCATTATTAGGAGGACGAAGATGAATTTAGATACGTTAAATCCTGCCCAAAGAGAAGCTGTAGAAAAAACAGAGGGGCCTGTACTTATATTAGCGGGAGCAGGTTCTGGTAAAACAAGAGTGTTAACAACAAGAATAGGGCATCTTATAGAAGATAAAGGTGTACAGCCTGCAAATATATTAGCTATAACATTTACTAATAAAGCAGCAAATGAAATGAGAGAGAGAGTAGAAGAAACATTAGAATCAGATGCAAGTGATATGTGGATAAGTACATTCCACTCTTGTTGTGTACGTATACTTAGAAAAGATATAAATAGAATCGGATACAATAGAAGTTTTGTTATATATGATAGCGCGGATCAGGTTACATTAGTAAAAGACTGTTTAAAAGAATTAAATTTAAATGATAAAGTATTTGAACCAAAAATGATAATAAGTACTATATCAGGTGCTAAGGATAAGTTATATGATCCTAAACAATTTAAGGCGATGCACATGAATGATAATAGAATGAGTAAGATAGCAGATGTATATGCACTATATCAAGATCGTTTAAAGAGAAATAGTGCATTAGATTTTGATGATTTAATATTTAAAACAGTTGAACTTTTAAAAAGCGATAAAGAAGTCCTAGACTATTATAGAAATAGATTTAAGTATATAATGGTCGATGAGTATCAAGATACAAGCAAAGCACAATATGAATTAATCAAGATACTAGCTAGAGAGCATCAAAATATATGCGTTGTTGGAGATGATGACCAAAGTATATATGGTTGGAGAGGTGCTGATATAAGAAATATACTTGAATTTGAAAAGGATTATGATGATGTTCATGTAGTTAAGCTTGAACAAAACTATAGATCAACTCAAATTATATTAGATGCAGCTAATACGGTTATATCTAATAATATAGAAAGAAAAAGAAAAAGACTTTGGAGTGAGAAAAAAGATGGAGAGCTTATCAAGATACAAGTAGCTCAAGATGAAATAGAAGAATCAGATTTTGTTGCAGATATGATAGCTAAAATATCAAGAGAGCAAAATAGATCCTACAAAGATTTTGCAGTACTTTACAGAGCTAATGCACAATCTCGTTCTGTAGAAGATGCATTAAACAGAAGTCAAATACCGTATAATATATATGGAGGAACAAAATTCTATGAAAGAAAAGAAATAAAGGATTTAATAGCATATTTAAGAGTTATACAAAATCCACAAGATGATATATCTATAAAAAGGATAATAAATGTTCCAAGAAGAGGTATAGGACTTAGAACTATAGAAAAAATAGAAGACAGAGCGAATTTAAAGCAAGAAAGTATATATTCTGTACTTATAGATATAGAAACAAATTCAGATATTTCAACAAAAGCTAGAAATAGTATAAGTGAATTTGTTGATAATGTAATAGGAACATTAAGAACAATGAGGGAAGTGTATCCCGTTAGTAAATTAATAGAAAAGGTAATAGAATCTATAGATTATTACGGATATATAGATGAATTATATAAAGGTAATAAAGAAGAAGCAGAAGAAAGAAAAGATAATGTAAAAGAGTTTATATCAGTAGCTATGGAGTTTGAACAAATTAGTGAAGAAAAGGATCTAGAAACATTCTTAACCGGTGTCGCATTAACATCTGAATCAAGTGAAGAAGAGGAAATAGATAAAGTTTCACTTATGACAATTCATACATCAAAGGGATTAGAGTTCCCGGTAGTATTTATAGTTGGTATGGAAGATGGATTATTCCCAATAGCAAGAGCTGTAAGATCTATGAATGATTCAGAAATAGAAGAAGAGAGAAGGCTATGCTATGTTGGTATAACAAGAGCTAAGGAGATTTTATATCTTACATTAACTCAAAAAAGAACATTATATGGAAAAACGAATCCATCGATTGCATCTAGATTTATGGAAGAGTTACCTAAAGAATGTATAGAAAGATTAAATTCTGCAGAAAAAGAATTATCATATTCAAAAGCAAGTTATAATGTATTGGATAAATATAAACAGAAATATATGAATACTATAAATAAGACTGCAGTTGCAAAGCAAGTTAATGCAACTATTAAGGACAAGGAAAAAGAAACTAATATAGACGACATAAAACCAGGTGCAAGAGTACATCACCCTAAGTTTGGAGTAGGAACAGTAGTTGGAATGATGGGTACAGATGTTACTATAGCCTTTGAACAACAGGGGATAAAAAAGATAAACAAAGAATATACAACTTTAGATGTATTGTAAAATATAAAAGCTTATTTTTAGCAATGAAATATTATTAACAATATAAGTATTTATCAACAAATAACTTATGATAAAAATATTTTAGATAGTTTTGTAAAAATAATTGCCTTAATTTTATATGTATAAATTAAGGCAATTATAATTATATAATTTAAAAAGTTTTATATAAAATTTTATAAATAAGGAGTAGGGGTATGAATAGTAAAAAATTTGCAAGAAACTTAATAGATTTTATTTATAATAGTCCAACTGCATTTCATGCAGTTTCTACATCGAAGGAATTATTAGATGCAAATGGATTTATTGAGTTAGACTCATGTAAAATGTGGGATGTAAAAGTAGGTGGAAAGTATTATATAACTAAAAATTCATCAGCGATAGTAGCATTTACAGTAAACTCAGACAATATAGAGAAAGAAGGATTTAGAATAATAGGTTCTCATTCAGATTCACCATCGTTTAGAATAAAGCCAAATGCAGAAATAGAAGCTGAAAAATCTTACTTAAAGTTAAATACAGAATGTTATGGAGGTCCAATATTAAGTACATGGTTAGATAGACCTTTAGGAGTAGCTGGTAGGGTAATTATAAGAACAGATAATATATTAAAGCCTAAAGAAGTAATAGTAAACCTAGATAAACCAATATGTATTATACCTAATTTAGCTATACATATGAATAGAAGTGTAAATGAAGGTTATGCTTTTAATAAGCAAAAAGATTTACTTCCTTTAGTGGGATTATTAAATGATTCTCTAGAAAAAGATAATTTCTTAATAAAAGAGCTACAAAATAGATTAGGTATAGATATAGAGGATATAATAGATTTTGATTTATTTTTATATGAATTTGAAAAAGGATGTCTAATGGGTGCTAATGAAGAATTTATATCAAGTGGTAGACTTGATAATTTAGCTATGGCTCATGCAAGTTTAAATGCTCTAATAAATGCTGATGGAAATAAAGGTATAAATATAGTAGCTGTATTTGATAATGAGGAAGTTGGAAGTTCTACCAAACAAGGTGCAGACTCAAATATGTTATTAAATATACTAGAAAGAATTTGTATATCACTAGGAAAAACTAGAGAAGAATTTTTTACATCTATGTATTCATCATTTATGATATCTTCTGATTTAGCACATGCAGTTCATCCAAATATTCCTGAAAAACATGACCCAACAAATAGACCTGTAATGGGTAAAGGTCCTGTTATAAAAATAAATGCAAATCAAGCGTATACTAGTGATGCATATTCTATATCTATATATAAATCTATCTGCAAAGAAAGTGGTGTTAAATATCAAGAATTTGTTAATAGATCAGATGAAAGAGGAGGAAGTACTATAGGTCCGATATCATCTACTCATATAGATATACCATCAGTTGATGTAGGAACACCGATACTTGCGATGCATTCTATAAGAGAATTAGGATCTGTGGACGATCACTATAGTATATATAAAACATTTCATAAATTTTATGAGATATAATTAAGGAGGAATGAGATTTGAATATAGGATTATGTCTTTGTGGTGGTGGAGCCAAAGGAGCTTATCAAGCAGGGGTTATAAAGGCTTTATATGATAGAGGTATAAATAAATTTAATGCTATATCAGGAACTTCGATAGGTGCAGTAAATGGATATTTTATATTCACAAATAATGTTGAAAAGTTAGAAGAAATGTGGACAGATATTGATGCTCATATTGAACATTCTATAAAAATCGTGGATAAAACTGTGGATAATTCGTCTATAATCGAAGTTTTATCTAATATTGATTATAAAAGTACAGCAAATCCTGACTTTTATGTAAACTATATAAATATAGAAAACAAATTACCAAAAGAGAAAATAGTAAATATATCAGAATTAAATAAAGAAGAAGGTTTAAAAAGTATAAAATATAGTTCACTACTTCCATTTAATCCACAAGGTACAATGGGATTACATAATCAATTTATGAAGGATTTAAGTGAAGGTTTATATAATGGATATAATCTTGATGGAGGATTAGTTAATAATACTTTATTAAATCCACTATTAAACCAAAAATTAGATAAAATTATAGTTATATCAATGAAACATGATTATACATTGCCAGATGAAATTAAAAATATTTGCAATGAAGATAATATAATAATTGTTAGACCTAAAACTGTATTTGATAAAGATGATACTTTAAGATTTGAAAAAGAATTTTGTAAGCAAATATACTACGAAGGATATGAGATAGGTAAAAATCTGAACATTTCTATGTAAATAAATAGAATTATATTAAAAATATTGAATAAACTTCTAAATGTTAGTATAATATAAAAGTTCTTTAAATTTAGAAAAAATATATGGAGTTGATATAAATTATGGCAACTAAGAGAATAGCAGTTTTAGGTGGACCAAGATGTGGTAAGACTACATTAATACAGCATTTATATGTTGAGATGAAAATAGCTGGATTAAATGCAGGTTATGCCCTAGAGTATTCAACGGAATACTTAAAAGATAAAGGTATGATAGAAACTATATCTGAACAATATGGAATCTACTTAGGCCAAAAGAAATTAGAGGATGAGCTATCAGTATTTGATTATGCTCTTACTGATTACGCAACATTTGTACCTTACATATACGGAAGATTCATGTTAGGAAACAAAGAAAGAACAAAAAAGGAAATACAAATATTAAAAGATTTATACTGCCTAGCTATAGAAGATATACAAAACTATGATATGATAATTTATGTTCCTAGAGAATTTGGATATATACAAGATGGAGTTAGATGGCAAGATGAAGATATAGCACTTCAAATAGATGATGCTATATTAAGCTTCTTAAAGGCAGAAAATGTTAACTATATAGAAGTAAAAGGATCAACAAAGGAAAGAGCTAGCCAAATACTAGACTTATTAGGTGTTGATTATCAAGAAACTATACAATTAAATGATGACGAAAAATAAGCTACTATTAATTTAGTAGCTTTTTTACGCTTAAGGATATTATAATACTTAAAAAAATGTGGATAAATTCTGAATGTAGGTAATATCAATAAATTGGTGTTGAGCGTAAAAATACTTCGCCCACGCAGTGGTTCAAGCAACATACGAAGTCGTTGGCGACATGAAGTGTTTCGCCGACACGTCGCTCAAGCGAAGCGAATTTTTTATATTTATAATTTAGTGAATTTATGGACAAATTATATTAAGTATTTTATAACAGATTGTATAATGAATATAGTTAGTATAAATTTATTGAATAGAATAGTTAAGCTATTCAATTAGATACATTAACAATATGAAATTTTATGTAAAAATTAATAAAATATGGTATATAATATATACATATATTAAAATCAAATGAAAATGAAAGGAAAATATAAACATGGAAAAGAAAAATCCTATAGTAACGATAGAAATGGAAAATGGAAAGAAAATAGTAGCAGAGTTATATCCACATATAGCTCCTAATACTGTTAAAAACTTCGTAACATTAGTAAATCAAGGATTCTACAATGGAGTAGGGTTCCACAGAGTAATAGAAGGATTTATGATACAAGGTGGATGTCCTAATGGAAATGGAATGGGAGGACCAGGATATTCTATAAAAGGTGAATTCAGAGGCAATGGGTTTACTAATAATTTAAAGCATGAAGCTGGAGTATTATCTATGGCTAGAACTATGGCTCCTAACTCAGCAGGTTCTCAATTCTTTATAATGCACAAAAACTCTCCACACTTAGACGGTCAATATGCTGCATTTGGTAGAGTAATAGAAGGTATGGATGTAGTTAATGAAATAGCTACAACTGCTACTGATAGAGCAGACAAGCCAAAGACTCCACAAGTTATGAAAAATGTAACTGTTGAGACTTTTGGTGAAGATTATTCAGATGTAGAAAAAATGTAATTTATTTCTAAGTTATTACATTAAATAAACTATTTACAATCTGATTACTTTGTTTTAAAATAATATAGATAAATCCTAAAAAACATATATAGTAAAAAGCAGTTAATGTTTTAAACCTAAAAATTTAACCTACGCTAATGATTTGGTTAAGAAATTAAATGAAAATTATACAAAAAAAGGAAGGTATTTACCTTCCTTTTTTACTATATATTTTTAATTGCTGTAGTTAAGTTTGGAACTAATTGTTTCTTTCTAGAAACAACACCTTCTGCAAATACACCTTGAGATGCATCTACGCTAAATGCATCAGAGATTACTTTATCTCCAGCTTTGTATATTAAATAAGAACCTTCTTTTATTATGTCAGTTATAGCTAGTACTAATACATCATAGTCAGTTGAGTTTATATGTGCTAAGAAATCATCTTTTTTAGCAAGTATAGAATCTATATCTAAAGTGAATACTTGTCCGATACCAACTCTTTTTCCGCTCATATCAAACTCTTTAAAGTCCATATTAACTATTTCTTCTATACTAAATTCATCTAAAGATGTACCAGCTTTGAACATTTCCATAGCATAGCTTTCTATATCAACGTTTGCTATTTTACTTAATTCTTCACAAGCTAACTTGTCCATTTCAGTAGTAGTTGGAGATTTGAATAATAATGTATCTGATAATATAGCAGATAATAAAAGACCAGCTATTTCGTAAGGAACTTCTACATTATTTTCTTTATACATTTGATATATTATAGTACATGTACATCCAACAGGCATAACTCTTATAGATATAGGTACCTCAGTGCTTATTTCAACTTTATGGTGGTCTACAATCTCAACTATGTTAGCCTCTTCTATACCATCAGCAGTTTGAGCAAGTTCATTATGGTCAACTAAAACAACATCTTTGTTTTTTGCATCTGTTAATAACTCAGGTGCGTCTACCTTGAAGTAATTTAGAGCAAATTGAGCTTCTTTTCTTACTTCTCCTAAAGCATAAGGCTTGGCTTCGAAACCTAATTGATTTTTTAAATGCGATAAAGCAATTGAAGAACATATAGAATCTGTATCTGGATTCTTATGTCCGAAAACTAATAAACTCATTTTATTTCTCCTTCCAGAATATAATTAAAATAGTTCTATAAATATTCAAGACTTAATTTAATTATAATTATCATATTTTAGTTTATACCAAAAGTATATTTATTAATAACAAAAACATTATACCAAAAGGAGGAATTTATGTGTTACAAAAACAAAAAAAAATTAATAAAGCACTTATATTGTTTCTATTTTTAATATTATTAATAAGTGGAATATATTTTATATCTAATAAATATAAAAAAGAAAGTATATATAAAGATAATATAAAAGTAATAAATACCTTAAGCCAAGTATTAGATATAAGTACTGTAAAATATAATTATAGTAATATTGTAGAAATAAAAAAAGATAAAAGTATTAGTAATATAAAAATACCTTTTACGGAAAAATCATTTATTATAAAGTATAACGGAATAATAAATGGAGGTGTAAAACCGGAAGATATAGAGGTAGTAAGTAATACGGGAGATGAAATATTAATAGAAATTAAAAAATGTCAAATTTTAGACCATTATATAGATGATGAAAACATATATGTTTATGATATTAAAAACTCAATATTTAATAAGTTAGATATACAAGAGGCATTAGATGAGATAAGTAACTGCAAAAAGGAATATGAAGAAAAAATTATAAGTGAAGGGTTTATGGAAGAGATACAAAAAAATACAAAGATAAGTATAGAAAATATATTAAAGGGAATTGGATATAAAGAAGTAGTTATAAATTTTAAATAAAATTCATTTATTATATTTATAATGATTTTATTATGTATTATAAACTCATAAAAATATTAAGAATTATGGGAATATATATTGGCGCAAAATAAGAAATAAATAATTGCTTAAAAATTAATTATATCTTTTTTATTTTAAAACATACTATAAAATACAATTAAAATACTTAAGAATAAAATAAAAACATTTTCCTTTATATTAAATAAAGAAAAGATGTTGACAATGTTAGGTACATAAGATAATATTTAAATATATCAAGTTTGTTAATTAACTAACATAGTTTTTTACATAAAATTATTTCAAGGGGGAATATACATATGAGTAAAAATTTAAATCCAGAATTTAGTGTAGATAACATGATTGATGATTTAGTTACAAAAGCTAACGAGGCAAAAAATGAAATGTTAAAGCTAGACCAAGAAGCAATTGATAAAATAGTTTCTGCAATGGCTAAGGCAGGTTTAGACAAGCACATAGAGTTAGCTAAGATGGCAGTAGAAGAAACAAATAGAGGGGTATTTGAAGATAAGGTTACAAAAAATATATTCGCAACAGAATATATTTATAATAGTATAAAGTATACAAAAACAGTTGGTATAATTGAAGAAAATGATGAAGAAGGATATATGATGGTTGCAGAGCCAATAGGAGTTGTAGCAGGTGTTACTCCAGTAACTAACCCAACTTCAACTACTATGTTTAAAGCATTAATATCGATAAAAGGAAGAAATCCAATAATATTTAGTTTCCACCCATCAGCTCAGAAATGTTCATCAGAAGCTGCAAGAATATTAAGAGATGCAGCTATAGATGCAGGAGCACCAAAAAATTGTATTCAATGGATAGAAGAACCATCTTTAGAAGCATCAAGTGCACTTATGAAACATAATGGAGTATCTTTAATATTAGCAACAGGTGGACCGGGAATGGTTAAATCAGCTTACTCTTCAGGAAAACCAGCTTTAGGGGTTGGAGCAGGTAACGTACCATGTTTTATAGAAAAATCAGCAGATATAAAGCAAGCAGTAAACGATTTAATATTATCTAAAACTTTCGATAATGGAATGATATGTGCATCAGAGCAAGCTGTTATAGTAGAAGAAAGTGTATATGATGAAGTAGTAGGATTAATGAAGGCTTATAATTGCTACTTTGTTGATGGAAAAGAAAAAGAACTATTAGAAAAAACAGTAATAAATCCAGAAACAAAATCTTTAAATCCTAATATAGTTGGGCAAACACCATATAAAATAGCTCAAATGGCAGGTTTTGAAGTGCCTAAAGATGCTAAAATGTTAGTAGCTGAAATAGGTGGAGTAGGAATAGATTATCCATTATCTAAAGAAAAATTAAGTCCAGTACTTGCATGTATAAAAGTAAAAGATGCTCAAGAAGGAATACAAAGATGTGTAGATATGACTGAGTTTGGAGGATTAGGACATTCAGCTGTTATACACTCAAATAATGATGATATAATATTAGAATTTAGTCAAAAAGTAAGAACAGGAAGATTATTAGTAAACGCACCTTCTACTCATGGTGCTATAGGAGATATATATAACGTGAACACGCCATCATTAACTTTAGGGTGTGGATCTATGGGGAATAACTCTACTACAGATAACGTATCAGCAGTAAACTTAATAAATGTTAAAAAGGTTACTAAAAGGAGAGTAAATATGCAATGGTTTAAAGTACCTGAAAGAATATATCATGAAGTTGGTTCAGTTCAATATTTAGAAAAGTTACCTGACGTTGAAAGAGTAATGATAGTTACTGATAGAACTATGGCTCAATTAGGATACGTTGAAAAATTAGAGTACCACTTAAGAAAAAGAAGAAATCCAGTTATGATAGATGTATTTGCTGATGTAGAGCCAGATCCATCTGTAGACACAGTATTAAATGGTGCTGAAGCGATGAGAAAATTCAAGCCAGATACTATAATAGCTTTAGGTGGAGGATCTGCAATGGATGCTGCTAAAGGTATGTGGTTATTCTATGAAAATCAAGATGCAGATTTTGAAGATTTAAGACTTAAGTTTATGGATATAAGAAAAAGAATATATAAATTCCCTAAATTAGGAAGAATAGCTAAGATGGTAGCTATACCAACTACTTCAGGTACAGGATCAGAGGTTACATCTTTCGCGGTTATAACTGACAAAGTAAACAATATAAAATATCCTTTAGCTGATTATGAGTTAACTCCAGATGTAGCTATAATAGATCCTACATTCGTAATGTCTGTACCAGCAGCTGTTACTGCAGATACAGGGTTAGATGTATTAACTCATGCTATAGAAGCTTATGTTTCTATAATGGCAACTGATTATACAGATGCTTTAGCTATGAAGGCTATACAAATGGTATTTGAATACTTACCAAAATCATACAAGGGAGCTAATACAGCAGAAGGAAAAGAAGCAAGAGAAAAAATGCACAATGCTTCTTGTATAGCAGGTATGGCATTTGCAAATGCATTCTTAGGTGTTAATCATTCACTAGCTCATAAGTTAGGATCAGAATTCCATATACCACATGGTAGAGCAAATGCAATATTATTACCTCATGTAATAGAATATAATGCTACTATGCCAAGTAAGTTTGCAGCATTCCCAAAATATAAGTCATTTGTAGCAGATAAGAAATATGCTGAGATTGCAAAATCTTTAGGATTAAAAGCTGATACTACAGAAGAAGGTGTTAAGAGCTTAGTTGAAGCCGTAAGAAATTTAATGAAAGAATTAAATATGCCAATGACTATACAAGCATGCGGAATAGAAGAAGATACTTATTTAGCAGCTATAGAGAGATTAGCTTTAGATGCATTTGATGATCAATGTACTCCAGCTAACCCAAGATTACCATTAGTGAGTGAATTAGTTCAAATATATAAAGATATATATAAGACTAAGTCTTCAGTAAAGAAAGAGGAAAAAAAAATAGCTGAACAAAATGCATAATATTCTGAAAAATGAATTTAATTAACATATAAATTTCAACATGATTAAAATATAAATAATATAGTTTATATAAAAGGGGCCTATTAAGGCCCCCTTATTTTTTAGTTGTATTTAAAATTAAGATTTAAACATTCTAACTTTTTCAAAGTCATTTTTTATATTTATTATACAGTTATCATAATTAATTTCAAAGTTAGCAAAAGCAGAAAATAAATCTATATCCCTCATTAAATGAACAGTCATTATATTACTTTCCTTATTTATTCTAAGTATTAATGATCTAACATAAGGAAATTGTATCCTAGAATTAAAGAAACTATCTTCATTAGTATCGATATCTAGACTACGATAATTTATATCTATGAATAAATCTATATCATTATCTTCTTCTCTTATAATTCTAAAATTAAAGTCAGTATCTAAGCATAGTTTTCCTATATTTAGCATGTAATCACCTCTTTTAAGTTCGTTATAAGATAGTATTATACATTATATTTTATAAATTTAATATAAAAAGAGCCTCTGTTGGGGGAAACAAAGGCTCAAAATTGGGGGAGATTGAGTTAAATATTTAATTTTACATTAATATTATTGACCCAGAATTTAAATTTATACATTAATTATATAAAAATATTATCTTTTTTTATTTATAAATTTAGGTCCAAGATACTTTCTTATATCTTCATCAGAAGAAAAATCATCTATAAGTATTTCCCTTCCTGTTTCTTCGAATACTACTAGAACTTCACAGTCACCTTGTAAGAAGAATTTTCTAACTGTTTCTTCTCTAACTTCTCTAACTTTAGTTATGTTCTTTTTAGTTTTTTCGTAATCCTTAGTATAATAACTATCCATCATATTGATTATTTTTGTATATCTATTCATAAAATACCTCCTATAAAGATTCTAAAAATATATGTTATAATAATTGTTTGTATTAACTTAATAATTATAACAAGGAGTAATAATAATGACTAGTATAAAAAAGAATCATGTAGTAAATTGTATAAATTATGCAAATGAAAAAAAACTATTTGATAGATTGAATGATATTTATAAAAATTTACCAAATGGAGATTGTAGTGGATGTGGAAATTGTTGCATGGAATCCGTTGGAACAAATTTAATTGAATTTATAAATATATATAATTATTTAGAGAATAAACCAGAATTAAAAAAGATGTGTTTAGATAAAATTGTAGATTATTATTTCTTAGAATATATTGAGAAGAAACCATGTCCATTTAAAGATAAATATAATAGATGTATGATATATGATGTAAGACCTTTAAATTGTAGATTATTTGGGCATTGGAAAAAGGAAGATTATAATAAAAATTTAGATAACGTTACTCAACGAAATAGAGAATATAGAGACTTAATAAAATCAAGATATGGGTTTGATATTAGTGATAAGGTAGTAAACTATAGAATAAATTATTGTGAAAGTTTTATACCTGAACATAAATACTTATCAAAAAGTCAAAGATTAGAATTTGCAGATAGCTTAATGACATTAGATTCCAATATATATGCTAAAGGAATCATAGATATAGATTTTAAAGATAGAGGAATAGTTGAATACTTTATAGAAAGCTTGTTACATGAAGATACTGCATATAATATAAAAATAAGAGTATCTAAAGATGATAAAGTAAGAAATAGAGCGATTAATAGATTGAAAAAAATATTATACTAGAGGAATAAATTAATAGTGATATAGAATAAATACTCATGAACATAATGATTATGTTGGAGATTGCAGTCAATTTAAGTAATGTTTAATTTCTTTGATAAATTATTTAATAGATTTATGTGAAGTTAATTATATATTAAAGGATGGTAAGTTGCTTTATTATACCAAAATAAAGCAACTTATGTTAAAATAGATGTGTATGGAAAAATGAGATAAAGGGTGGATGATATGGAATACGAAAAATGGGATGAAGTATTAGCGCCTTATAATAATGCTGTTGAAGAACTAAAAGTAAAGTTTAAAAATATAAGAAAAGAATTTTTAACGAAGGGTGAATATTCTCCGATAGAATTTGTAACAGGGAGAACTAAAAAAATAGCATCTATTGTATCAAAAGCTAAACGATTAAATATACAAGACATTGAAGCAGAAATGGAAGATATAGCTGGTATAAGAATCATGTGTCAGTTTGTAGAAGACATATATAATATTGTGAATTTAATTAAATTGAGAAGTGATATGACTATAGTTTATGAAAAAGACTATATTAAAAACTTTAAAGATAGTGGATATAGAAGCTATCATATAATAATAAAATATCCTATAAATTCAATAGCAGGGTCTAAGGAAATTTTATGTGAGATACAGATAAGAACACTTGCTATGAACTTTTGGGCGACAATAGAACATTCTTTAAAATATAAGTATGAACACTATATTCCGGACACATTAGCTGTTAGATTAAGAAGGGCAGCAGATGCAGCTTTCTTATTAGATCAAGAGATGAGTGAAATTAGAGAAGATATAATGAAAGCTCAAGTTATGTATCAAGTAAAGTCTGTTACATTAAGGGATGTTTTAAATAAGATTCAAGAATTATACAATGTAGGTGAAACGCATAAGGCCATAAAATATCAAAGAAGATTAGATAAAATAGATAATGAAAGAGATATAACTGAAATATTACAATTAAAAAAGGAGATAGACTCCTTATTACAAGAATATAAAAATAAAGTTGGTGATTAGGCAGTTATCCAATGTAGGATAACTGTCTTTTTTGGAAATATTAAAATATATAGTTATATAATTTGAAACGTAGTACTAGAAAGGACAGATGAGATGAGTTTATATGCAATAGGTGATTTACATTTCTCAACATTAGTAGAAAAGCCAATGAATATATTTGGAGATAAATGGGACAAACATGAAGAGAAAATAATTAGTAGCTGGAAAGCTAATGTTAAAGAAGATGATTTAGTTTTAGTTTTAGGAGATACTTCATGGGGGATTAACTTAACTGAAGCTAAACCAGATTTAGATATTATAAGCAATCTTTCTGGAAAGAAAATTTTTATAAAAGGAAATCATGATTACTGGTGGACAACAGTAACAAATTTAAATAAATTATACAATGATATGAAATTTTTACAAACAAATTTCTATGAGTATGGAGAGTATGCTATATGTGGTGGTAGAGGTTGGATTTGCCCAAATGATTTTAAATTTGATGACAATGATGAAAAAATATATAAAAGAGAAGAAAATAGAATTAGATTATCACTTCAAGCTGCAAGAAAAAAAGGGTACTCTAAATTTATAGTTATAACTCATTATCCACCTACAAATGATAAATTAGAAGAATCATTATTTACTAAATTGTATGAAGAATATAAAGTAGATAAAGTGATATATGGACATTTACATGGGAAAGAATCATTTAAAATGGGTCTAAAAGGAGTTCGAAATGGGGTTGAGTATATTTTAGCTTCTTGTGATTATATAGATTTTAATTTAATAAAAATAATGGATTAATAAATCAATAATTTGTAAATACTATCAAATAATATGTTAAAATACAAAAATTAGGAAGATTATCCTAATTGAAGAAGGAGACTTGAATATATGAGATGGATAGCGGTATTCTTATTTTTATATTTTATACCTTTGATAGTATTATTTAAAAATTATAATAATATAAAAAGATCATTTATATACGCAAGTATGTATATTACATTAGTTACGACCATAGTAATAACTAATATATACATTAGTGGATTAAATCAAATAAAAGAGGCAATGCATTATCAAAACTATTCTTTTGAAAAAGAATATATAGAAGAATCTGTAAGTGAAAATAAAAATGTTCAAGACACTTCAGAGATTGCAAAACAAGAAGAACTTGAAGAAAACATTAAAGATGATAGTAATAATATAGTTTTAGAGGAGAATGAAGGAGATAATAAAGAAGTAGTAAATTATGATTCTAAAAAAAGTGATAAAGAGCTTGTATATGAATTTAAGAAAGAAATTTATGAAATAGAGCTTAAGGCACTTATTCCTATGAGAGAATGTATTCCTTATACTAAAAATATAGTTGGAAATCTAAAAAAATTAGATAAAGTAAAGCAAGACTTAGAATATGCATCAGATATGTGTACAGAGGTTATATCGATATATGAGACTATGGATATACCACAACTATCAAATGATGAATACACTGAAATTTTAAATGATGCTAGAAATGATGTAAAAACAGCATATGAATTAAGGGAGAAAGCAATGGATTTTGCAGTTACTCTTGTAAATACTAAAAATCCAAAATATATAGGAAAGATAACAGAGTATCTTAATTTATCAGATAATTATATAGCTGACTTTAAAGAGAGATTAGTGAATTTAAATCAAATTATAGATTAATAATAATATAAATGTATACTTGGTATTATATTTACATACTAAGTATACATTTTTGAGCAAAGGATGTATCCTTAGCGGTAGCAAAGACATATCGTTGGCGAAATGAAGTGTTTCGCAGACACGTCGCTCAAGCGAAGTAAATTTTTTATCAATTAATTGTAGTAAAATGATATATTGTTAGAGATATAATAAAAGTAAAATTTTGATTTATAATTTAACATATGCTATAATGTGTTGAATCAATATTATAGAATATAATTCCTTAAATGCAATGCAATTTACAAATGAAGGCATTACTAATAGAAATACTACATATAACAAAGAAATAGAACATAAAAATATGATAGAAGTTAAATAAATGGATAGATATAAACAAATTTATACAAAAGTACAATTAGTACTATTATTGGTGTAGGTGGGAGGCAATCGAATGATAGAACTAAACTTAGAGAATAAAAAAGGAAAAATAAAAATAAATAGTAATGATGTGAAAAATGTTTTAGAATTGCGCCCTGATTTTGAGTATATACAAGATATCTCAGAGACAATAAGTCAAAAAAATATAATGGTATATGATTGTCAATTATCTAGAGAAATATTTAATATGGAAGATATAGATGAAATAAAAGAAGAGATAGGAAAAGATATAGATGAATCTTATTTTGACATTTTATTCGAAGATGTAAGAGCATATTTAAAAGACGCTACAGATGAAATTGAAGAGGAAATACAAGATAAATATTTATTAGATAATGTAAGATGTTACTTTGATGTATATAATATAGATGAAACATTTACAGATTTTAAATTTGTATTTCTTGTAAGTTTTAAGGATATAAAAATAGCATCTCTTACTAATTTATCTAAATTAATAGGTAAAAGACAATTAACAGGAGCATCAAAGTTTTATAGTTAATAAAGTAAAAAAGAGTATAATTTAGTGATTAATCACTAGATTATACTCTTTTTTATTTATCGCTAATGTAAATTTAAAATTTATAAAGAAATAATTACTATTTTATAACTGTCTAGTTAACAGGGTCATAACTAATAAAATTAAGCTTTATTTATAGATCCAAATAACTCCATTTTCTCTTTAACAGTAGCTTTTATAGCCTCAAATCCTGGAGCTAAAACTTTACGAGGGTCAAATCCTTTACCTTGTAAGTCTTTTCCTTCTTCTATGTATTTACGAGTAGCAGCAGCAAATGCTAATTGACACTCAGTATTCACATTTATTTTAGATACACCTAAAGATATAGCTTTTTGTATCATTTCAGCAGGTATACCTGTACCACCATGTAAAACTAATGGCATATCACCTGTAGCATTGTTTATAGCTTCTAAAGCATCAAAGTTTAATCCTGCCCAATTTTCTGGATATTGTCCATGTATGTTACCTATACCAGCAGCTAACATATCAACACCTAAGTCAGATATTAATTTACATTCATCTGGATCTGCAACTTCACCAGCACCAACAACACCATCTTCTTCTCCACCTATAGAACCAACTTCTGCTTCTACAGATATTCCTTTAGAATGAGCTATTTCAACTATTTCTTTAGTTTTAGCTACATTTTCTTCTATAGAGTAGTGAGAACCATCAAACATAACAGAAGAGAAACCTGCTTCTATTACTTTTAAAGCTCCTTCATAACTACCATGGTCTAAATGTAATGCAACTGGAACTGTTATGTTTAATTCTTCTAACATTCCATTAACCATACCAACTATAGTTTTATATCCCCCCATATATTTACCAGCACCTTCAGAAACACCTAATATAACAGGTGAGTTGTTTTCCTGAGCAGTTAATAAAACAGCTTTAGTCCATTCTAAGTTATTTATGTTGAATTGACCTACTGCGTATTTGCCTTCTCTAGCTTTATTTAACATTTCTTTTGCAGAAACTAACATAGTTAAAACCTCCCTAATTAAGTTAAATTCAAAATTGTTTATAATTTTGATTTAATTACTAAATTCTAAAATTTACCCATCAATTAATATTATAACGTTTATGGAAAAAAAGTACATAGTAAATTGTAATAACTTGAAATTAAAAGTATAATAATACTTAAATAAGAATGAATTATAAATTTTTATTATATAGAAAGGAAAAATGTTATGCCACAAATAAAGATAAGAGGAATAAATGAAAATCAAATATGTGAAATAAGTGAAAAAATGATAGATGAATTAGTAGATGCGGTAAAATGTCCAAGAGACTATTTTGAGATAGAATGTATAAAATCTGTAGCTATAAGAAATGGGAAAATAGCAGACGTATATCCTTTTGTAGAGGTAGCTTGGTTTGATAGAGGTCACGAGGTACAAGATACCGTTGCAAAAATAATAACAGATAATATAAGGGAAAATTTAAACATAGAGAATATGGATTTAGCGTTTACAGTTTTTGAAAAAGAAAAATACTATGAGAATGGAGAACATTTTTAATGGGAAAAAAAATGCGCGTAGATAAGTTACTTTCAAATGTGGGAGTAGCTAGTAGGGCGGAATTAAAAAAATACTGTAAACAAGGACTAATATCTGTAAATGGAAAAGTTATAAATAATCCAGGAATACAGGTTGATTCTGAAAATGATGAAGTTATGTTTAATGGAGAAAAAATAGTATATAGAGAATTTATTTATATAATGTTAAATAAACCAGATGGATACATATCAGCTACATTTGATAAACATGACCCAATAGTATTAGATTTAATCGATTCGTCATATCTAGTATTTGAACCATTTCCAGTAGGAAGATTGGACAAGGATACAGAAGGATTATTAGTTCTTACTAATGATGGTCAACTTTCTCATAGAGTGTTATCTCCTAAAAAGCATGTACCAAAAACTTATTATGCAAAAATACAAGGAAAAGTAACGGAAGAAGATATACTTGCATTTGAAAAAGGTGTAATTCTTGATGATGGATATGAAACAATGCCATCACAATTAAAAATATTAAAAAGTGATGATATTTCCGAAATAGAACTTACAATTCATGAAGGTAAATTCCACCAAGTAAAAAGAATGTTTGAGAGTGTAGACAAAAAAGTAGTATACTTAAAAAGGATTTCTATGGGAAAATTAAAGTTAGATGAAAGCTTAGAATTAGGAGAGTATAGAGAATTAACTGAAGAAGAAGTTAAGTTAATAGAAGAAAGATAGTTTGATAATATAAACAACAAGCGGAGGTAGCATTAGTGAAAAGAAGAGACGTTATAGAGTTTGAAGTAGATAAAATGGAGTTCGGAGGAACATCTGTAAGTAGATATGGAAACAGAGATATACATATGAAAGGTGGAATAACTGGACAAAAGGTTAAAGCTGCTGTAAAAAGAACGAAAAGTGGAAAAGCAGATGTTAAGATGTTAGAGTTATTAGAAAACTCTCCGATAGAAACAGAAACACCATGTAAGCATTTTAATGAATGTGGAGGATGTAGCATATTATCTGTTCCTTATGAAAAGCAATTAGAAATAAAAGAAAGACAAGTTATGGATTTATTTTTACAACAAGATTTATTTGGATTTAAATTCTTAGGTATACAAGGTAGTCCTCAAAATAAATTATATAGAAATAAAATGGAATATACTTTTGGAGATGAAATGAAGGATGGACCATTAACATTAGGTCTTCATAAAAAAGGAAGGCATATAGATATAATGACAGTTGATGGATGTTTCTTAGTTGACCAAGACTTTATAAAAGTTTTAACTTCAACAGTAGAATTCTTTAATGAAAAAGAACTACCTTACTATAGAACTGTAAATCATAAAGGATACTTGAGAAATCTTGTAGTTAGAAAAGGTATAAATACTAATGAGCTTATGGTAAATATAGTAACATCTTCTCAAGTTGATTTTAATATGAATGAATATAAAGATATGTTATTAAATTTAGATACAGAAGCTGAATTAGTAAGTATATTACACACAATAAATGATGGATTAGCAGATGCTGTAAACTGTGATGAATTAAGAGTATTACATGGAAGAGATTATATTCATGAAGAAGTTTTAGGCTTAAGATTTAGAGTTTCTCCATTTTCATTCTTCCAAACTAACACTAAAGGAGCAGAAGAACTTTACACTATAGCTAGAGAGTTTGTAGGAGACCACAATGATAAGGTTGTATTTGACTTATATAGTGGAACGGGAACTATAGGTCAAGTTATGGCTAAAGCAGCTAAGAAGGTATATGGAATAGAAATAATAGAAGAAGCTGTAGTAGCTGCAAATGAAAATGCTAAACTAAATGGATTAACTAACTGTGAATTTGTTGCAGGAGATGTAGCAAAAACTGTAAAGAATTTAAAGGATAAGCCAGATTTAATAATAGTAGATCCACCAAGACCAGGAGTACACAAAGATGCAGTAAGAGATATATCTAATTTTGGAGCAAAGGAAATAGTTTATATATCTTGTAATCCAAAGACTCTAGTTCTTGATTTAGTTGAATTTAAAAAGTACGGATATGAATTAGAAAAAGTAAAGTGTATGGATATGTTCCCGAATACTCCACACGTTGAAACTATAGTAAAGCTTATAAAAAAATAATAAAAGTAAAAAACTTAAGATATAGTCTTAAGTTTTTTATTTTTATATAGAAAATTTAAATTTTAAAGATTAATAATAAGTTATTTTTATATTTTATAGGGATAAAAAATACAAAAAATCTAAATATAATAAAAGAATTATATTTAGGAGGAAAATCAAAATATGAAAAGTCTAAAACACTTCTTAAAATATAAATACATATTATTAGTGATAATAATGATTACAATATTTAGTAAAATTAACATATCTAATATAAAAGATGAATTACAAACGAATTTATATCAAGGATTAAAACCGGTAAAGGTAACAGAAGAAAAAATTAAAATTAATGAAAAAAAATTATTAGTAAATGCAAAAATGCCAGAGATACATTATTCAAATGAAGAAGTTGAAAGATATATAAATTCGTATATTAGAAGAAATATAAATGATTCAATAAATCATCAAAGACAAGAATCTCAACTTAATAAAAATAATACTAAAACTAATATTAATATAAATTATCATATAGTTTTTGAAAATAAAAGTTTATTAAATATTGTGATATACAAAGAAATAAGATATGAAGACAATAAGTTTAAACAAGAGAAAGATAGTTATGTATTTGATTTAAATACAGGACAAAGAATCTTCTTAAACAATTTATTAAAGGATAATGAAGATTATGAAGATATAATTTATGATTATATAATGGATTATATAAAAGATAATAAATTAAAGTTTAATAGAAATAAAATAAAAATTGATAAATATACAAGCTATGAAATAATAGATGAAGGAATAAATATTTACTTTAATCCGTACAAATCAAGTAAAGAAGATTTAACATATGAATTTAAAATTCCTTTTAATATATTTAAAAACAAAATAAAAATGATTCAAACTAGTAATATAATTGCTAATATAGATACTCAAACACTAACTAAAAACAATAAGTATATAAATAGTATTATTAATATACCTATAATAATGACTGATAACAAAGATATATCAAAACATATAAATGATGAAATAACAAATAGCATAATGAAGTTTTTTAATGAATCTCAAAAGCAAGCAGAAGAATACAATAATGCTCTTCCTGAAATAGAGAATAAATTTGTTGCTAATGTTGATTTTGATGTAAAGAAAAATAGTGATAACATATTAAGCATATTGATAAAATATTATAAATATGCAGGAGGAGCTCATGGATATTATGAGAATACAGCATATAATATAGATACAACAAATGGAAAAATTTTAACGTTAGATAATTTATTTAAAGAAGGTATAGACTATAAAAAAGTTATAAATGAAGAAATAAGAATGCAAATAGAAGAATTAATAAAGTCAGATGAACAAAATAAGGGAGTGTATGAATTTAAAAGTATAGATGATAAACAAAAATTTTATATACAAGATGATAATATAGTAGTATATTTTGATTTATATAATATAGCTCCTTATGCAGCCGGTATACCTGAATTTATAATAAATATTAATAAAATAGATCATATGTTAAAACCAGAATATAAAGAAATATTTAAGTAATAAAAGACCACACTTATGTGGTCTTTTATATTAGATTGTTGGATTTAAAGAAGCTATTTTAGTAACAGCAACATAAACTCTAGAAATTTCATACCAAGTTTTAAAATCTACAATTCCTGATTTTGGAAGACCGAAGATTCCTTGGAAGGTACTAACTGCTTCGGCAGTGCTATTTCCATAAATACCATCTTCTTTTATTTTTGGAATAGCAGGGTAAGATTTTGATATTGCGTTTAATTGGTTTTGTATAGTTCTAACATATTTTCCGCTAGATCCAACCTGTAATGTATCTCCAGGGAAGGATACAGGTACACCACTTACAATAGGTGCTTCTTCAAATACTATTTCATCACCATAAAAATATTTTAAAATGCTTTCATAGTCCATTCCTTGATCTCCTAAATCCTTACTTCCCCATTGAGTCATTTGATTAGGACATTGAGATTTTTTGCCATCACAGTATTGAGCTAAAAGAGGCTGTCTAGCTGAAGGAGGTCTTTTTATAAATGTATTAAATATATTGTCTACAACAACACCTATAGTATCAAAGAAATTTCTATTGTTTATAAACTTATGATCGTATGCAGTAGATGATGTTATTGTAAAATTAAGTCCCTTACTTCTATACCATTCTGTAAAAACTCTATTTAGAGTAAATGATATTATGGCTATTACATTTGCATATATAGTTTGTTCTGGCCAAGTAGAATATATCTCAGATGAAGCTACATTTTTTATATAATCTTTAAATGGAATCCAGTAATTTTGCGCAGAATTATCATTAGGTAATCCATCATGAACAACTACAAATTCGGGAATAACTGGATTGTCTAAGACTACAAACCCTGTTGGTGCTGGTAATGGTTTTAAATCACTTTCTGGTATTTTAGGAGGATATGTTCCGTACAGAGTATTATCTCCTATATCATAAACATTTTCATTTTGTCTATAATAGAAGTGTCTGCGTCGTGATTGAGAGTTTAGAGGTACGTTTTGTCTAGCCTCTACAGTAGGGAATACTTGAGTTCCATCAATAATGGCTGTTTCATATCCATCTGAAATTACTTCTACAGTATATTGACTATAAGGTCTAACATCTGATGGTTGCTGAGAATATTGGATGTCAGGTGCATCTAATGTAAGACCAGTAACTTGACCAGAGTTATCAGTCTTTAAATTTTGATATATTTGAGTTTGTCTCTCCCCGGATTCAGGATTTTTATAAATATTTACAGTTGCATTTTCTATAGGCCTATTAGTTGAACTATCAATAACACTAACTGTTAGGAAACCATCTTGCATATAATCACCTCTTCATATTAAATAATACTTTTCTATATTCATACTATGAAGATAGTTATTATTTTGTTAAGCTAAATGGAAATAATATATTTATAAAATATAAAGAGAGGATTAATTTATGAAATTAGATCTATTAATACTGGCTATAGCACCAGTTGTAACAATTATATTATGGATATATTTAAAAGATAAATATGATAAGGAGCCCATATGTATATTAAGTAAGTTTTTTATAATTGGTATTTTAGTAAGTATACTAGCAATTTATACAGAAGAAACACTTATAAAAATAAATATATTTATAGGAAAAACTTATATCTTCTATATGTCTTTTATAGTTGCGGGACTAGTTGAAGAAGGATTAAAAGCTTTAGTTCTTATACCGAACTTACTAAAAGAAAAAAACTTTAATGAAAGGTTAGATGGAATTATATATTCAGTATTTTTATCCTTAGGATTTGCAACTGTTGAAAATATAATATATATACTATTTGAGGATCCAACATCAGCTTTTGAGGTGGGAGTCATAAGATCGATAATATCAGTTCCTGCACATATGATGTTTGCTGTAATTATGGGATATTATATTTCAAAATATAGATTCACTAGTTCTAAAGCTAAAAAAAGAAAATACTTAATAGTATCTATAATATTGCCTGTTTTATTACACGGAGTTTTTGATTTTATATTGATGATACAATATAGATGGTCTATTATAGTATTTATAGCTTATATAGTATATTTATGGAAAATTAGTTTAGATAAATTAGATGAATATACCAATAATTCTAGAAAGAAATTTTTAAAAAGACATAAAGTTATTATGCATAAAAAAAGAAAGGACGATTAGAATTGAAAGAACTACCACAAAGATTTTTAGATGATATGAAAGAACTTCTTATGGATGAATATGATGATTTTATAAAAAGTTATGATGAACCGAAAACAACAGGATTAAGAGTTAATACTTTAAAAATAAATAAAGAGAAATTATTAAATTTAAATTTATATAGTTTAAAGCCTATACCTTGGGCGGATGAAGGATTTTATTATAACGAGGAGATAGATAGACCAGGTAAAAGTCCATTACATGAAGCAGGTGCATATTATTTGCAGGAACCATCTGCAATGAGTGTAGTTCCTCATCTTGATATAAAAGAAGGAGATAAGATTCTTGATATGTGTGCTGCTCCAGGAGGAAAATCTACATATATATTATCAAAGCTAAATGATACAGGATTATTAGTATCAAATGAAATAAATCCTACTAGAATAAGAGCATTAGGAGAAAATTTAGAGAGATTTGGAGCTAAAAATTGTATAATAACAAATACTGACTCTAATAATTTGAGAAAGGTATTTACAGGATATTTTGATAAGGTAGTAATTGATGCACCTTGTTCAGGACAAGGTATGTTTAGAAAAGATGAGGTTGCTATAACTGATTGGAGTTATGCTAAAGTTCTAGAGTGTCAAAGTATACAAAAAGATATTATAAGAGATGGATATGATATGTTAAAAAATGGTGGAATATTAGTATATTCTACTTGTACATTTGCAAAAGAAGAGAATGAAGATGTGATAATTGAGTTTATATCTGAACATGAAGATGCTAAATTAATTGAAATGCAAAGAATATGGCCTCATAAAGCAAGCGGAGAAGGTCATTTTGTTGCTAAAATTCAAAAATTAGAAAATGAAGATTGTAATGTAAAATATATAAAAATAAAGAATAATGATAAAGAAGTAAAGGATTATAGAGAGTTTGAAAAGAAATTCTTAAATATATCTATAGAAAGTAGGTTTGATATAAGAGGAGAAAATTTATATTTACTACCTGAAGAACACCCAGATACTAAAAAGTTAAAAGTATTAAGATATGGACTGCATTTAGGTATGCTAAAGAAAAATAGATTCGAGCCATCTCATGCATTAGCTCATTATCTGAAGATGGAAGATGTAAAAAATGTAGAAAACTTTAGTGTACAAGATGATAAAATCTTAGACTATTTAAGAGGAAACACTATAGAAACAGGAAAAAGCAGAGGATGGGTTTTAGTTTGTGTAGAAGGTATAGGTCTTGGATGGGGAAAAGAATCTAATGGCATTTTAAAAAATCATTATCCGAAAGGATTAAGGATAAATTACTAAAATTATTTAATAAAATCTCCAATATAGTTCAATAATAAAATATAAAACTATTTTATGGAGGTATGTTATGGAGATTTTAAGTGAAAATCAAGAGTATGCTATATCAAAATTTTTACAAAGATATGATTATGATGCAGTATTAGATATATTAGAAGAGGCTGGAATTATAGATGGAGATTTGTATTTTTTAATCGAATCATGTCAATATTCTGTTAACTTTGAATTTAAAAGGGCTTTAGAATCGATAGAAAAGATGAGTAGCCAGATGCTAACTAGAAGCGAAATAAAAAAATTGATAACTAATTTAAATAATTTAGAACAGGGGGAACCAGAAGATATATTATCTGAATTAATTGAGAATATAAAAATTCAAATTGTAAATGAAGAATATATAGATTTTATAGGCAGACTTTATAGGTTAAAAGAAGCATTATTTAAGTATATATTTGTGAGTACTAAAGAATCTAAAAACTATAAAGTATCAATGCATGGATATATGGTATCAAAGAAAAATATACTATATACATTAAAAAAGAAGTATAATATTTATAGTGGGAATCTAATTAAAGGGGTAACTCAGTACATAAATAGACATATAAAGAAAACTAAAAGAATGGAAAAGGTATTAGAAATACTAAATAACGATAGGTTGGAAAGCTTGATAAGGCTTAGAAATGAAAGTCCTGTAGGGCATGGTTTTAAGGGTATAAGTAAAGAGAAAATTGAAGAGATTTATGGAAGTCCAATGGAAGTTATGAGAGATTTAGTTAAAGCATGTGAGCTTTTGGACTTAGGTATTAGTTCAAATAAATATGATGATATTAATGAGATGGCTATCCATATGATAGGAAGCCATGAAAATCATTAATTTTATAAGGAGATGGTGTGAGTGAGTGAAAAGTTTAAGAAGGAGTTAATTGAGTGGATAAAAGTAATAGCTACAGCATTAGTATTTGCTTTTATAATAACTCAATTTATAAGACCTACTTTAGTTAGAGGGGAATCTATGTATCCAACATTAGTCGAAAATGATTATTTAATAATAAATAGAATGTCTTATAAAATAGGAGAACCAAAAGATGGCGATATAATAGTATTTAAAACTAATCTTCTGCAAGATGATGGAAAACCAAAAGATTTAGTTAAAAGGGTTATAGCGACAGAAGGACAACATATAAAGATAGAAGATTCTAAAGTATATGTAAATGATAAACTTTTAGATGAGCCATATATACATGAAAATTATACTAGCGGAGATATAGATATGGTAGTTCCAGAAGGTAAAGTATTTGCTATGGGAGATAATAGAGAAAAAAGTTTAGATAGTAGATATGAAAGTGTTGGACTAGTTGATGAAAAAGATATAATGGGGAAAGTTATGATAAGATTATTCCCATTTAATAAAATAGGTATTGTAAGTTAGGTAAGTATATGAGATTAGGTATATCTGCTCTTTTATTTAATTTAGATAAAGCATTAGAACTTTGTAGAGAAGTTGATAGAATTAACCATATAGAAGTAGGTTTAGATAATTTAGATGAATGTATTAAGTTACATAAATATAAAAATGAGTTTGAGAAATTAAATTTATCATTAGGAATACATCTTCCAATGGAACTTAATTCTTGTGAGAATATAAAATATATAAGAAATTCATGGATAGATTTCATAAATAGCATGGAAAACCAACTAAAAGATTTAAATATAGTATATTTTAATATGCATTTAGGTTATGTACTATCTGAAAGACTATATAAAAATAGAAAAAAATACTTAGACAACAGTGTTTCATTTTTTGAAGATTTATTAAAAAAGAGTAATAAAAGAGTATCTATAGAGAATACTTATTCTAAGAGTGGAGATTTTTCAAATATTGGATATATATATGATGATTTTGAATATATATTTAATAAAATTGAAAATGGAAATTTGTGTTTTTGCTATGACACAGGTCATAATTTAATAAATAGCAGTGACTATATCAGCAATTTAAATGATAGATTAGAAATAATTCATTTAAGTGACAATAATGGTATAGATGATAGCCATTTAGGTATAGGAAGAGGTATTTTGCAAGAAAATGAAATCAAGAGATTATTAAGTGTTAATGTAAAGTACTTAATATTAGAAATTAATCATAATCAGATTAAAGAGACTATAGATATATTAGATAGAATAAAAAAAGGGGTATGATATACTCCTTTTTTACTATATTGAAAGAAGGGAGTATATATTATGAGTAGTATAAACATATGTGTTAATAACGAAGAAAGAGAGTATTATTTAGAAGATGGTTCTTCAGGCATAGTTTTAGAAAATATAGTAAAAGATATCGATAGTAAATTTAAGGGATATATAACACTTGCAAATATAAACAACAAATTAAGAGAATTAAGTTATGAAGTAAAAGAAGATTGTAATATAAAATTTTTAGATACAACAAATGCAGATGGTTCAAGAGTATATGCTAGGACAATGTCTTTTATATTTATAATGGCTTGTAATGAATTATTTAATAAAGCTAGAGTTACGATTGAGCATTCTTTATCAAAGGGACTTTATTGTGAAGTTCATAAAGATACAAAACTTCAAAATTTTGACATTGAAAATATTAAAAACAAGATGCAAGATATAATAGATAAAAATTATAAAATAGAAAAGATATCTACAACTAAGTCAAATGCGATTAAAATATTTGAAGATCATGGGATGTATGAAAAAGCTGAGTTATTAAGATATAAAGAATATGACGATGTAAAAATATATAAATGTAATAATTATATCAATCATTTTTATGGGCATATGCTACCTTCAACAGGATATATAAAAACTTTTGATTTAAAACAGTATAAAAATGGAGTAATATTATTAGGTCCGAGTGAATTTGATAAAACAAAAGTTATAAAATATGTACCGCAACCAAAGCTTGCAGATATTTATAGAGAAGCGGAAGAATGGGCTAAGGTAATAGATGTAGATAAAGTTATAACTCTAAATAAAGTAATAGAAAACAATCAATATGGAGAAGTCATAAGAATGGTTGAAGCTTTACACGAGAAAAAATTATCTCAAATAGCAGACATGATAAAGGAACAGAAAAAGAGAGTTGTACTTATAGCGGCACCATCTTCATCTGGAAAAACTAGTTTTGCCAATAGATTATGTATACATCTTAAGGTTAATGGATTAACTCCTATAACAATATCATTAGATGATTACTTTTTAAATAGAGAGGATACGCCTTTAGATGAATTTGGTAAATATGATTTTGAATCAATATATGCAATAGATTTAGAAAGATTTAATTCAGATTTAAAAAATTTATTAAATGGAAAAGAAGTAAGTCTGCCTAAATTTAATTTTAAAACAGGGAAAAGAGAAGAAAATTATAAAAAGTTAAAAATAAAAGAAAATCAACCTATAATATTAGAAGGTATACACGGATTAAATCCAATATTGACATCATCGATACCGGATGAAGATAAATTTAAAATATATATTAGTGCTTTGACACAAATAAACTTAGATGATTATAATAGAATACCTACGACAGATTTAAGGCTTATAAGAAGAATGGTAAGAGATCATAACTTTAGAGGATATAGTGCTAAACATACGATTATGAATTGGGATTCTGTAAGAAGAGGTGAAAAGATAAATATATTTCCATATCAGGAAGAAGCGGATATAATATTTAACTCAGCATGTGTTTATGAGTTAGCAGTATTAAAAAAATATGCTAAACCATTGTTAGAAGAAATAAAAAGTGATGACGAAGCATATATAGAAGCTAACAGACTTCTTAAATTTCTACAGTATTTTATTGAATTAGAAGATACATCAGATATACCTTCTACATCCATATTAAGGGAATTTATAGGTGGAAGTAAGATAGTAGACTAATAAGTAAGAGAGGGATATATTAGAATATTTATTTATAATTATATTTATTAATACATTGTGCTAGTTAATATATCGTATATATTAAAAATATAATAGATAGCTTTTTAGCTAAGAAAATACTTTATCATAAAATCTAGTATTTTTAATGACTAGAATTAACTAGCACAATGAGTTTATTATTATAAATAAATATATTTTGATATGCTCCTTTTTACATTACATAATACATTTATAAATATTATTTACTAAGGAGGAAGTAATGAATAACTTATTAAAACAAGTAATAGATGAGAATAAAAAATATACTAACTATGGTCAGGTTGCTAGCTATATACCAGAATTAAAAAATGCAAAAAGAAGTGATTTAGGTATATGCATAATTGATAATAATAATAAAATATATACAGCTGGAAATTACAATACTAAATTTACAATACAAAGTATATCTAAGCCTATAGTTTTAGCTATGGCTTTAATGGATAATGATTGGACAAGTGTATTTTCTAAGGTAGGTATGGAACCAAGTGGAGACCCGTTTAACTCGATAATGAAATTGGAAACAAATGATACAAAAAAACCTTCGAATCCTATGATAAATGCAGGTGCAATAGTAACTACATCGCTTATAAAAGGTAATAGCTTAGAAGAAAAAGAAGAAAGAATGTTACAGTTCTTTAGACGATTAGCTAATAATGATAGCATTGGGATAAACTACGAAGTTTATAAATCAGAAAAGCTAACTGGAGATAGAAATAGAGCTATGGCATATTTATTAAAAAATGACGGATTTATAAATGGCGATGTAGAAGAAATATTAGATTTATACTTTAAACAATGCTCTATAGAAATAGATTGCGTAGATTTAGCAAGAATTGGAATAAATCTTGCAATGTACGGAGTAGATATAGAAAGCAAAGAAAGATTGATTAGTGAAAAAGTTTCTAGAATGATTAAAACATTCATGGTTACTTGTGGAATGTATGATGCATCAGGTGAATTTGCTATAAGGGTTGGAATACCTGCAAAATCTGGTGTTGGAGGGGGAGTAATGGCTTCTGTTCCAGAAAAAATGGGTATAGGAGTTTATGGACCAGCACTTGATAAAAAAGGAAATAGTATAGCTGGGATTAAGGTTTTAGAAGATTTATCTGAAAAGTTAGAGTTAAATATATTTTAAATTATAGAATTTTTTGACAACTAAAAAACACTATTATATAATTAACTTACGATTGAAATATTTCAGGGGGTTGGGGAATGAAAGAAGTACTTGTACTTAGAGATTTAGAATGTATTAAAGCTATTGTACATCCGAAAAGAATAGATATTTTAAAAGCATTTAATGACTTACCGTTGTCAGCAAAACAGTTATCTCAAATGCTTGATGAACCTCATGCAAAAATAAATTATCACATAAAAACACTTTATAAAGTGGGTATTTTAGAATTAGTAGAAGAGAAGATTAAATCGGGAATTGTAGAAAAATACTATTATCCAAAAGCAAAGAATATAGTTATAGATAAAAATGTAATAAACATATCTCTAAGAGGAGAAGATGATGAAGTATTTTTATCAAAATTCGATGCTATAATAGAATTATTTTATCAAGCCGCAGAAGACCAAGTATTAGAAGAAAAAAATATAGTTGATTATCATAATATATCTCTTACACAAAATGAACTTAGAGAACTTAATAATACTATAAAATATAAAATAGAGGAAATTGTACATAAAAGAAAGTTAGAAGATGAAGAGTCGCAATATGATATAGTTATGGTTTCAATACCAGTACAAAAAAAAGAAGCGTGTAATTTATGATAAGTATCAATAAAAATTGATACTTATTTTTTTGGGTATATTAGTAAGGTGAAAATTTAATTAGTAAGGAGAGATTAAAAATGCTTGTAATAGGACCACATATTTCAATATCAAAAGGATTTGCTAAAGCAGCTCAAATGGCAGTAGATATTGGAGCAAATACATTCCAATTCTTTAGTAGAAATCCAAGAGGAGGAAATGCTAAGGCATTTGACGAAAAGGATGTAGAAAAATTTCAAAAAATAAGAGAAGAATATAATTTTGGACCACTTTTAGCACATGCACCTTATACTATGAATTTAGGTGGATCAAAGGATGAAGTATATGAGTTTGGTAGAAAAGTTATAAAAGAAGATATAGAAAGGATGGATTCTTTAGGAATAGAGTATATGTGCTTCCATCCAGGTAGTCATGTTGGTGTAGGAATAGACTTTGGTATACAAAGAATAGTAGATGCTTTAAATGAAACACTAACAGGTGAAGAGAATATAACTGTTCTTCTTGAAACTATGTCTGGAAAAGGAACTGAAATTGGATTTACTTTTGAGCAAATTAAAAAAATAATAGATGGAGTAAGTCATAATGAAAAGTTAGGTGTATGCTTAGATACATGCCATATATTTTCAGCAGGATATGATATAGTAAATGATTTAGATGGAGTTTTAGCTGAGTTTGACAGGATAATAGGATTAGATAGACTTAAGGCTGTACATTTAAACGATAGTATGATGCCTTTTGGAGGAAAAAAAGATAGACATGCAGTAATAGGAGAAGGTGAGATTGGTTTAAATGCTATAATAAACTTTATGAGCCATCCTAAATTAAATAAACTACCATTCTTCCTAGAAACACCTCTTGAGGATGAAGGTCATAAAAAAGAAATCGCTATGATAAAAGAAATATTATCAAATAAATAGATTTTGATTATATAATAAAATAACCTTATAATATAATAAGAAAATATATTGTAAGGTGGGAGATAGATGAGGTTATTAGGTAAAACTAATATGAAAGTAAATAGGGTTGGTTTTGGTGGAATACCAATTCAAAGGATAACACAAGAAGAGACTAATAAGGTTATAAATGAATTAGTTGATAATAATATTAATTTTATAGATACAGCTAGAGCGTATACTATAAGTGAAGAGTATATAGGAAATGCTATAGATGGTAAAAGGGAAAAATTCTTTATTGCAACTAAAAGTATGTCTAGAGATTATGAATCAATGAAACGAGATATAGAAATAAGTTTAAAAAATTTAAAAACAGACTGTATAGACTTATATCAAATACATAATCTTAAGCCAGAAGAATACAAAACTATATTTGATAAAAATAAAGCATATAAAGCTCTATTAGAGGCAAGAGAAGAAGGTAAAATAAAATATATAGGAATAACTAGTCATAGTTTAGAAACTATAGAACAGTCAATAGAAGATGAAAAGTTTTCTACTATACAATTTCCATATAATATAATTGAAGATCAAGCGGATGAAGTTTTTAAAAAAGCTAATAAAAAAGGTATAGGAATTATAGTAATGAAACCTTTAGCTGGTGGGGCTATAGATGATGCAAAGTTAGCGATAAAATATATACTTTCAAAAGATTATATAGATGTAGTTATACCTGGTATGGAAAATATTGAGCAAGTTAGAGAGAATGTATCAGTACTACGAGATACTAATATTACAGAAGATGATGAATCTAAGATACAAGAAATAAGAACTATAATGGGAAAAAGATTTTGCAGGAGATGTGAATATTGCCTACCATGTCCATTAAAAATAAATATACCTCAAAACTTCTTGTTAGAAGGGTATTATACAAGATATAATTTAAAGGATTGGGCTAAGGAAAGATATAAATTGTTAGAAGTTAAAGCAAGTGCATGTGTAGAATGTGGATTATGCGAGACTAAATGTCCATATGAATTGCCTATAAGAGAAATGTTAAAAGAAGTATCATCTAAGCTTGACTAAAAGTATAGAGTATAGATAATAATAAAGAGAACTTAAGTTTTAAGTTCTCTTTTATATATAAATTACTTTTTAGATACAACATAGGATACATCGTATTCTGAAATAGGATAAAGCTCTATTTCAACTCTAGGATTATCCTTATCTATAAAGTCAAACAATAACACTGGTTTAAGTTGTTTATCATTTTTTATTATTCCACTTTTTTCTATACCATCACATATACTTTTAGGATAGTTATGTAAATCACCCATGCGTTTATTTGGGAAATATAATTTTAGTATAGTTATTAAGTCTTCTTCAATTATATCGCCAAAGTATTGTTGATTTATAAATCCAGCAATCATGTTTTCATAAGCTAAATATTTTGAATGTTTACCTTTTGATGGCATCCATGCTTGTCCATGTACATTGTGAAGTTTGAAGTTTGATTTACTAATAGGTCTACCTGGTATCGTTAATTTGATCAAAATATCACCACCCTTATACTCTAGTTATTATAAAACTAATATTTAATTAATGAAAGGTTTTTTATGAAGAAAGAAGAATTAAAAGATTTTTGTAAATCTATAGGAATAGATTGTGTTGGGATAGCTGGAGTAGGTCCCTACTACGACTTAGAAAAGATAATAAAACAGCGATTATTGAATGGATATATAACTGGTATGGAAGAACCTATTATAGAAAATAGAGTTAATCCAAAAGAAACAATGGAAAATGTAAAATCTATAATAGTATGTGCATTTCCTTACTATATTGGAGATTTTGATGAATGTAATTTATCAAAGTATTGTTATGGAGAGGATTATCATATAGTAGTTAAAGATATGTTGCAACAAATATGTAACTATTTATCAGACAATATAGATAATTTTGAGTATAAGATATTTGCTGATAATGGTCCATTAGTAGACAGATATTTAGCATATTTATCTGGTATAGGATATTTTGGAATAAATAATAATATAATTACAGATGAATATGGTTCATATGTGTTTATAGGATATATAATGAGTAATTATGAGTTTAAAAGTGATACTCCGCTAGAAAAAACATGTATAAAATGTGGAAAATGTGTAAAATATTGTCCGGGAAATGCTATTTTAGGAAATTACGAAATGAATCCTAAAAGATGTTTATCTTATATAACACAAAAAAAAGGAGAGCTTGAAGAAGAAGAGGAAAAAATATTGAAAGAAAATAAAAAAGTTTTTGGGTGTGATATTTGTCAAGATATATGTCCTCACAATAAAAATATTCCAATAACCTCTATAGAAAGATTTAAACAAGAGGCAATTTTTAAATTAGATATTGAAGAAATTAATGATATATCGAATAAAGAATTTAAGAGAAAATATGGGAATAGGGCTTTTAGTTGGAGAGGCAAAAATATAATAAAAAGAAATATAAATATAGTTTCAGAGGAGCCGAATGAGTAAGAAGTCAAAGGCTTCTTTTTTTATTATAGATAATTTAAATGGCAAGATATTTTATATAATGAATAAAATTAATATTAGATAGATAAATATTTAAAAGCTATTAATCATAGAATATATAAAATGATAGAAGGGGGGAGGGTCAATGCTAAAATTTAATAATACATCTGAGATAGAACCTCTAGAAGGCATATTAGGTCAGGAAAGAGCTATAGAAGCTATGGAAAAAGGATTAAAAATTGATAATCCAGCGTATAACATGTATTTAGCAGGAGATTCAGGAACAGGTAAAACAACATATGCTATGAGCGCTCTAAATAAATATGCAGCTAAAAAAGGAAGTCATAAAGATTGGTGTTATGTATATAATTTCGAAAATAATAGAGAACCACTTATAATTGGGCTTGAGAAAGGTCTGGGAAAAATATTTAAAAAAGATATTGAAAAGCTTATAGAAACGCTACTTGATGAATTAAGAGATGCTTTCGAAAGTGAAGATTTTGAAATAGGAAAAAATCAATTAATAGAGGAATATGAAATAGAAAAAGATGCACTACTTAAAAAGATAAAAAAATATGCAGAAGAAAAAGGATTTAAATTAAAAAATAGTAAAGTTGGCATGGTATTTATGCCTATAGAAGAGAATAAAGAAGATGAAGAAGCTGAGGATGATTATGCTGATGAAGAATTTTATAAAGTAAAAAGAGAATTAGAAAATGCTGCGATACAAGTAGTCTATAAAATTAGGGATTTAGAAGATGCAGCAAAAGAAGCTTTATTAGAGTTAGAAGAAGAAATTGCTAAATATGTAATAGACCCTCATATTGATGGTTTAATAGAGAAATATAATGGTTATGAAAAAGTTAAAATGTATTTAAATAACATGAGAGATGATATATTAGAATATGTTTATTTATTCTATATGGATGAAGAAGAGTTAAAAGATAAGTATGATAGAGAACATTTTATGAAATATAAAGTTAATCTATTTGTAGATAATGGAATTGACAGAGAAAATTTTAAAGCACCGGTAATAGTTGAAATAAATCCGAGCCCAGCTAATTTGTTTGGAAAAGCAGAGTACGATTACTATAATGGAAATGTAAAAACAGATTTCACAAAATTGATACCTGGGGCTGTTCACAAAGCAAACGGAGGATATCTAGTTTTATATGTTGATCAACTTTTAAGATATCCATTATCTTGGGATATGTTAAAAAGAGCTATTCAATCAAGACAAATAAGTGTAGATACACAAACATCAATAAAGCCAGAAAATATGCCTATAGATATTAAGGTTATATTAATAGGAACAAATTATATGTATAACCTACTTTATAACAATGATGATGATTTTAGTAAGTATTTTAAAATATTTGTAGATTTTGATAATGAAATGGATAAAAATGAAAATAATGAAGATGGCATTGCTAGATTTATAGCATATCAATGTGAAAAAAATAAATTAAAACATTTTACTTACGATGCTGTTGGGGAAGTTATAAAGTTTAGTACTAGACTTTGTGGAGATAAATATAAGCTTTCAACTCAATTTAACAAAATAATGGAAATAATAGTTGAAGGTGATGCATGTGCTCAAATTAGAAATGCTGAGTATGTAGATAAATATGATGTTCAAAATGCTATATTAGAAAGAAAAAAAAGATTAAATAGAATAGAAAATAAAATGGATGAATCTTTGGAAAATGGATTTACACTTATAGAAACAAAAGGCAGTAGAGTAGGTGTGATTAATGGATTATCTGTATTAAGCACAGGCGAATATTCATTTGGAAGACCTTCTAGAATAACTGTAACAACTAGCCCAGGTAATAAAGGTATAGTTAATATAGAGAGAGAAGTTAATATGAGTGGACCAATACACAATAAAGGTGTTCTGATTTTAGGTGGATATTTAGCAGAGACTTTTGCACAAGATTTCCCACTTTCATTAAATGCAAATATTTGTTTTGAACAAAATTATGGAGGTGTAGATGGAGATAGCGCAACGGGTGCTGAATTATATGCTTTATTATCATCATTAAGTAAAATACCTTTAAAACAAAGTATAGCTGCAACTGGTTCTATGAACCAAAAAGGTGAAATACAAGTAGTTGGTGGAATAAGCGAAAAAATAGAAGGATTTTACTCTACTTGTAAAAAACAAGGATTAAATGGCAATCAAGGTGTAATAATACCAAAAAATAATAGCAGAAACTTAGTTTTATCTGATGAGGTAACAGAGGCAATAGAGACAGGGAAATTTACTATATATACAGTTGAAAGAGTAGAAGAAGCTATGGAAATATTAATGGATGTTAAATTTGATGAAGTAAAAAGACTAGTAATAGAAAGACTAAGAGGGTTTAATGAATTACAAAGTCCATCTAAAAAGTAGTTTTATATAAAATATTAATGGGTAAAATAATAAGAAGGCAAAAGATATAAACTTTTGCCTTCTTATTATTTTGTATAAAACTATGTATTTTAAGGAATTTTATTATGTGTTAAAGTTATAAGATTCATTATATATTAATCATGATAAATGATGAAGTATAGATAATAGGTGTAAGGGAGAATTATATGAAAAATATTAATAAAGTACTAGATATATTAGAAGAAACTTATCCAGATGCGAAATGTGAGCTAGATTACACTACACCATTTGAGCTATTAGTAGCAACAATATTATCTGCTCAATGCACAGATGTAAGAGTAAACAAAGTTACGGGAGAGATGTTTAAAAAATACAATACTCCTAAGGATTTTGCAAATCTTAGTATAGAGGAAATAGAAGAGGAAATAAAAAGCTGCGGTTTATATAAGAGTAAGGCAGAAAAAATAAAATCTACGTCAGAAAAAATATTCAATGAATATAATGGAGAAGTTCCAGATAATTTAGAAGATTTAACTAAACTTCCAGGCGTTGGAAGGAAAACTGCTAATGTAGTACTTAGCAATGCTTTTGGACAAGATGCCATGGCGGTTGATACTCATGTATTTAGAGTTTCAAATCGAATTGGTATAGTTAATACTCAAACTCCTGAAAAAACAGAGTTTGCCCTTATGGACGCGATACCAAAGAAAAGATGGTCTCATTCTCATCATTTACTAATCTTTCATGGAAGACGAATTTGTAAAGCTAGAAAACCTGAGTGTAGTATTTGTCCTATAACGAAATACTGTAAATACTATAAGAATAACTTTGATAAAGTGCATTCTTAGAAAAGTGAATTTCTGATATAATTGTAAATAAAATAGAATACAGTTAATAAATAGGAGGATAAAATGTCAATAAATGTAGTTTTAGTAGAACCAGAAATACCTCAAAATACAGGTAATATAATAAGAACTTGTGCAGCAACAGGGGCAACTTTACATTTAGTTAGACCACTAGGATTTTCATTAGAAGATAAATATTTAAAAAGAAGCGGTCTTGATTATTGGGATATAGCTAATATACAATATTATGATAGTTTTGAAGAAGTTGTTGAAAAAAATCCAAGTGGGACATTTTTCTATGCGACAACAAAAGTAAAGCAGTCTCATTCTGACGTTAAATATGTTGATAATTCATTTATTGTATTTGGAAAAGAGACTAAAGGTTTACCAGAATCACTTATAAAAGCAAATTTAGAAACGTGTATAAGAATACCTATGTTAAATTTAGAGAAAGCTAGATCTTTAAATTTATCAAATTCAGTTGCCATAGTAGTATATGAAGCATTAAGACAACTAGATTATCCAGGAATGAGATAGTTACATATCTATAATAAAAATGATACTAATTATTTTATATATTTAGTATCATTTTTTATTATAGAAAAAAGAGAATATAAAGGTTGATTGAGGAAAATTTTATTATATAAAACTTAAAAATAGTACGATTATTTAATAATAAAAACTATATTTTTATAAATAGTATATCATATATATGAAATGGAATATAAAATATAATTAAATTAAATATAAAGTTATACACAAAAAAATTAATATATACAATTTTTTTGTAGAAAAAAACATAAAATAGTGTAAAATAATATTAAATATTATACAAATATCAGGAGGATACATATGAAACTAAAAAAGCTTATAGCTTTAGGTTTAGCTACAGTAATGAGTGCTAGCATGTTAGTAGGATGTGGAGCGAAATCAGGTTCTGACGCATCAGCATCAGATAATGGTGAAAAAGTATTTAAAGTAGGGATGATAACAGATACAGGTGGAGTAAATGATGAATCATTTAATCAATCATCATGGAAAGGATTCCAAGACGCTCAAGAAAAATTTGGAAAAGATAAACTAGAAATAAAATATTTAGAGTCTAAACAAGAAGCAGACTATGTTCAAAATATAGATACATTTGCTGATGAAGGAATGGATTTAATAGTAGGTGTTGGATTTAAGTTACAGGCAGCTATAACAGAAGCAGCTAAAAATTATCCAGAACAACAATTTGCATTAATAGATGAAGTTTGTGAAGGAGAACAACCAGAAAACGTAACTTCATTATTATTTGAAGATAACGCATCAGCTTATTTAACAGGATTAATAGCTGGGAGAATGACAGAAACAAACAAAGTTGGATTTATCGGTGGTATGGAATCGGATGCTTTAGCTAAGTTTGATTATGGATTTAGAACAGGTGTCAAAGCCGCTAACCCAGATGCAGAAGTAATGGTACAATATGCAAATAGTTTCTCAGATTCAGCTTTAGGAAAAACTATAGCTAACCAAATGCATTCTAAAAATGTTGATATAATATTCACTTGTGCAGGAGCAGTTGGTATAGGTGCAATAGAAGCAGCTAAAGAAAATGGTAAAAAAGCTATAGGTGTTGACCAAGATCAAAATTACTTAGCACCAGAAAATATAATAACTTCAGCTATGAAAAACATAGATGTTGCAGTAGTAGAATTATTATCTAATGTAGTTGAAGGAAACTACAAAGGTGGAGAAATAATAATTAACACATTATCTATGGATGGTGTTGGTATAGCTCCGACAAGTAACAAGAATGTTCCACCAGATGTATTAGAATATGTTACTGCAGAAGCTGAAAAAATTAAGTCAGGAGATATAAAAGTTCCTGAAAATAAGGAAGAATTTGAACAATTTAACAAATAATAAAAATTAAGTATAAAAAGACTATCTTCATTGAAAGAGATAGTCTTTTTAAATGTATTACGTATTTAAAATATTTTAATAGATTTTGGAAAGAATAATATAAAATATATTAATATTTTATAAAAATTTATCATGATACACAAAAAAACAAATTAAAACAATAAATTAAAACAAAAAGTTTGTTATGTTAGTCGTATTTTAGTATAATAAAGAAGCTGATAATTTTTAATAAGGAGGATAATAAAGAGCGATGAATAATAGTAATATCAACTACAGTCAAAAAGTCGTAGAAATGAAGAAAATAACTAAAAAGTTCGGAAGCTTTGTTGCGAATGATAACATAGATTTGACTGTACATAAAGGTGAAGTACATGCTCTTTTAGGAGAGAACGGTGCAGGAAAGTCTACTTTAATGAATATACTATATGGTTTATATCAGCAAACATCTGGAGAAATTTACATTAATGAAAAACTAGTTAATATGGATAATCCTAATGTTGCGATAGCAAACGGAATAGGTATGGTTCATCAGCACTTTATGTTAGTGCAACCTTTCACTGTAGCACAAAACATAATATTAGGAGTTGAACCTACAAAAGGTCTTGGTTCAATTGATATAAATAAAGCTATTGAAGATGTTAAAGCTATATCAGAAAAATACGGATTATATGTTGATCCTAATGCAAAAATAGAAGATATAAGTGTTGGTATGCAACAAAGAGTAGAAATACTAAAAGCTTTATATAGAGGTGCAGAAATATTAATACTAGATGAGCCTACAGCAGTTCTTACTCCACAAGAGATAGAAGAACTTATACAAATTATAAGAAACTTAACTAAAGAAGGTAAGTCTGTAATAATAATAACTCACAAATTAAAAGAAATAAAAGCAGCTGCGGATTATTGTACAATAATTAGAAGAGGTAAGTACATAGATACTGTGAAAGTGTCTGAGACAACTGAAGATGAGTTAGCAGCGATGATGGTTGGTAGAGAAGTTAATTTCAAAGTTGATAAAAAAGAAGCAAAACCAACATCAAATGTACTAGAAATAAAAGACTTACTAGTAAAGGATAGTAGAAAAGTATCTGTGGTAGATGGATTATCATTAGAGGTTAAGGCTGGAGAGATATTAGGTATCGCAGGTATAGACGGAAATGGGCAATCAGAGTTAGTAGAAGTGTTAACAGGTCTTAGAAAAGCAGAAAGTGGAAGTATAAAAGTAAATTCAAGGGAATTACTTAACAAAAAGCCAAAGGAAATATTTAACAATGGTATAAAAAATATTCCAGAAGATAGACATAAAAGAGGATTGATATTAGATTTTACTGTTGCAGAAAACACAGTTTTACAAAACTATAAGGATCCAAGATTCTCTAAAAATGGAATATTAAATAAACATGCTATAGAAGAGTATGCTGATAAAATAATAGAAAGATTTGACGTAAGACCTACAGATCATACTGTTAAATCAAGAGCCTTATCAGGTGGTAACCAACAAAAGATAATAATAGGTAGAGAAGTTGATAATATAGAAACGGCAAGAAAGGCTACTGGAGAACCTCAATTACTTATAGCTACGCAACCAACAAGAGGTCTTGACGTTGGAGCAATAGAATTCGTTCATCAAGCCTTAGTAAAGCAAAGAGATGAAGGAAATGCTGTATTATTAGTTTCATTAGAATTAGATGAAGTTATGAATGTATCAGATAGAATAGCAGTTATATATGAAGGAAAAATAGTAGGAATTGTCGATGCGAAAGATGCAGACGAAAATATGTTAGGTTTAATGATGGCAGGAGGTGAAGATAATGAGTAGTAAAGCGAGTAAAAAGAAATTTTCTTTAGTTGATAATACTATCTTATTCTCCTTAATATCCATAGTTTTAGGTTTATTAGTTGGAGCGATAGCATTATTGATAGCAGGAAGAGATCCTATACAAGCATACTCAGCGATGATAGAAGGTATATTTGGTAAGCCTAAGTATATCGCCTGGGTTATAATAAGGTCAACACCACTTATATTAACTGGTTTATCTATTGCCTTTGCATTTAAAACAGGGTTATTTAATATAGGTGCAGAAGGACAGTTTATAATAGGTGCTTTAGTTGCAACTATGGTTGGTTCTGTAATACAATTACCTGCAATAATACATATACCACTTACGCTTTTAATGGCTTGCTTAGGTGGAGCTATATGGGGTGGATTTGCAGGATGGTTAAAATCTAAATTTGGAATAAATGAAGTTATAGCGGCGATAATGCTTAACTGGATAGCATTTTACTTAAGTAACTTTGCAATAAAAAATACATGGTTAGCTAAACCAAATAGTGAAGCATCAGTTAGTATACATGATTCAGCGACTATAGGTATACACTGGTTAACAGATTTAGTAGGGCCAGCTACAAAGGTTAACTGGGGTATAGTTATATCAATAGTATTTATTTTAGTAATAGCATTTATATTATTTAAAACTACTCTAGGATTCGAATTAAGAGGTGTTGGACACAATAAGTTTGGAGCAGAATATGGTGGAATAGATGTTAATAAATCTATATTAAAATCTATGGCTATAGCAGGTATACTTTCAGCAGCAGCAGGAGCAATACAAGTAATGGGTGTAGCTCAAAATATTACTATATTAGCAGCTCCAGAAGGATATGGATTTGATGGTATAGCTGTCGCATTAATAGCGAACAGTAATCCTATTGGAGTTATATTCTCAGGATTGCTATTTGGAGCATTTAAATACGGCGGAACTAAGATGCAAGCTGTAGGAGCTCCTTCTGAAGTAGTAAATATAGTTATAGGTTCTATAGTATACTTCATAGCTTTAAGCAATGTATTAAGAATGTTATATATAAAATTCAGAGAGAAAAAAAATAAAGGGGGTAATGCATAATGCAAGATATAGCTTTAATTATTAGTACAACTTTGATGTACTCTACACCCCTTATATTTGCGGCATTAGGTGGAGTATTTTCAGAGAATTCAGGTATAGTGAACATAGGTATAGAAGGTATGATGACTATAGGTGCTTTTGCAGGTGCTGCAGCAGGATATATGCTAGGTAATCCATGGTTAGCATTTATAATAGGTGGTTTAGCTGGAGGTTTATTTGCTTTAATTCATGCATTAGCAACTGTAACTTTTAATGCAGACCATACTATATCAGGAGTTGCAATAAATCTATTAGCTCCTGGGGTTGCATTATTTGCATCTAAGATAATGTTTGATGGTGCAACTATGACACCAACAATACCAATGGAAAATAAAATACCAAGACCGTTAAATGGTTTATTCCCATCAGGAGGAATATTAGATACAATATTCAATGCATATGCTACAGTTTTTCTAGTATTTATATTAGTTGCTGTTGCATGGTATGTATTATATAAAACTAAATTCGGACTTAGAATAAGAGCGGTTGGAGAACATCCAGGTGCAGCAGATACATTAGGTATAAGCGTAGCAAAGACTAGATATGCAGCAGTTATAATATCAGGTATATTAGCAGGATTAGGTGGTGCATCAATGAGTTTAGCTGTTGTTTCTTCATTCAGACCTACATTAATATCAGGACAAGGGTATATAGCTATGGCTGCTGTAATATTCGGTAAATGGAGACCACAATGGGCAATGGTAGCATGTTTATTATTTGGTTTCTCAACGGCATTATCTGTTTACTTTGGAAACCCAGAATTACCATTTAGCATAAATGAAAACTTATTATCAATGATACCTTATATAATGACATTAATAGTATTAATACTATTTGTTAAGAGTTCTAAGGCTCCGGCAGCTCTTGGAAATCCATATAAAAAAGGTGAAAGATAGAAAATGATAGCTTTAAGCTATCATTTTTTTTATGATAATTCATTATAAAGAGTATATAAATATAATTTATTACTATTAAATATTTTTATTTAGAATATATATAATGTAGATAATCAGTAATTAATTTTATAAAAATATAGTATTATAGTTAGAATTAAAGTTTATATAAATATGTATATACTTATTCAGCGTTTTATATGAAGAGTAATTCATGAATAGAGATATTAATTAAGTTTAGCTTTCTATACTGTAGACTGAGATGATAATTAAATGTAAGGTAATGGCATTCGGTGTCGTTTATAAAATGAATTAAAACTTTATATAGAGAAATAATAAAAGTAGAAGAATTTTATTTTGATACTTTTACTAGATATTAGAAGGGAGGGATAAAAATGACCAATAAAGATATTTATTTAAGTTTAAATAAACAAGATGAGATATCTGTAAAAAAGTTATTAACTAACCGTAAACTTGAAAAAGAATATACTTACAATAAAGATTATATAGAGGTAGTACTAAAAAATAATAGTAAAGATAGAATATATAATGAAGAAATCGTAGAAGAAATAGCTGATTTGATAATTGACATAATGGAAAATAAATTTCTTAGAAAGTATGTCCTAAAAAAATATAGTTTTGAATCTAGCGAAGAAATTCAAAAGATATATATGTGTGCATTGAATTTGTTTAAAGAGAAATATTTTATAATAAAGAAATCTTTATATAATAAAATATACGATTATATATTAAATGAAGATTACATAAATATAGAAGGTTTTGTGAAATTTAGAATGAAAGAATTTAATAATTATATATCAACTATAGTAGATTTAGCATGGGAAGAATATTTCATAAAAAAGGATCAAGATGAGTTTATTAATATACTTAAATATTTTGTAGATATTCAGCAAGAAAAATTAGAACTTTTAAGAATACATATAAAAGAAGATAATTCATTTATACTTTATGATAAGGATGGCAATGAAATTGATAGTATAAATGATGAAGAAATAATGAACATGGTTATAGAAGAAAATTTAAATTATGAAGACTTTTTGATGAGTAATCTTCTTACTCTATGTCCAGGTAAAATAGAAATAATAGATTCCGTAAATAACAATTCTTCTAAAGAAATTATAGAAATAATTAAATCGATATTTGGTGATAAAGTAACATATATTAATAGAAACTAATTTCATGCTAAACTAACTAATTATAAAGATATAAAATATATAGTTAGAAAAATTACTTTTTTAATGGTATATTATATTTATAATTAATTGTAAACTGATATCTAATTAAAGGAGATTTTAGCATGAATAATATAATTAGGATATTGATTTTAGCTATTATAGGAGGTTTAATCGGGTATATAACTAATGTAATAGCTATAAAATTGATATTTAGACCAATAAATCCAATAAAAGTACCGATATTTAATATAGAGATAATTGGAATGATACCAAAGAGAAAAAAAGAGATTGCTATTAATATAGGAAGAATAGTAGAAGAGCAGTTTTTATCTATTGATGAAATAACTAATAATCTAGTAACGGAGCAAGATAAAGAATATATAATTGATTACATAAAAGTAAAAATAAAGCTAATACTTAATGAAAAGATGGTGCTTATTCCTAGTACAATAAGAAGTTTAGTTCAAAATTATATTTCTGAAATAATCGAAGATGAAATAAGAGAAGGCATAGATGAATTATGTGAAGAAATGATAGCTAAAGCAAGTAATCGTATAAATATAAAAGAAATAATAGAAAACAAAATTAATGAATTAGATTTATATGAATTGGAGATAATAATATTACAAATTGTAAAAAATGAATTAAGACATATTGAAATACTAGGACTTATATTAGGTTTCTTTATAGGGATAGTTCAAGGAATAATAACTATATTTATATAAAATATTGTTATTGATACTGAATTAAGTATTTGATATAATTAATGTAATAACTAAAAAATAGCGATGAAAAGGAAGAGTAAAATAGAAACAATTAATCAGAGAGGATAAGTCATAGGCTGGAAGCTTATCTTAATATGACTATTTGAAAACTAGCTTGGAGCTGAACTTATTAACATTTATAAAATGTGAAAGTGTTCGGATGACAACCTTATAGTCATCAAGAGGAAGTATTTAAATACTTCAACTTGGGTGGAACCGCGAATTAATACTCGTCCCAATATATTTATTTGGGATGAGTTTTTTTATTATAAAAAATTAATTAAGGAGGAAATAAAATGATAAAAGTTACTTTAAAAGATGGATCTGTAAGAGAATTCGAAAATGAACTTTCAGTTATGGACATAGCTAAGTCTATAAGTGAAGGTTTAGCTAGAGCAGTAGTTGCTGCATCTGTAAATGGAAAAGTTGTAGGACTAAACCATATAGTAAAAGGAGATTGTGAATTAAACTTATTCAAGTTTGATGATGAAGAAGGAAAAGATGTATTCAGACATACATCAGCTCATATATTAGCTCAAGCTATAAAGAGATTATACCCAGAAGCTAAATTTGCAATAGGACCAACTGTAGAAAATGGATTCTACTATGATATAGACTTAGATCATAGATTAACTAATGAAGATTTAGAAAAATTAGAAAAGGAAATGAAGAAAATAGCTAAGGAAGATATAGCTGTTGAAAGATATGAATTACCAAGAGAAGAAGCTTTAGCATGGGCAAAAGAAAATAATGAAATATATAAAGTAGAACTTATAGAAGATTTACCAGAAGGGGAAGTAATATCTTTCTATAAGCAAGGAGACTTTACTGATTTATGTAGAGGACCTCACTTACCTTCAACAAAAAAAGTTAAAGCAGTTAAATTATTAAGCGTAGCTGGAGCTTATTGGCGTGGAGATGAAAAAAACAAAATGCTTCAAAGAATATATGGTATATCTTTTGAGAAGAACAAAGACTTAGAAGAATACTTACACATGTTAGAAGAAGCCAAGAAAAGAGACCATAGAAAATTAGGTAGAGAATTAGACTTATTCTTTATACCTGAAGAAGGTCCAGGATTCCCATTATTCTTACCAAAAGGTATGGAACTTAAGAACGAATTATTAAAGTTCTGGAGAGAAATACATAGAGAAGATGGATACCAAGAAATAGAGACTCCAATAATACTAAATCAAAAATTATGGGAAACTTCAGGACATTGGTACAATTATAAAGAAAATATGTACACTGTAGATATAGATGAGCAACAATTTGCTATAAAACCAATGAATTGTCCAGGTTCTTTAATATATTACAACGCTAAGCCACATTCATATAAAGAATTCCCTATGAAAGTTGCAGAACTTGGTAGAGTGCATAGACATGAATTATCAGGTGCATTACATGGACTTATGAGAGTTAGAGCGTTTACTCAAGATGATGCACATATATTCATGTTACCAGAACAAATAAAAGATCAAATAAAAGGTGTTGTAGATTTAATTGATAGAGTTTACAAGACTTTTGGATTTGAATATCACTTAGAATTATCAACTAGACCTGAAAACTCAATAGGTTCAGATGAAGAGTGGGAAGCAGCTGAAAATGGTTTAAGAGAAGCTTTAGAAGAGCTTAACTTACCATATATATTAAATGAAGGTGATGGAGCATTCTATGGTCCTAAGATAGACTTCCACCTAAGAGATTGCTTAGGAAGAACATGGCAATGTGGAACTATACAATTAGATATGCAATTACCTCAAAGATTTGACATAACTTATATAGGTCAAGATGGTGAAAAACATAGACCAGTTATGATACACAGAGTTGCATTTGGTAGTATAGAAAGATTCATAGGTATATTAATAGAGCATTATGCTGGTAAATTCCCAGTTTGGTTAGCTCCAACTCAAGTTAGAATATTACCTATATCAGATAAATACAATGATTATGCTAATGAAGTTAAAAAAGCTTTATTTGATAAAGGAATAAGAGTTGAAATAGATGATAGAGCAGAAAAGACAGGATTCAAGATAAGAGAAGCTCAGCTTCAAAAGATACCTTATATGTTAATAGTAGGGGAAAAAGAAGCTGCTGATAAGACTGTATCTGTAAGATCAAGAGATAACGGAGAAGTAGGAAGTATAAGCTTAGATGAATTTATAACTACTGTATCTGAAGAAGTTGAAAGTAGAAAAAATGTAATACAAGACTAATGTATAAACAAAAAGAGTAATCTAAAATATAGATTACTCTTTTTTTATCTTAACACATTTCTTTTCTTATTAATGATTTTAATTCTTCATGAGTCATAGTTTCGTTTTCAAATAAATGATTTGAAACTAGATGTAGGTCATTTATGTTATTTCTTAATATATCTAATGTTTCGTTATAACAATCTTGAACTATTTTATTAGCCTCATCTTGTATTTTTTCAGATAAAAATGTTTTATTGTTTCCATCTAAAGTCATAAATCCTAGATCGCTCATTCCATATTCACAAACCATCTGGTTAGCTATTTCGGTAACTTTCTTTAGGTCATCCTTCGCTCCAGTAGATTTATGATTGAATATAATTTCTTCAGATGCTTTTCCTGCAAGAAGTATTTTCATTTTTCCAAGAAGCTCTTCTTTAGTATAGATGTATCTATCTTCATCAGGTAATTGTAGAACATAGCCTAAAGCCTGTCCTCTCGGAACTATTGATATCTTTTGTATAGGAGAAATTCCTACTAAATCACTGACTAGTGCATGTCCAGCTTCGTGATAAGAAACTATTTTCTTTTCCTTTTCGATTAAAGTTGAATTCTTTGATTCGAGCCCAGCAATAACCCTTTCTAAGGCTTTATCAAAATGAATTTCAGTAATTACATCGCTATTATCTCTTACAGCGAAAATAGCAGCTTCATTAGCTATATTAGCAAGATGAGCACCATTAAATCCATGAGTTTTTTTAGCTAAAACTTCTAAATTTACAGAAGGATCTATTGGCTTATTATCAGTATGAACTTTTAAAATTTCATATCTAGTATGATAGTTAGGGGCACCTATGTGAATATGTCTATCGAATCTACCAGGTCTAAGTAAAGCTTCATCTAGTAAGTCAAGTCTATTGGTAGCACCTATTATAATTACATTTGAATCTTTAGTAAAACCATCCATTTCAACTAAAAGCTGATTTAAGGTTTGGTCCTTTTCATTGTTACTTTCTAACTGTCTTTTAGCACCTATTGCATCGATTTCATCTATAAAAATTATGCTTGGAGCTTCTTTTCTAGCTTTCTCAAAAAGAGTTCTTACTCTTTTAGCACCTACACCAACGTATTTTTCAACAAACTCAGATCCGGTAACATTAAAGAATGAAGAGTTTGTCTCACCAGCTACAGCTGATGCAAGTAATGTTTTACCTGTACCAGGAGGACCGTAAAATAATACTCCTTTTGGTATTTTTGCACCCATTTTTTTATATTTGTCTGGAGATTTCATGAAATCTACTATTTCAAATAATTCTTCTTTAACCTCTTCTAGCCCAGCAACATCACAAAATGTAGTTTTAGGTTTAGATGAGTTAGAGTCTTCACTTGGATTGTCTTTTTCAATTTTAGTTGTTTGAGCAAATACAGGTACTGGTTTGTTTATTTTTTTTAAAAAATTTTCCCACATTTTCATAGCCATACACCTCGGATAATAAAAATTGTTTATTTATCTTATAATTTCCATAGTTTATAAAATTTATTATATAAATTTTTCATTTTAAATAATTAATTTCTAATATCTTAGAGTATAACCATAAACTACTTATCTAATTACTTAATTAAATTATTTTATTTAGATAAAATTAAAAAAAATACTTGAAAAAAAATTTAATAAGTGATATAGTAAATAAAGTAATAAATAATGAAAATAAAGAAGAAGTCCGCTTCTCACCTTGCGATAAGAGTTGTAAGTGTAAATATAAGTTAAGCTTTTATAATTTTAAATGTATAAAGCTTGTTTGAATGTGTTAACTTATATGCGGATGATTTTAATCATTCGCTTTTTATTTTTATAAAAATTTGGAGGTGTCCTACCATTAGTAAGGAACTAGCAATCAATGAACAAATAAGAGATAAAGAAATAAGAGTTATCTCAGACAATGGAGAGCAACTTGGAGTAATGTCTGCTAAAGAAGCTCAAACAATAGCTAATAATAAAAATCTAGATTTAGTAATGATATCACCTAATGCTAATCCGCCAGTATGTAAGATAATGGACTACGGTAAGTACAAGTATGAACAATCTAGAAAAGAAAAAGAATCTAAGAAAAAACAAAAGGTAGTAAACATAAAAGAAGTTAGATTAAGACCAGGTATAGAATCTAATGACTTAAATACTAAAGCTAATCAAGCTATTAAGTTCCTTAAAAAAGGAGATAAAGTTAAAGTTGAACTTAGATTTAGAGGTAGAGAATTAGGACATAAAGACATTGGTAAAGAAGTAATGTTAAAGTTTATAGATATAGTAAAAGAGTTTGGTGAACCAACTAAAGCCCCAGCATTTGAGGGGAATAATATGGTTGTAATGATAGATCCAAAGAAATAAATGATTAACTGAGAGGAGGAAATTAACATGCCTAAAATGAAAACTCATAGAGGTGCTGCTAAAAGATTCAAAAAGACTGGAACTGGAAAATTAAAGAGAGCTAAAGCTTTCAGAAGACACATATTAACTAAGAAAGCTGCTAAGACTAAGATGCAATTAAGAAAGTCTGGAATAGTTACAGCAGGTGATGCTAGAAGAATAGCACAATTATTACCATACTAAAAATCGGATAAAAAATAGATAAACAATTAATAACAGAGGAAGACGAAGGAGGTCATAACGATGGCAAGAGTTAAAAAAGCTATGAACGCTCGTAAGAAGCATAAGAAAGTATTAAAACTTGCAAAAGGATTTATAGGATCAAGAAGCAAATTATATAGACCAGCAAATACATTTGTAATGAAGGCGTTAAAGAACGCTTATATAGGAAGAAAGTTAAAGAAGAGAGACTTCAGAAGACTTTGGATACAAAGAATAAACGCTGGAACAAGAGCTCATGGATTATCTTACTCAAGATTCATGAACGGATTAAAATTAGCTGGTGTTGAAGTTAACAGAAAAATGTTAGCTGAAATGGCTATACATGATGCAGAAGGATTTGCTAAGTTAGTAGAAGTTGCTAAATCTAAATTAGCTTAATCATATAGAAAAAGGCTTTTGAATTTTATATTCAAGAGCTTTTTTTATATTTATATATATTTTAATTACTTAATAAATAAAAAGTCTCTCAAATATATATAATATAATTATATAAATTAATATAGGTATTGTTGTTTTTACTAAAGTTTTGGAATATAATAAAATAATAATTATTAACTATTTTGAAATTAATCTCAAAGTATAAAGGAGGGTTTAAAATAGTGAGAAAAATTATTAAGAAACTTTCTAAAATTATAAATAAAATGGAACCTACTCAGATAATGGTAATGGGATTTGCTATTGTAATATTGATAGGAGCAATTTTATTGAGTATGCCAATATCTACTCAAAATAGAGAAAGTATAGGATTTTTAGATGCATTATTTACATCAACTTCGGCAGTCTGTGTTACAGGATTAATTGCAGTTGATACCTCGACTTATTGGAGTTTTTTTGGGCAATTAATAATTATAACCTTAATACAAATTGGTGGATTAGGATTTATGACTATGACAACATTATTTGCCCTTATAATCAAGAAAAGGATAAATTTAAAAGAAAGACTTCTGATACAAGAATCTTTGAATCAAATAGATTTATCTGGACTAGTCAGATTAACGAGGTACATATTAATTACAACGGTTTTAATTGAAGGTACAGGAGCCTTATTATTGTCAACTGTATTTATACCTGAATTTGGAGTTTTAAAAGGTATTTGGTATAGTATGTTTCATGCTATATCGGCATTTTGTAATGCTGGCTTTGATTTAATGGGAGTAGTTAGCGGTCCATTTTCATCGTTAACATATTATGTAAATAACTTTACTATAACTATAACAATATCACTATTAATTATTTTAGGTGGTATAGGATTTCCTGTAATTCTTGACGTTATAAGAAATAAAAAGTTATCGAAATTAAACATACATTCTAAAGTTGTTCTTTTTAGTACAGCTGTTTTAATAGTATTAGGAATGTTATTTATACTAGTATTAGAATATAATAATCCAAATACCCTAGGTCAATTAGGATTTGGAGGAAAAATATTAGCCTCATTATTTCAATCAGTAACACTTAGAACTGCTGGATTTAATACAATAGATTTAGCCGCTATGAGAGAGAATAGTATATTTTTCATGATAATATTAATGTTTATAGGTGCATCTCCAGCTTCGACAGGTGGAGGAGTAAAAACAACTACAATAGCTACTTTAATATTAACTGTAAAGTCGTTTATACTAGGAAAGCAAGATATAGAAGTATGTGAAAGAAGAATAAGTGAAACTACGGTTAAGAAATCATTAGGAATATTTTTAATAGGTATAACTCTAGTCGTGATGGGAACTCTTATTATATCTATAACTGATCCTGGTTTTAGTTTACTTGAAGTTGGATTCGAGGTAGTATCTGCTATTGCTACGGTTGGACTTAGTATAGGTGGAAGTCCGAATCTTAGTGTTTTAGGAAAAATATTTATAATGTTATTCATGTTTATGGGAAGAGTTGGATCTTTAACTATATTTATGGCGTTAGCATCAAGAGGAATAAAGAAAAATCCTCCTATTAGATATCCAGAAGGTAAAATAATAGTTGGATAAATTAAAATAAATTTATTTAAAATATAGAGAGGTAAAAGTTATGAAACAATATATAGTTATAGGATGTGGAAGATTTGGAGCATCGTTAGCAACAACTATGCATCTTTTAGGTCATCAAGTAATGGCTATAGATAAAAGTGAAGAAATAATTCAAAACATAGTTGATAAAGTTACTCATGCGGCTATAGTAGATGTTACAGATGAACAATCTTTAAGATCAATAGGATTAGGAAACTTTGATGTAGCTATAATAGCAATAGGATCTGATATAAGGGCATCTATAATGGCAACTCTTATAGCTAAAGAAATGGGAGTGTCTCAAATTGTATGTAAAGCAAAAGATGAATTACAAGCAAAAGTTCTTTATAAAATAGGGGCGGATAGAGTAGTATTTCCAGAAAGAGATATGGGAGTTAGAGTTGCTCATAACTTAGTTTCAGATAACATACTAGATCACATTGAATTAGATCCAGAATATTCTATAGTAGAAATAGTTACTCCAACTAGTTGGGTAGGAAAAACTCTAGTTGATTTAGAATTAAGGGCAAGATATGAAATAACTGTACTTGCTATAAAAAATGGCAAGAGTATAAATGTAACACCATCACCAGATGAAGAACTTAAAGCAGGAAGTATACTAGTTGTGATTGGTCAAAGTAGCAATATAAGTAGTATTACTTCTGAAAATAAAGATATAATTAGGAGAAAGTAGTTATGTCTATGATAATAACATCTAAAGATAATGATAAAGTAAGATACACGAAGTCATTATTAAAGTCAAAAAATAGAAATAAAGAATCAAAATTTATAATAGAAGGATATAGAATATTAACTCTTGCGATAGAATGTAAAGCTAAGTTAGATTATGTATTTATAAATGAAGATTTTGAAAAAAAGCAAGAACATAAAGAATTTTTAGAAATACTTAAGAAAAAAGATATAATGGTATATAAAACTACAAATAAGATTTTTGAAGATTTAACAGATACTGAAAATACTCAAGGGATAATAGGTGTAGTTAAATTTAAACAAAGAACACTAGAAGAAAATTTAACTGATGAAAGTAGATTTGTACTAATATTAGATAGAATACAAGATCCTGGTAATATGGGAACGATAATAAGAACTGCAGATGCTGCTGGAGTAGATACAATAATTGCATTAAAGGGATGTGTAGATATATATAATCCAAAAGTAATAAGATCAACTATGGGGTCTATATTTGATATGAATGTAATTCATGCTACTCAAGAAGAAGCATTAAGGATACTTAAGCTAAAGAAATTTGATATAGTATCTAGTTACTTAGATACAAATAATTATTATAATACGGTGGAGTATAATTATAAAACTGCACTAGTAATAGGTAATGAAGCTAATGGAATAAATGAAGAATTAGTATCAAAATCAGATGTATTGGTTAAGATACCTATATATGGTAAGGCAGAATCTTTAAATGCAGCTATAAGTTCTGCAATACTGATGTATGAGATAAAAAAATACTTAGTTTAAAAGTTGTTAATTATACATTTTATATGTTATAATTATCTAAAAATATATTTTAAAATACAATGAAAGAGAAAAGTATTTTGAATCAACTTAGCACAGAGAGAAGTATCAAGGCTGAAAGTACTTTATAAGAATTCAAAAGAAGTTCCCTCTGGAGTATTAAAGCTGAAATTAATAGTAGGCTTTAACGTTAAAACGCGTTAAGTTTATTTGAGGTGGTTTAAAATTTATAATTTTAGACTACTAGGGTGGTACCGCGAAATAGTAGCCTTTCGTCCCTAGGTTGGGATGAAGGGCTTTTTTTACGCTTAAGGGTATTATAATACTTAAAAAAATGCGGATAAATTTTGAATGTAAGTAATATCAATAAATTATTTTGAGCGTAAAAAAGATTTTGAGCAACGGACGAAGTCGTTGGCGACATGAGCGAAGCGAATTTTTATGTAAATAAATAGTGAAAGGGTGATATATAGTGCAAGAAAAATTACTTAATTTACAAGAAGCGGCTTTAAATGAAATTAAAGATACTTTTAGTATAGAAGCTGTGGAAAACCTAAGAGTTAAGTACTTAGGTAAAAAAGGTGAAATAACTGCTATACTTAAAGAAATGGGTAAGTTATCAGCAGAAGAAAGACCAGTTATAGGTCAAGTTGCTAACAAGGTAAGAGAATCTATAGAAGGAAGTATATCTTCAAAGAAAGAAGAATTAAAAGCTATAGAAAAGCAAAAGAAATTAGCTGAAGAAGTTATAGATGTTACTATGCCAGCTAAAGCTGTTAAAGTAGGAAAGAAACATCCTATATCTCAAATAATAGATGAAGTAAGTGAAATATTTATGGGAATGGGATTCTCTATAGCAGAAGGTCCAGAGGTTGAAACTGTTGAAAATAACTTTGATGCATTAAATGCACCAATAGATCATCCATCAAGAGATATGAGTGATACATTCTATATAAATAGTGAATTATTACTTAGAACACAAACATCTCCTGTTCAAGTTAGAACAATGAAGGATCAAGAGTTACCTATAAAAATAATAGCACCAGGAAGATGCTTTAGATTTGATGCTCCAGATGCTACACATTCTCCAATGTTCCATCAAATAGAAGGACTTGTAGTTGGAAAAGATGTAACAATGGCTCAATTAAAAGGAACATTAGATATGTTCGTTAAGAAGTTATTTGGAGAAAATACAAAAACTAAATTTAGACCACATAACTTCCCATTCACAGAACCAAGTGCAGAAGTAGACGTTACTTGCTTTAAGTGTCAAGGCGCTGGATGTCCTATGTGTAAACAAGAAGGATGGATAGAAATATTAGGTGCAGGTATGGTTCATCCAAACGTACTTAGAAACTGTGGAATAGATCCAGAAGTTTATAGTGGATTTGCTTTCGGTATGGGTGTAGATAGAATAACTATGCTTAAATACGAAATAGATGATATAAGATTATTATTTGAAAATGATATGAGATTTTTAGATCAATTTTAATTAGGAGGGTTTGAATATGTTAGTACCTTTAAAATGGCTTAGAGATTATGTTGACATAGATATAGATACACAAGAATTTGCTGATATGATGACTATGACAGGTTCAAAAGTTGAAAAAGTAGATTTCTTTGGAAAAGAAACAAATGGAGTTGAAGTATGTAAAATACTTGAAATAGAACAACATCCAGATGCTGATAGATTAAAAGTTACAAAGGTTGAAGTTGCAAACGGAGAAATACTTCAAATAGTAACTAATGCTACAAATATAAAAGTAGGAGATTTTGTACCAGTTGCTAGAATAGGTGCAGTACTACCTGGAGATTTCAAAATAAAGAAAGGCAAGTTAAGAGGAGTATTATCAGAAGGGATGTTCTGTGGTGCTGAAGAATTAACTATACCATCTGCATTTGTTGAAGACCATAAAAAAGATGGAATATATATACTAGATCATCAAGATTCATTTGAATTAGGAATGGATGTAAGAGATGTTTTAGGAATAAATGATGCACTAATAGAATTTGAAATAACTTCAAACAGACCAGACTGTAGATCTATAATAGGTATAGCTAGAGAAGCTGCTGTTACTTTAGGAAAAGAATTAAAATATCCTGAAATAAAAGTTCAGGCTTGCGATGAAGAAATGTCATTTGAAATAGATATACAAACAGATTTATGTAAAAGATACTGCGGTAGAGTAGTTAAAGATGTTAAAGTAGGGCCATCTCCATACTGGATGCAAAGAAAACTTATAGAAGCTGGAATGAGACCTATAAGTAACATAGTGGATATAACAAACTACGTTATGTTAGAGCTTGGACAACCACTTCATGCATTTGATTTAGATGATATAAAATACAATAAAATGACTGTTAAAATGGCAGAAGAAGGTGAAAAGTTCACTACATTAGATGGTGTTGAAAGAACTTTAACATCAGATATGTTAGTTATAGGAAATAAAGATAAGACATTAGACTTAGCAGGTATAATGGGTGGAGAAAACTCAGAAATAAAAGATACAACAACTTCTATATTTATAGAAGGAGCAAGTTTTGCTAAAGAAAACATAAGAGCTACCTCTAAGAAATTAGGTCTTAGAACAGAAGCATCTTCAAGATTTGAAAAAGGAATAGACATAAACTTAACAGAAGAAGCTGTTAATAGAGCATGTCAATTAATAGAAGAGTTAGGATGTGGTACAGTTCTTAATGGAATGCTTGACTACTATCCACAAAAAGAAGAAGTTCAAAAAGTAACAGTTAACCCAGTTAGAATAAATAAATTATTAGGTGTTAACGTGCCTATGGACCAATTCATAAACATATTAGAAAGCTTAGAATTTAAATGTAATTTAGTATCTTCTGAAGTTTTAGAGCTAGAAGTTCCAACATTTAGATTAGATATAACTGAAGATGCAGATATATTAGAAGAAATAGCTAGAATATATGGATATGACAATATACCTTCTGCTTCTTTAGAAGGAAATGCTACTGCAGGTGTAAAAACTGAAAAACAAAAGTTTATAGACAATGTAAAATCTAACTCTATAGCTTGTGGATTAAATGAAATATTAACATATTCATTTGTAAGCCCAAGAGGTGTAGATAAAATAAATCTTCCAGCTGATGATGAAAAGAGAAACTTTGTTAAAATAATGAACCCATTAGGTGAAGAAACTTCTGTAATGAGAACTACTTTAATACCTAATATGTTAGATGTTATATCTACAAATATATCTCATAAAGTTGAAGAAGTATCTGCATTTGAATGTGGAAATACCTTTATACCACAAGAAGGATTACCAATAGAGACTAAGAAATACTGTGTTGGAATGTATGGTAAAGAAGTAGACTTCTTTGTATTAAAAGGAGTTGTAGAATCTATACTTAACAACGTAGGATTAAAAGGTTATGAAATAGAACCAGAAACTACAAATTTAACATTCCATCCAGGAAGATGTGCAAAAATAGTGTATAATAATATATATATAGGAACTTTTGGAGAATTACATCCAGATGTTATAGAAAACTATAACTTAGGACAAAGAGTATATGTAGCTGAAATAAATATAGATACAGTATTTGAAAACTTAAACTTAACTAAGTCATATAATCCATTACCAAAATATCCATCTACATCTAGAGATATAGCATTAATAGTTAAAGATGAAGTATTTGTTAAGCAGATAGAAGATATAATAAAAGCTAATGGGGGAGACTTAGTAGAAAGCTATAAGTTATTTGATGTTTATAAAGGTGCTCAAATAGAAGAAGGACATAAGTCTATAGCATATTCTATAACATATAGAAGTAAAGAAAAAACTTTAACTGATGAAGATGTAGCAAAAGTACATGAGAAGATATTAAGTGAGCTAAGTGAAAAATTAAATGCAAACTTAAGATCAAACTAACTAACGTAGGGGGCGTGTTAGTATGAAGGAAATGAATAAAGTTATAGTAAAAATTAATGGTTCTGAATATCCAATGGTTGGTCCAAAATCAGAAGAACATATGCTAAGAGTAGCAAGATATGTTGATCAGGAAATTAGAAAAATAACAACTGCAAATCCAAAATTAAGCACATCATCAGCATCAATATTATCAGCTATAAATATAGCGGATGTATTCTTTGAATGTTGTGATGAAAATGAGGAACTATTAAAAGAAAATGAAGAACTTAACAAAAAGGTTGGTACTGGAGAAGAAGAACTAAAATTAGAGATGAAAAAATTAGAATTATCTCTACAAGGCAAAGCTAAATCGGAAGAAGACTTAAAGACGAAGATAGATGAGTTAAATAAGTTAATTGAAGAGCAAAAAAGTAAAATTTCTAAGTTAGAAAATGATATTCAATCTAAAGATAAACAAATTAAAGAGTATAAGGTTGAAGTTGATGAACTTAAAGATTTAACTAAAATTGCTGAGGAGAAAGCCAGAGTTGCAGAGCAAATGTCTTCAAAGTTCCAAAATGACGCATATAGAGTGCAATTGGAAAAAATAGAGATTGAAAATGAATTGAAATTTTTTAAAGCAAAAAGATAAAATAAATTAAGCCTTCAGGGGAACCTGAAGGTTTTAATTTTAAAATTTAAGGATATTATATAAAGAGGATAAATATTCCTTAAAGGAGGACAATATGAGAGACGTAGAATTATTGGCACCTGTTGGGTCTTTTGAAGCATTAAAAGCTGCAGTACAAAATGGTGCAAATGCAGTATACCTTGGAGGAAAAGATTTTGGAGCAAGGGCATCCGCAAATAATTTTGATAGAGATGAGTTAAAAGACGCTGTAAAATATGCTCATATAAGAGGTGTACAAGTTTTTGTAACTACAAATACACTAAGAAAAGAAAATGAAATAGAAGATTTCTTAGAATATGTAAAGTTTTTATATGATATAGATGTAGATGCAATAATACTTCAAGATATAGGTATGGCTAGACTTATAAAAAGAGAATTACCTGATTTTGAATTACATGCAAGTACTCAAATGGTGGCACATTCATTAGAAGATGTTAAATATTTAGAAGGTGTAGGATTTGATAGAGTAGTACTTGCGAGAGAGGTTACAGTAGAAGAAATTAAATATATATGCGATAACTGTAAAGCAGATATAGAAGTTTTTGTCCACGGAGCATTGTGTGTATGTTATTCTGGACAATGTTTAATGAGCTCTATGATAGGGAATAGATCAGGAAATAGAGGAAGATGTGCACAACCTTGTAGACAAAGATATGAACTTGTTGATGTATATACAGGAGAAGTCGTAAACAGTAATGGAGACTATCTACTAAGTCCTAAGGATTTAAGTACAATAGAAGAAATTGATAAGATAATAGATGCAGGAGTACATTCTTTAAAAATAGAAGGTAGAATGAAAAGACCAGAGTATGTTGCAACAGTTATAGATGGATATAGAAAAACTATAGATGAATATTTAGCTACAAATAAATTAAATGTTTCAGATGAAACAATAAATGATTTATATACTATATTTAATAGAAAATTCACTAAAGGATTATTACTAGGTGATGTTGGTAAGGATATGATGAACTCGCAACTTCCTAATAACCAAGGTCTATATGTTGGTACAGTAGTAGATTATAATAAAAAAGCAAAAAGATTAAAAATAAAACTAGCAAATACTCTTAAAAAAGGTGATGGTATAAATCTTGGCGGAGGTACTATAGGTAGAATAATAAAAAATGGAAACATAGAAACTATAGGATACAAAGGTGAAACTATTGAATTAGACTTTGTTGGCGAAGCAAGAAAAGGGCAAATAGTATTTAAAACATCAGATAGTGAATTAATGGATAGAGTTCAAGCTACATTTACACAAGATAAAGAACTTGTAAAAAATATAATTGATGCAAAAATTACTATAAAATTAGGTCAAAAGCCAATACTTACATTAAAAGATAGACATGGTAATGAAGCAACTATAGAATGTGATAAAATAGTTGAAGAAGCTATGAAGGTTGCTTTAAGCAAAGAAAAAGTAGAAGCTCAACTAAGAAAACTTGGAAATACACCTTATGAATTAGATTTATTAGAAATTGAATTAGATGATAATGTTAGTTTACCAGTAAGTTTATTAAATCAAATGAGAAGAGATTGTATTGAACTTTTAGATAAAGAAAGAATAAGCATAAAAAATAGAAAATATAAAGATAAAGTTGTTAAGTATAAACCAGTACAATACAATAGAAACAAAAAACAAGAAATATCTGTTAAAGTTAAAAATTTAGAACAATTAGAAAGTGCATTAGAGTGCAATATAGATAGAATATATTACGAAGATACTAATAGCATAGATAAAGCTATGAGCTTAGCTATGAAATATAATAAAAAGGTAATATACTCTGCACCTAGAATAATAAGAAACAAAGAATACAATCATTTAGCAAAAGCTAATAATGCAGGTGTAGCATCTGTACAAGTAGGAAACTATGGTTCAATAGATTACTTTAAAGGTAAAGAATTAAATATAGATTACTACTTAAATGCATTTAATAGTGAAACTATAAATTACTACAAAGAAATAGGTGCAGATACTTTATGTATATCTCAAGAGTTAAATATAAACGAGATAAAAGAAACAATAAAGTACACTGATATAAATATAGAATCTGTAGTTTATGGATATACTCCACTTATGATAACAGAATACTGTCCTATGGGAGTAATTGTTCGTGATTGTAAAAAGGATAAAAGAGTTGCTAAATGTAAAGAAAGTATATATGCATTAAGAAATTCTAAAGGTGATGAATTCAGAGTTTCACAAGATATATTCTGTAGGAGTACAATATATAATTCAAATGTAACTTGTATGCTAGACAACTTATATGAATTACATGAAATAGGTATAAATGTACTTAGATTAGACTTTGCATTAGAAGATAAAGAGACTGTTAAAGAAGTTATAGAAGCCTATCAAGAAGTTTTATCTAATGATTATAAATTAGGAACAAAAGCTACTAAACTTTATAATAAATTAGATGAAAAGGGTACAACAGCAGGTCATTACTACAAAGGTGTAGAATAATAAGTTATATTTTAGTGCTATAATATGTAAAATTGACTATATTAAGCAAATATGATAATATTACAAAATAATAAAAGTTAAATAATGCTCTGGGTATAAAATTATCCAGAGCATTAATAATTTAAAAATGAAGAAATTTAAAAAATGACATTTTGAAATGTTTCGCCAACATGTTGCTCAAAGTGGTAGCGAGTGTCATATCGTTGGCGATATGAAGTGTTTCGCCGACACGTCGCTCAAGCGAAGCGAATTTTTTATTAAAATAAATTCTATAAACAATGAAAGAGAGACTTAAATATGAGCAAAAAAGTATTTATAGGAAGAAAATTAAGAGAAGCTAGAATGTATAGAGGTAAAACAATAGATGTATTAGCTAAAGAAACTAATATAAATAAAAAAGATATAATTGCATTTGAAGAAGAGAAATATAAGCCAACATTAGAAAATGAAATGAAGTTATCAAATACATTAGGATTTCCAAGAGAATTCTTTAAATATGCAGACAATATAAAAATGACTATAGATTCTACACATATAAGACCGGAATGTACAATACCGAAAGTAGAACAAATAGCTTTTAAAGAAAAACTAGCTATGACTCATAGGATATTAACATTTTTAGAAGGGTATATCCAATTCCCACAAATGAATATACCAACTGATTTAAATAAAAATGAAGATATAGAAGAGTTAGCTACTAAGGTAAGAAGATACTGGAATTTAGGTGATGGGATTATAGGTAACATGTTAACCTTACTTGAGATAAATGGGATAGTTGTATCAGATGCTAATATAGAAAAAAAAGGAGCATTATCATTTAGTCAAAAGCAAACTGTAAATGGAAATAGTAGATACTTTATATCTTTAGGTAATGATAAAAAATCAGCATGTACAAGAAACTATGATTTAGCATATGAATTAGCATATATTGTAGCAACTGAGGCGAATATACAGTCAAAGAAATTTTCTAAGGATGAATTTGCTTGTGCATTTTTAATGCCTAAAGAAAGTTTTATACAAGATTTAAAAATGGTAAATGATTTAGAAGATTATGTTGAGTTAAAAAAGAAATGGATAGTTCCAATATCAGCTATAATATTAAGAGCATATCAATTAGGTGAAATAAGTTACAAAAAATATATGTACTTAATGAATGAAATGGATAAAAAGGGATGGTTAAAGAAAGAACCACTAGAAGAAAATATAAAAGCTACAAGTCCGATGCTATTAAAAAAATCTATAGATGTATTAATAGATAATAATATAATGAGTAAGGCTAGTTTGGTAATGAATTTATCAAATTGGGGATTACATTTGAATCAAGATGAAGTAGAAGTATTATTAGGATTTAAAGAAGGAAAGTTAACTACAGAAAAAAATACTACAAATAACAAAAAAGCGAAGGTTACAAAAGTTAACTTTAAATCTAAAAAAAGATAATTAAGCACTTATATAGTAGTAGGAGCTTTTTATGAATAAAAAAATTATAGGCATAAGTTTATTTATATTAATAATAACTTCATTTATATTTGGTTGCAGTAAATTTCAAGAAAATAATGATATTAATTTAAATAGTATAGATAAAGATAGCATAAATCCTATATCAAAAGATACAGCTATAAATATATTAAAGGCAGAGTATGGAGATAATATATTAGTTGAAGATAAGGATATAAAATTAATAGGAGATTTATATTTCATAGATGTTTATGTTGAAGTAGAAGATAGAGATGATGTAAGTCATGAAACACATATACATAGACAAAGTCTAGGAAATATAAAGATAGATAAATACACTGGAGAGATTATAACAGAATAGATATAAATTATATAAAAATAAATGAGCTATATGCAAATTAAATTTGCATATAGCTCATTGTTATGTTTAACGAGAAACGTATATATTAATATTGATTCATACCTTTTAAGATAGCAACTAAATAATCCCAAGTACGTTTAGTAGAAGATATATTTAAATGCTCATTAGGTGTATGAACTTCAAACATATCAGGTCCAAGAGATATAGCCTGTGCATGAGGCATTTTATCTAATAATAATCCGCATTCAAGACCAGCATGTATGGCCATTATAATTGGTTTTTTACCAGTTAATTTCTCATAGGTATCAATACATATTTCTTCTAATTTAGAACCTTTAGCATATTCCCAAGCTGGATAATCACTATCTAAAATTAATTTTCCATCTAAGTTAGTAGCAAGTAGGTCCATTTTATTAGTTATATCGTCTTTTAATGTTTTGACAGAACTTCTAACAGCACATTCAAATGTAACTGAGTTTTCAGTAGTATGAACAACACCTAAGTTTGTTGAACTTTCAACAAGACCTTCTATATCCATACTCATAGTTTGGATTCCGTTAGGTATTAAGTTTAGTAAATTAACTACATTTGTTTTTGTTTTATCAGTAAATACTTTATCAACAGTAGTTTCAGCACATTCTATATTTATATCCGGGTCAGAAGTACTGAATTCATGTTTAAATGTATTCATTATTTCATTTATACAATTCTTAGTTTTTTCAACATCATTTTTATCTACAACTATTATAGCTTCACACTCACGAGGTATGGCATTGTTTTTAGAACCACCTTGAATTTTAGCTAAGTCGTAATCAACACATAATAAATTTAAAAGTCTTCCCATTAATCTATTAGAATTTGCTCTTTGTTTTATTATATCCATTCCAGAGTGTCCACCAAGTAATCCTTTTATTTCAACTAATAAAGCTTGTTTATTAGCATTAACACTAGTATATTCAGCATTTAGTTCAGATAAAGCAGTAACTCCACCAGCACAACTAACTAGTAAGTATCCTTCTTCTTCAGAGTCAAGATTTATTATGTATTGTCCTTTTAATAAAGAACCATCTAAATCCATAGCACCACTCATACCAGCTTCTTCATCAGTAGTTATTAAAACTTCTATCGCAGGATGGTCTAGGTTATTAGATGCAAGTACAGCCATTCCCATGGCCACAGCTATACCATTGTCAGCACCTAGAGTAGTTCCAGTTGCATATATCATATCATCTTCAACTCTTAATTTTATAGGATCAGTAACAAAGTTATGGTCAGTATCTTTATTTTTTTCACAGACCATATCCATATGACCTTGAAGTATTACACCAGGACAGTTTTCGTATCCTTTTGTAGCTGGTTTTCTTATTATTATATTAAGAGAATCATCTTGTATAGTTTCAAGTCCTAAATCCTCACCAAACTTTTTTAGATAATCACTTATAGCTTTTTCATTTCCAGAACCACGAGGTATTTGGGATACTTCCTCAAAATATTTAAAAACAAGCTCAGGTTGTAACCCCTTTAAAACATTTTCCATAAAAACAACTCCTTTTAGATTAAGTTAAAATAGATACTTTAAAAATAGTAAATAATATTTTTATATCACAAACAAAGTATCATTATGTATAATATAAAATAGCCATATAAATAGTATAATACAAAATGTGTAAAATACACATAGTAAAATAGAAATTAAAAAATGAAAAATTAAGGAGGAATTATGAACCAAAAATCGCTGAGAGTTTTAGAATTCAATAAAATAATTGAATTATTGAAAAGTAAAGCTTCATCTTCGTTAGGTTTAAAATATATAGAAGAGTTAGTTCCAAGTTCGGATTTTGAAGAAGTTAAGTATATGCAACAAGAAACAAGTGAAACGCAATCAATACTTACCAAAAGGGGATATGTGGGATTACAAGGTATACATGATATAGAAGATAAAGTTAAAAGAGCTGGAGTAGGAGCAAGTCTTGATCCAGGGAGTTTAATAATGATAGCAGATACATTAAGAACTGCTAGAACATTAAGAAATAGTCTATCAGGTAGTGATGAAGAAGATTTTAATTATCCAATAATACAATCTTTATCAAATGGATTATATGCATATAGAGAGATAGAAGATGCAATATATAATGCAATAATAAGTGAATTAGAAATATCAGATAATGCATCATCAACACTTAGAGACATTAGAAGACGAATAGTTCAAAAGAATCAATCTATAAGATCTAAGTTAAACTCTATAATATCATCAACTACATATCAAAAGTATCTACAGGATGCAATAATATCGGTAAGAGGAGATAGATTTGTCGTTCCTGTAAAAGCTGAATATAGATCTCAAGTTGCAGGGATAGTTCATGATCAATCTTCATCAGGAGCTACATTATTCATAGAACCTATGAGTATAGTTGACATGAACAATGAACTTAGACAATTAAGACTTAGTGAACAAGAAGAAATAGAAAGAATACTACAAGAATTATCATCTATGGTTGGTGAAGTAAGCGAAGATTTAATATCAAATCAGGAGATATTAGGTAGACTTGATTTTGCTTTTGCAAAAGGAAAATTATCAATGCAAATGAGAGGTGTAGAACCTACATTAAATAAAGATAAGTTTATAAATATAAAAAATGGTAGACATCCATTATTAGATAGAAAAACAGTAGTACCTAATAGCGTGTATTTAGGAAGAGATTTTCATACTTTAGTTATAACTGGGCCAAATACAGGTGGTAAAACTGTAACAATAAAAACTGTTGGATTATTTGCTCTTATGACTCAAAGTGGGCTTCATATATCTGCAGACTATGGAAGTAGCATGTGTGTATATGACAACATATTTGCGGATATAGGTGATGAACAAAGTATAGAACAGAGTTTATCAACATTCTCATCTCATATGACAAATATTGTGTCTATATTAAAAGATGTAACTGAAAATTCTTTAGTTATATTTGATGAATTAGGTGCAGGTACAGATCCTATAGAAGGTGCAGCACTTGCTATAGCAATACTTGAAGATGTAGCTATGGCTGGAGCTAGATGTATAGCTACAACTCATTACACTGAAATAAAAAATTATGCACTTATTAAAGATGGTGTAGAAAATGCTGCAGTTGAGTTTGATTTAGATACATTAAGCCCTACTTATAAATTATTAATAGGTGTTCCAGGTAAATCAAATGCCTTTGAAATATCTAAAAAATTAGGACTTAGTGATTATATAATAACTAGAGCTAAGGAATTTATAGATACGGATAATATAGAATTAGAAGATATATTACAAAGTGCAGAAAAAAATAGAATAAAAGCTGAAGAAGAAAGAATAAAAGCTGAGAAACTAAGAGAAAGTATAGAAAAACTAAAGATAGAATATGATGATAAACTTGAAAAGTTTGCAAATCAAAAAGAAAAAATGCTTGAGCAAGCAAGACAAGAAGCATTTAGAATTACTAGACAAGCAAAAGAAGAAGTAGATAATATAATAAAAGAATTAAGAAGATTAGAAGAAGAAAGAGCATCAAAGGAAAAGAATCAACAAATAGAAGCTCTTAGAAAAGAATTAACAAGTACTATGGGCAGTTTACAGCCTACGGTTAAGAGTATGATAGTTCCTAAAGTTGCAAGTAAAGAAATAACTGATTTGAAGGCAGGAGAAGATGTAAGAGTAATAACTTTAAATCAAGAAGGTACTGTTGTTTCTGTTGATAAGAATAAAAAAGAAGCTGTAGTGCAAATTGGTATAATGAAAATGACACTACCGTTTAAATCATTACAGAAAGTTAAAAAAGATGTTAAGAAAACTGTAACAAAATCAACTAGAAATATAATAAAATCTAAGTCTGGTAATGTAAAGAGTGAAGTAGATTTGAGAGGTATGAACTTAGAAGAAGCAATTATGGAAGTTGAGAAATACCTAGATGATGCGTATGTTGCAGGTCTAGAAAATGTAACAATAATACATGGTATAGGTACAGGTGTTTTAAAATCAGGACTTCAAGATATATTAAGAAGAAACAGACATGTAAAATCACAAAGAGCCGGTCAATACGGCGAAGGTGGAGCAGGGGTAACAATAGTTACACTAAAATAAATTAATACTAATAAGGTGATAAATGTGATACTAGTATCAGCTTGTTTACTTGGAATAAACTGTAAATATAATGGCGATAATAATAAAAATGAAAAAGTAGAAGAATATCTTAAAGACAAGCAGTTTATAGTAGTTTGTCCAGAACAATTAGGAGGGCTATCAACACCGCGTAATCCATCAGAGATTATAAGGTTAGATGGCAAAGCTGTTATAGAAGGAAAGACCAGTGTGATTAGTAATAAAAGATTAGATGTAACAAAGAAATTTAAACAAGGGGCTATGGAAACTTTAAAAATAGCAAAACTTTATGGCTGTAAAAAAGCTATCTTAAAGGAAGGTAGCCCTTCATGTGGATCTAGTTGTATATATGATGGAACTTTTACAGGTAAAAAAGTACCTGGAGAAGGAGTAACAACAGCTTTACTTAGACAAAATGGGATAGAAGTTGTTAGCGAAAAAGATATAATATAGATATATAATAGTAAATAGTGTCAAATACCTTGAAAAAACTTAGAATTTGATTTACCATAAAATAATAATAAAGAGAGAGGAGCAATATAATGCAAGACTTTAAGGTAGCAGTAGCAACATGCTTAAAAGAACATATAGAAGAATTGACTTTAGAAGAAATAACAGCGCTTATAGAAGTGCCACCAAATAAGGAAATGGGAGATTTTGCATTTCCATGTTTTAAATTAGCAAAAGTATTTAGAAAAGCACCTAATATGATAGCGGCTGAATTATCAGAAAAAATAGAGCCTAAAGGAGTTATATCTAATGTTACTCCTTTAGGTGGATATATAAACTTCTTTGTTAATAAATCTCAATTAGCAGAAACAGTTATAAAGGATGTATTAACAAAGAAAGAAAAGTATGGACATAGTGATTTAGGTAAGGATAAAACTATAGTAATAGATTTCTCATCACCTAATATAGCAAAGCCATTCCATATAGGGCATATAAGAACTACAGTTATAGGGAATGCTTTATACAAAATATATGATTCTCAAGGATACAATACAGTTAGAATCAATCATTTAGGAGACTATGGAACTCAATTTGGTAAGCTTATAGTAGCTTTCAAATTATGGGGTAATAAAGAAGCTGTAGAAGCTAATCCAATACCAGAGTTATTAAAATTATATATACAATTCCATGATGAAGCTGAAAAGCATCCAGAAATGGAAGATGAAGCAAGAGCTTGGTTTACTAAACTGGAAAATGGAGATAAAGAAGCAAAAGAATTATGGCAATGGTTCAGAGATGAAAGTTTAAAAGAATTTGCTAGAGTTTACGATTTATTAGATATAGAATTTGATTCATACAATGGAGAAAGTTTCTATTCAGATAAGATGGATAGAGTTATAGATATAATAAAGGACAAAGGATTGCTTAAAGAATCTCAAGGAACTAATATAGTAGATTTAGATGAATATAATATGCCGCCAGCACTTATAACTAAAAATGATGGATCTACATTATATATGACAAGAGATTTAGCAGCAGCATTATATAGAAAAGAAAATTATGATTTTGAAAAATGTATATATGTAGTTGGTTCACAACAAAGCTTACATTTCCAACAATTATTTAAAGTTTTAGAACTTGTTGGATTTGAATGGGCTAAGGATATGATACACGTTCCATTTGGTATGGTTGCACTAGAAGAAGGAACTATGTCTACAAGAAAAGGTAGAGTAGTTTTCTTAGAAGATGTTTTAAAACAAGCTATAGAGAAGACAAAAGAAACTATGCTTGCTAAAAATCCAAATGCTTTAAATGTTGATGAAATAGCTAAACAAGTTGGGGTTGGAGCAGTAGTATTCCAAGAATTATCTAACAGTAGAATAAAAGATTACACATTCTCATGGTCAAGAACACTAAGCTTTGAAGGAGAAACAGGTCCTTACGTTCAATATACTCATGCTAGATGTTGTGCAGTTTTAAGAAAAGCTGAAGAAGAAGTTACAACAGATATTAACTATGAATTATTAAATGATGTAGATAGTGCGGAAGTTTTAAAAGTTATAGCATCATTCAATAAAACTATACTTAATGCTATGAGAAAGAACGAGCCACATATAATAACAAGATTTGTTTTAGATTTAGCACAAGCATTCAATAAATTCTACCATGATAACTCTATATTAGTAGAAGATACTGAATTAAGAAAAGCTAGACTTGCTTTAGTTGCAGTTACTAGACAAGCATTAGAAAATGGTCTTAAATTATTAGGAATGCAAGCACCAGAAAGAATGTAATTTATATAAGAGTACAGGGATGTCGAAAATCGATACTTTACATCTAAAAATGTAATATTGTATAATGATAGTAAGATAGTAGTATGTACTCGTTTGTACACTGCTATTCCCCTGTATAAACGACAGCTTATAAGCTGTCTCTTTTTTTTGATTCGTATAGGCTACAATATAGTATATTAAACTAATTACTTGATAAAAATAATAATTATAAAATATTACAAGGAAAATAATATTTATGAAAGATAATTTAATAAAAAAAGCCTATATATCAGCATTTGATATAGAGGATAAGTATTTAAAAGACTTAATAGTAGTCAACACAAAATGTTTAATAGATGATAATATACAAAGATGTGTATATATAGATGACAATAGATTAAGAGATGAATTAATATATTATAAGTTTTATGGAGAAAAGCTAAATTATAATAATATACTTAACCTTTTATTACCTGTAATAATTTCGAATACTAACATTAAGAAAAGTGAAGATGAAGTATTAGAATTAATCCAAAAATATGTTAGATATTTTAAAAAAGAAGATTACTTATTTGAATACATATTATCTTCTGTTTTATACAACTCAATTATTCATAATATAATAGAAGATAGTACTATAGAGTATAAAGATTTGCTTCAAAAAATAAAGGAACGAATTATAGGATTTACTATTTCATTAGATAAAGCAAATACTATAAAGTTTCATATGGCAAGAATAAATGCGATACAGCAAATAGATAAGTATATAGATTTAAAAGTCCAAGATTATGACGATGAGAAAATTTTAGGTAGTTTATTAAATATATTATATGATATATATATTGAAGATAGAGAAGTTAAAGATTTTGGAAGTAAGAGTATAAAAAAATCTATACTATCTATATTAGGATTTGATGAAAATTACAATATAGATAATATAGACTTTATTTTATCGATGTCAGAATATATAGTTAAATTAAGAAAGTATAAAATTAATAAAAAAGTATACGATAAAAACTCAGATCCTAGATACTTAATAAATCTTAATGAAGGTGATACATGTAATGACCCTATATTCAATCAGATAAAAATTGTATCTAAGAATTTTAATAATAATATACTAAATATAAATATTAAATCTAAATCTGGATTATATGCATTGAAATTTAAAAAAGCATAGAATTTAGTTATTTGACTCTAAATAGTTTATAAAGTCTATTTCTGCTGTTTCAGTTAAAAAGCAGATTTCTTTTACTATACTATTTCTAAGGTCGATAAAATCTTCAAGACCTGTATTTTCATGAGTATATTCTAATGCCTTTAGAATAAGTAATAAGTCTTTCTTTGATAAAGCGTTGATAGATACTTGGTCAATTAATTCCATAAAAAACTCCTTTTCTAAGTTATATAATTATAATAATACTAATATTCTACAAAATATATGTAAAAACCTTCTATTAAAAAATAATTAGATAATGTTTTACACATATTATTTTAACCTAAAAACAACATAAAAATATACAATAATATTAATAAAGAGGTGAAATAATTGAAAATTTTATTAACAACATTGAATTCTAAGTTTATACATACAAATTTAGCTATAAGATATTTAAAATCATATGTTAAAGATTTAATTGACGTAGACATAAGAGAATACACTATTAATAATGATTTAGATTATATATTAAAAGACATATACAAAAATGATTATGATGTAATATTATTCTCAACATATATTTGGAATATATTAGATATAGTAAATCTTTGTGAAAATATAAAAAAAGTAAAACCAAACACAATTATAGGTTTAGGCGGACCAGAAGTAAGCTATGATAGCGAAAATGCTATGCAAAAATATCCATTTGTAGATTATATATTATGCGGTGAAGGTGAATTAGTATTTAGAGATTTGGTTATGTACCTTCAAGGTAATAAGAATATAGAAAATGTGGAAGGTATAGTATATAGAAATAATGGAGAAATAATTGTAAATAGACCTAAGGAGTTATTACAAAACTTAGATGAGATACCAAGTCCATATGAAAATCTAGATTCTAAAGAGTATGAAAATAGAATTGTTTACTATGAGACATCAAGAGGATGTCCTTTTGATTGTCAATATTGTTTATCATCTACACTTAAAGGATTAAGATACTTTAGTATAGATAGAGTAAAAAAGGATTTAAAGGCTTTAATAGATGCGAGAGTGTCACAAATTAAATTTATAGATAGAACTTTTAATGCAAATAAGAAGTTTGCAAAAGAGATAATGAATTTTCTAATGGAAAATGATAATGATTATACTACATATCATTTTGAGGTAACGGCACATTTATTAGATGATGATATGTTAGAATTTTTATCAAACTGCAAAGAAGGATTATTCCAATTTGAAATAGGTGTTCAAACAACTAATCAAAAGGTATTAGATGCCGTTGGAAGGAGAGATGATTTTAGTAAGTTATCTAAAGTTGTTAAGCAAATCGCTTTATATAGAAATATCCATCAACATCTAGATTTAATAGCAGGACTTCCTTATGAAGATTATGCTAGTTTTGAAAATTCATTTAACGATGTATTTAATTTAGGAATAGAACATTTACAGTTAGGGTTTCTAAAGATGATAAAAGGAACAGGAGTAAGAAAAACTGCAGATGAGCATGGATATAAATATAAAGATTATCCACCATATGAAGTTTTATACAATGATTATATTTCTTATTCTCAGATTTTAAAATTAAAAGATATAGAAGAAATACTAGAAAGATATTATAATTCTAAGAATTTTGTATTATCTATGAGATATATAATATTTAATTACTATAAAGAAAGTCCATTTAAATTCTTTGAGGAGTTTGCGACCTATTTTGATCAAAATGGATATTTTGATGCTGCTCAAGGTAAAAATCAGCTTTATAAAATTTTATTAGACTTCTATAATTCTGTAATAAATAAAGATAATGAGCTGTTTAATGATATACTAAAGTATGATTATATATCATTAGGTAAAACATCAAATTTACCGCAATTCTTTAATAAATTAGATATGGAAGATTTTAAAAATAGATGTCATATATTTTTACAAGATGAAAGTAATATATCAAAGTATTTACAAGACTTTTATGATAAGCCTGCAAAACATATTATAAAATATGTTCACTTTGAACCTTTTAAATTTGACATACTAGAACTTAAAAAAGATATAAATAAAAAGATAGATAAAGAAGATAATGTAGTAATGTTTGTATATGATGATAAAAAGATATTTGAGAAATCAAAGGCTTATAGAGTTAGTATTTAGGAGGTTAGTATGAAGTTTAAAATAGAAAAATATATATTAAAAAAAGCTGAAGAGTTATCTTTTATAACTATAAAACATGATAGTGAATTTAAAGTAGAAGGATATAATATTCCAAGCGAAGGATTACAAGTACCTATAAAAAATGAAGTGTTAGTAAAGGGTATAAAAGAAAAAACAGCACAAGATAATATAAATGCAATGTCTATTGTTGATGCAATGATATACATAATAGGTATAGATAGTCAATTTAGATATAATGAAGAATATAAGAAGTTCTTAAATGCGTTTAAAAATAAAGTAAACTTAGATTTAAATGCATATATGGGATATATGTCAAAAAAGTATTTTGATATTGGAGAATATACTGACTCTTTAATATACTTAAAAGCCCTTATAACTATAAATAATGATGATATAAATGGATTATATCACTATGCTATAGTATGTCAGGAAATGGCTAAGAAGTATCAAAAAGATAATGATGATAAGGCTATGAATGATTTCTTATTAGAAGCATTAAATAAATTAGAAATGGTAATAGATTTAGATCCAGAATTTGCATTAGGATATTATCATCTAGGTTATCATTATTATAATCAAGGTCAATATGTAAAATCTAAAGTAATATGGGAAGAAGCATTAAAGCTAGGATTAGATGAAGATACAACATCTGAAATACAAGAAAATATAGGTAAGATGGACTTTAAAGTTCAATATGAAGAAGGATATAATTTAGTATTCCAAGGAAGAAATGAAGAAGGATTAGAAAAATTATTACCTTTAGAAGAAGATAATTCAGATTGGTGGAATTTATTATTCATGATAGGTTTAGCCTATAAAAATATGAATGAGATTGAGACAGCTAAAAAATATTTTGAAAAAATATTAGTAATAAAGCCACATCAAGTTGATACTATGGTTGAACTTGGTCTTTGCGAAGCAAGTACTTTTAATATGGAAAAAGCAATAGAATATTTTGAAACTGCAGCTAAGATAAAAGAAGATCCAGAAATATTATGTAATTTAGGTATGGCGTATTTAAATAATGGAGATTTAGATGATGCTATATATTATATAGAAAGAGCTTATGAGTTAGATCCACAAGATGAGATAACTATAGCATGTTTAAGAGAATTAGATATGTATAGATAAAGTATATATAAATTTAAAAACTTCTATTTAATTATAGAAGTTTTTTTATGCACGTGTGCTATTATTTAATTAACTCATTGTGCTAATTAAATATAATAATTGGAAATACTAGATTTTAATAGGCATATTTTAATAGTAAAAAGCTTTATATAGTAATTTTAATATGATTAGTAAAATAATTAACACGACGTATTAATTATATAAAAGGGGGCTTTAATTTGATAAAAGAATTAAAAGATATTTTAGATATACTTAAAGGGGAAGAAAAAGTAATTCTTTCTGTAGCGGCAGCAGAAGAGAAAGAAGTTTTACAGGCTGTAAAAGATGCAGTAGAAAATCAAATAATAGAACCTATACTAGTGGGGGATAAGGATAAAATAAAGTTGATTTCAGAAGAAATAAATTTTGATTTAACTGGAATAAAAATCTTAAATTCTAATAGTATAGAAGAGAGTGCTAGAATAGCTGTTGAGTTAGTATCAACTAAAAATGCAGATTTTGTAATGAAAGGCATTTTAGATACTTCAGTTCTTCTCAAATCTGTATTAAATAAAGATTATGGAATTAGAACTGATAGTCTCCTTAGCCATGTTGTGGCATATCAAATAGAGAATTATCATAAATTATTATTATTAACAGATGGTGGGATGAATATTTCACCTAATTATGAACAAAAAGAGATGATACTTAAAAATGCGATACAAGCGGCTAAAGTTTTAGGATTAGATACTGTAAAAGTAGCATGTCTGGCTGCTAAAGAAAAAGTAGATACTAAAATGCAAGCCACTGTAGATGCAGATTTATTACAAAAGGCATTTGTAAATGGTAAATTTGGTAAAAATGTCATAGTTGAAGGACCATTATCCTTTGATATAGCCTTATCAAAGGAAGCTAGCGATATAAAAGGTTTTAAAAGTGAAGTATCAGGAGATATTGATATTTTATTAGTACCTACTATAGAAGTTGGTAATGGGATAGGTAAATCATTTACATATATGGCAGATGCTAAATCAGCAGGTGTAATCATGGGAGCGAAGGCACCAATAGTTTTAGTTTCAAGAGCTGATAGTGCAGAATCAAAATTATATTCTATAGCATATGGAGCTCTTATAGCTAAAAATATTAAATAATTAGATTATTAAAAGAGTATTAGAAATATAATAAATTTAATTTGAATTAGTATATAATCAAATTAGCTAGTATAGAGACTTAATTTTTAATTGACATATTTTTTATTCATCCTAGGATTTATAAATCAATTTAGAGGGGGATATAGGAATATGGATAAGAAAATGATGACTATCGACTTAAACAGCCAAGTATTATTAGATAAGGCTGAAAGAGATGGCGTAGAGACAATGTATGATAGAAAACAAAGTTTTAAGGCTCAATGTGGTTTTGGTCTTCAAGGTAACTGTTGCAGAATATGTGGAATGGGACCTTGTAGGATAACACCAAAAACACCTAGAGGTCTATGTGGTGCTGATGAACATGTTATAGTAGGGAGAAATTATGCAAGAATGGTTGCAGGTGGGACTGCAGCTCACTCTGATCATGCAAGAGATATAGCTCATACAATGGCATTAGCAAGTAGAGATGGTAATTATACAATAAAAGATGAAGCAAAATTAATAACATTAGCAAAAGAGTGGGATGTAGAAACAGAAGGTAGAGATATATACGATATAGCTCACGAGGTTGCAGATGTTGCATTAATGGAATTTGGTAAACCTTACGGAGTAGCAAGATTTTTAAAGAATGCTCCAGCAAAAAGACAAAAAGTATGGAAAGACCTTGGAATAGAACCAAGAGCAATAGACAGAGAAGTCACTACTATAATGCATTCAACTCATATAGGATGTACAGCAGACATAGATAGCTTAATACATATGTCACTTAGAACATCTTTAGCAGATGGGTGGGCTGGATCTATGATCGGAACTAGATTTAGTGATATATTATTTGGAACTCCAACAGTAAGAGAAACAGAAGCAAACTTAGGAGTTTTAGAAGAAAATAAAGTAAATATAATATTACATGGACATGAACCTTCATTGTCTGAAATGATAGTTTTAGCATCTGAAGATCCAGAATTAGTTGAATTAGCTAAAGAAGTTGGAGCAGAAGGAATAAACTTAGCAGGAATGTGCTGTACAGGTAATGAAGTTACAATGAGACATGGTGTAAAAACTGCAGGAGACTTCCACCAACAAGAACTTGCAATAGTTACAGGTGCAGTGGAAGCAATGATAGTTGACGTTCAATGTATATTCCCAGCATTAGCAAAGGTTGCTAAATGCTATCACACAAAATTCATAACAACATCTCCAAAGGCTAAAATAGCGGAATCAACATATATGGAATTCTCAGAAGAAACTGCATATGAAGATGCACGAAATATAGTTAAAGAAGCGATATTAAACTTTAAAAATAGAGACAAATCAAAAGTACTTATACCAGAATTAAAGTCAAGTGCAACAGTAGGATATAGTCTAAATGCAATACTTGGTCAATTAGATAGGGTTGTAAATTCACAAATAGATCCGGCAGGTACTCTTAAACCATTAGCAGATTGTTTAAAATCTGGAGTATTAAGAGGAGTTGCAGGTGTAGTTGGATGTAATAATGCTAAAGGCATTTCTAATAAAGCTCACATAACAATAATGAAAGAATTAATTAAAAATGACATACTTGTTGTTACCACTGGATGTGGTGCATCTGCTGCAGCTAAATTTGGTTTAATGACTAAGGAAGCTAGAAAGCTAGCATGTAAAGGTTTAGCAACAGTTTGTGAACTAGTTGATATACCACCAGTTCTACATTTAGGTTCTTGTGTTGATTGTAGCCGTATATTGGAGGTAGTAAGTGAAACTGCGAAAGCTTTAGATATGGATATGTGTGATCTTCCAGTAGTAGGAGTTGCACCAGAATGGATGTCTGAAAAGGCAGTTGCTATAGGTACTTATGTTGTAGCTTCTGGTATAGACACATACTTAGGAATAATGCCTCCAGTAAAAGGTTCATCAAGAGCGGTAGAAATATTATGTGGTGAATTACAAGATATGGTAGGAGCTAAGTTTACAGTTAATGAAAATCCAGAAGAATTAGCACAAATAATAATATCTGATATAGAAAAGAAACGTGTTCGTTTTGAAAAATTAGTTGAAGAAAAAATGAATCATGTAGTTGAAGCTTAATAATAATATGAATATAAATGGAATATTTGATATTAAAAAAATAATAATATTCATGAATAAACGTACAAAATGATAAAAAAAAAGATAAATGTGCAAATTATTGTATGGTTTATCTATAGCAAAAGGTGGTATAATATGAAGATAGCGATAACAGGTAAAGGTGGAGTAGGAAAGACAACTTTTTCTTCTATGTTGTCTAGAATGTTTGCAGATGATGGATACAGGGTAGTTGCTGTAGATGCAGATCCTGATGCTAATTTAGGTTTAGCCTTGGGATTTCCAAAAGAAGTATATGATTCTATAGTTCCAATATCAGAAATGAAAAAATTAGTTTCAGAAAGAACTGCTGCAGAAACAGGAACTTTTAATAAAATGTTTAAATTGAATCCTAAGGTAGATGATATACCTAAAAATTATTGTAAAGAATACAATGGTGTTAGATTACTTACTTTAGGTACTGTGGATTCTGGTGGCTCAGGTTGTGTTTGTCCAGAGCATGTATTATTAAAAAGGCTTTGCTCGCATCTAATATTACAAAATAAAGATGTAGTAGTAATGGATATGGAAGCAGGTATTGAGCACTTGGGAAGAGGAACTGCACAGGGGGTTGATGCCTTTATAGTAGTAGTTGAACCAGGTGAAAGAAGTCTACAAACTTATAGAAAAGTTAAAAGTTTAGGTAAAGATATAGGTGTTAAACAAGTATTTGTCGTAGGCAACAAAATTAGAAATAAAGAAGATAAAGAATTTATAATGTCTAACTTAGAGGATGGAGAAGCTTTAGGCTTTATATATTATAACCAAGATGTTATAGATTCAGATAGAAGTAATAAATCTCCATATGACACTAGCCAAGAAACTAGAGAACAAATTGAAGCAATAAAAAATAAGTTGATGGGCTTAAGCGTGTCCTGTAATTAAAATGCTACAAAGAAATCATTATTTAGATAGATTATTTAATAAGGATAAATAATTTACACATAGTGAAATTAAATATTTAAATTATAGGGGAGGATACAAATTATGGGATTCAAATCAGATATTGAAATAGCTCAAGAGGCTAAAATACAAGATATAAGAGAAATAGCTAAAAAGCTATGCCTAGGAGAAGATGATATAGAATTATACGGTAAGTATAAAGCTAAAGTTGACTATAATTTATTAAAAAGAGACAATGGCGGTAAAAAGTCAAAATTAATATTAACTACAGCTATAAACCCAACTCCAGCAGGAGAAGGAAAAACTACTACTACTATAGGAGTTGCAGATGGATTATCTAAATTAGGTGAAAATGTATTAGTTGCGTTAAGAGAACCTTCTTTAGGTCCTGTATTTGGTATTAAAGGTGGAGCAGCAGGTGGAGGATATGCACAAGTTGTTCCAATGGAAGATATAAACTTACATTTTACAGGTGATTTTCATGCTATAGGAGCTGCAAATAATTTATTAGCTGCTATGCTAGATAACCACATTCATCAAGGAAATGAATTAGGAATAGATTCTAGAAGCATAACTTGGAGAAGATGTGTTGATATGAACGATAGACAATTGAGAAATGTTGTTGATGGTTTAGGATCAAGAGCAGATGGTGTAGCTAGAGAAGATGGATTTGATATAACAGTTGCTTCGGAAGTAATGGCTGCTTTCTGTTTAGCAAGTGATATAGTTGACTTAAAAGCTAGATTAGGAAGAATAATAGTAGGATACAATTTCCAAGGTGAGCCTGTAACTGCTGAGCAATTAAAAGCTAATGGAGCTATGGCTGCATTATTAAAAGATGCATTAAAGCCAAACTTAGTTCAAACATTAGAAGGAACACCTGCATTTGTTCATGGTGGACCATTTGCAAATATAGCTCATGGATGTAACTCTGTTATAGCTACAAGAATGGCTATGCACTTTGCTGATTATGTAGTAACTGAAGGTGGATTTGGTGCTGATTTAGGTGCTGAGAAATTCCTAGATATAAAATGTAGAATGGCTGATTTAAAGCCTGATGCAGTTATAATAGTTGCTACAGTAAGAGCGCTAAAATACAATGGTGGAGTACCAAAAGATGAGTTAAACAATGAAAACTTAGAAGCTTTAGAGGCTGGTCTTCCAAATTTATTAAAGCATGTTGAAAATATAACTCAAGTATTTAAGTTACCAGCAGTAGTTGCTATAAATGAATTCCCAACGGATACAGAAGCAGAAATAAACTTAGTAAGAGAAAGATGTAAAGAATTAGGTGTTAACGTTGCTTTATCTCAAGTATGGGCAAAAGGTGGAGAAGGTGGAATTGAACTAGCTAAAGAAGTTATAAGATTAACTAGTGAACCAAATGAATTTGAATTTTGCTATGAAGATGATTTAAGTATAGAAGATAAGATAAATGCTATAGCTACTAAGATATATGGAGCAGATGGTGTGGATTTTACTCCTCAAGCTAGAAAAGAATTAGAAAAATTAGAAAAATTAGGATTTTCACATATGCCTATATGTATGGCTAAAACTCAATATTCTTTAACTGATGATCAAACTAAATTAGGTAGACCTACAGGATTTAGAATAACAGTTAGACAATTAACAGTATCAGCAGGTGCTGGATTTATAGTTGCGTTAACTGGTGCAATAATGAAAATGCCAGGACTTCCAAAAGTTCCAGCTGCGGAAAGAATTGATGTTGATGAAAATGGAATAATATCAGGATTATTCTAATAAATAATAATGTGGGGTGTGGAAATTTCCACACCCCACTACATAGTAATTTAGTATCTTTAGGGGATTTAAGGGGGAAATCATGAAGATATCTGAAAAAACTTGTATTGAATTTGTAAATGTATTAGCTTCAAAGTCAGCAGTACCTGGTGGCGGTGGAGCAGCAGCTTTAGTTGGTGCTATAGGAATGGCTTTAGGTAGTATGGTTTGCAATTTAACGATAGGAAAGAAAAAATATGCTGAATATGAAGAAAGCGTAAATGAAATATTAGTAAAAGCAAGAGAAATAGAAAAGAAATTATTAAGTATGATTGATAAAGATGCAAAAAATTTCCTACCTCTTTCAAAAGCTTATGGACTTCCTAATTCAACTGAGGAAGAGAAGAAAATAAAAGAAGAGATTATGGAAAATGCATTAAAGGTAGCTTGTGAAGTTCCGATAGACATAGTAAGAGTATGCTTTGATGCTATAAAATTACATGAAGATTTAGTTGATAAAGGTTCAAAGCTAGCTATAAGTGATGTAGGTGTTGGAGTTCAATGTTTAAGGGCTGCAATACTTAGTGGTCAGTTAAACGTAGTAATAAATATAAACTCGATAAAAGATATGGAATATGTTGAAGCAATAAGAAAAGAAGTAAATAGTTTAGTAGAAGAAGGCGTAAAAATATGTGATGAAGTTTACGCTAAAGTAGAAAAAGCTCTAGTAAAATAATTATTTAAATAAGAAAATTAATACAAGATATACTTGTGTATTATATAAATTAAAATTTAAGGGGGCATTTTTTATGGAAGTAACTGCAACTAAAGGTCAAATAATAAAAGGAAAGCCGGTAGCTGATCAAATAAGTGAGAATTTAATAAAAGAAGTTAATGAATTAGTTAAAGAAGGTATAAATCCTAAGTTAGCTATAGTTAGAGTAGGAGCTAAAGGGAATGATTTAGCTTACGAAAGAGGGGCATTAAAGAGATGTCAAACTATAGGTATAGAAACTGAAGTTATAGAATTATCAGAGGATATAACACAAGAAGAATATGAAAAGGCTTTAAGAAATTTAAATGAAAATAAAGATATTCATGGCATATTATGCTTTAGACCACTTCCTAAACAGTTAAATGAAGAAGAAATAAAATACGTTATATCACCAGAAAAAGATGTAGATTGCTTTAGTCCAATAAATTCTGCAAAAATAATGGAAGGTGACACATCAGGATTCCCACCATGTACTCCAACTGCAGTTGTAGAAATTTTAAAACATTATAATGTTGAATTACAAGGTGCTAATATAGTAGTACTTGGAAGAAGTATGGTAGTTGGTAAACCTACTGCAATGCTTTTATTAAATGAAAATGCAACTGTTACTATATGCCACTCTAGAACTAAAAATTTAGAAAAGGTAACTTCAGAAGCTGATATATTAATAGCTGCTGTTGGTAGAGCTAAAATGATAAAAGAAAACTTTATAAAAAAAGGAGCAGTTGTAATAGATGTAGGTATAAATGTTGATGAAGATGGGAAATTATGTGGGGATGTTGATACATCAGCTGTTTTTGATAAGGCATCTATGATAACTCCAGTTCCTGCAGGAGTAGGTTCTGTTACATCATCTATACTTGCTAAGCATGTAGTTAAGGCTTGTAAGGCTCAAAACAATAAATAATATATTGTAAGTTTTAGGGGGAATAGAGATGATAATTTCTGAAAATAAGCCTATGGATGAAATCTTAGGATTTTTAAAAAATGCAGAAAAGGTAGTTTTAGTTGGATGTAATCAATGTGCTGCAACTTGTAAAAGTGGTGGTGAAGAAGAAGTTCTTAAAATGAAAGAAGTATTAGAATCAGAGGGAAAAACTGTTTTAGGATATATTATATTAGATCCTGCATGCAATTTATTGAAATCTAAGAAAGATTTAAAGTCATTAAAATCTGAATTAGCAGATGCAGATGCAGTTTTATCTTTAGCTTGTGGAGATGGAACACAAACTATAGTTAAAAATCTAAAAAAGATACCCGTTTATCCGGCAAACAACACTATGTTTATAGGGGAGACAAAGAGAGTTGGAGAATTTGAAGAAGCCTGTAAGGCTTGTGGAGAATGTGAGCTTGGATGGACAGGTGGAATATGCCCTGTAACTATGTGTGCTAAAGGATTAATAAATGGTGCATGTGGTGGGGCTAAAAATGGTAAGTGTGAGATAAGTAAAGATAATGATTGTGCCTGGGTGATGATATATGAAAGATTAAAAGATATAAATCAATTAGATAATCTTTTAGAAATGAGACCAATGAAAGACTACTCCAAACAAAACAATCCAAGATATTTAAATTTAAAAGAAAAACAAAATCAAAAATCTAATGCAAAGGCATAAGGACTTCTAAAAGGTTATAAAGGGAGGAAATTTTTAATGAGCTTATTAAGAGAAACATTAGAAAGTGGAAAGTTCGCAGTTACAACTGAGATGGCACCTCCAAAAGGAACAGACCTTTCACATTTAATAGAATGTGCTAAACCACTAGTGGGAAGAGTTCATGCAGCAAACGTTACAGATTTTCAATCTGCAGTCATGAGAACTACTTCACTTGCTACATGTAAATTATTAAAAGATGTTGGGTTAGAACCGGTATTGCAAATAACTGGTAGGGATAGAAATAGAATAGCTATACAAGGGGAACTATTATCTGCTGGTGTATTTGGAATAAAAAATATGTTAGCTTTAACTGGAGATCATACAGTAGTTGGAGATCATCCACAAGCTAAGGGTGTATTTGATTTAGATTGTATAGGTATACTTCAAACGGCTGAAACCTTAATGGGTGGAAAAGACTTAGTTGGTAATGAGTTAAAGGGATCTCCAGAATTTTATTTGGGAGCTTCAGTCACTCCAGAGTACGCTCCAATAGAAATACAATTAATTAAGATGCAAAAGAAAATAAATGCAGGGGCTAAGTTCTTCCAAACTCAAGCTGTATATGATATAGAACATATGAGAGAATTTAGGAAATTAACTAAAGATATGGACTGTAAAGTATTAGCTGGTATAGTACCTTTGAAATCTCCAGGCATGGCTAAGTTTATGACTGCAAATGTTCCAGGTATATTTGTTCCAGATGAACAAATAGAAAGATTAAGAGCTGTAGGAAAAGAAAACTGGGTATCAGAAGGTATAAAGATGGCAGGAGAATTTATAAGGCAATTAAGAGAAGAAGATTTATGTGATGGTGTTCATATAATGGCAATTGGAGCAGAGGAAAATGTTCCAGCAATATTAGACGAAGCTGGATTATAAAAAATTCTAAAATTAATTGTGATATGGGGGAATAGATATGAAAATAGTAGTAATAGGGGGCGGTCCAGGAGGATATGTTGCAGCAATAAAAGCTGCGATGCTTGGAGCTGAAGTAACAGTTATAGAAAAGAAAAAAGTAGGAGGAACTTGCTTAAACGCTGGCTGTATACCTACTAAAGCATTACTTGCATCTTCTTCAATGTTAATGAATATAAAAGAAGCCAAAGACTTTGGTATAAATATAGATGGAGAAATTACTGCAGATTTTTTATCGGTAATGAAAAGAAAAGATAAAATAGTAGATCAATTAGTAAGTGGAATAGAATTTTTATTTGAAAAAAGAGGGATAAATTTAGTAAATGGATTTGGTAAGCTTGTAGATAAAAACACTATAGAAGTTACCAAAGAAGATGGAACAATAGAAACTATAAAAGCTGATAAAATAATATTAGCTAATGGATCTGTTCCAATAGTACCTCCAATGTTTCCATATGATAAAAAGCGTATAATCACTAGTGACGAAGTGCTAGAACTTTCTGAATTACCTAAGTCTATGTTAATAATAGGTGGAGGGGTAATAGGATGTGAAATAGGTCAGTTCTTTGGAGTTTTAGGCACTGAAGTTACTATAGTTCAAAGAGGTGAACAGCTATTACCATATGAAGATAAAGATATTGTGAAGCAGTTGCAGAGACAATTTAAAAAAGATAAAATTAAAGTGTTACTAAATAGTGGAGTTGATTCTTGCGAAGTAGTAGGGGACGAAGTAGTATCAACATTATCAGACGGAAAAAAGGTAAATACTCAATATGTATTAGTTGCAATAGGAAGAAAACCTAATATTGAAGGATCTGGAATTGAAGAATTAGGAATAGAGTTAAACCGAGGTAAAATAGTGGTTAATGAAAACCTTGAGACTAATATAGAAGGTATATACGCAATAGGAGATTTAATCAATACTCCAATGCTTGCACACGTTGCTTCTAAAGAAGGTATAGTTGCTGCAGAAAATGCTTTTGGTAAATATAAAACAGTAGATTACACAACAGTTCCAAGATGTGTATATACTGAACCTGAAGTTGCTGCTGTTGGGAAAACTCAAAAGCAGTTAGATGCTGAAGGTATTGAGTATAATGTAGGTAAGTTTGAATTTAGAGGATTAGGTAAAGCTCAAGCTATAGGTCGTATACAAGGATTTATAAAAGTTCTTGCAGATAGTGAAGACAAGATAGTAGGGGCATCAATAGTAGGTCCTCATGCAACAGATCTATTAACAGAATTATCACTTGCAGTACATTTAGGATTAACTGTAGAGCAAGTAGGAGATGTTATACACGCACATCCAACGTTATCAGAAGGCTTAATGGAAGCTCTTCACGATGTGCATGGTGAATGTGTTCATGCAGCTCCAAAATTAAAAAAGGCGAAAGTTTAATACAAAACAGAGTATATTAAAAGCTCTGTTTTGACAAATAAAAGGGGGAAATCTTAATATGGGATATAATATAGCAGTGGCAGGTAAAGGTGGAACTGGAAAGACTAGTCTTACAGGGCTTTTAATTGATAACCTAACAGCTAATAATAAGGGGCCAGTATTAGTTGTTGATGCAGATGCAAATGCTAATATAAATGAAGTATTAGGTATAGAGGTTGAAACTACTATAGGTTCAATCAGAGAAGAAGTTAACCAAAGGGAAAAACAAGGCAATGCTTTTCCAGGAGGTATGACTAAAGCTCAATATTTACAATATAGATTAAATACTTGTTTAGCAGAAGGCGATGGATATGACTTAATAGTAATGGGAAGATCTGAAGGAGAAGGTTGTTATTGCTATGTAAATGGAATATTAAGAGAGCAAACTGATAAACTATCTGATGCTTATGAATATTTAGTTATAGATAATGAAGCCGGAATGGAACATCTAAGTAGAAAAACGACAAAACACATAGATAAACTTTTATTAGTTAGTGATTGTTCAAGACGAAGTGTTCAGGCTGTTGCTAGAATTAGAGATTTAGCGAGGGAATTAAAATTAAGTGTAGGAGAGATATACTTAATTATAAATAAAGCTCCAAATGGAAAATTAAATGAAGGAATAAAAGAGGAAATTGCTAAACATAATCTAAATCTTATAGGTGTAGTACCTATGGATGAAATGATATATGAATATGATTCTTCAGGAATACCATTGGTTAATTTACCTGAGGATTCAAAAGCTAAGATAGCTATAAATGATATAATGAATAAGTTAGAATTAAATTAGGCTTAAGGGGGATAAAACTATGGCATTTAAGATGTCTGTTCAAAAATATTCTGGAAAGATATCAGAAGTAGAAATAGGGAGAGGGGAAAAGGCAATAAAAATAGGTGGAGAAAGTACTTTACCATTTTATAGCTTTGATGGAGATACTGGAAATACCCCAAAAGTGGGAATAGAAATGTTAGATGTATATCCAGAAGGATGGACTAATGAATTTAAAGAAATGTATAAAGATGTTTGTGATTGTCCAGTTAAATGGGCTAAATACATAGAGGAAAATTTAAAACCAGACTTTATATGTTTAAGGCTTGAAAGTTCTGATCCAAATGGATTAGATAGAAGTCCAGAAGAATGTGCTAAAGTTGCTAAAAATGTAGTTGAATCAGTTAAGTTACCTATGGTTATAGCAGGGTGTGGAAATCATGAAAAAGATGCTAAGGTATTTGAAAAGATAGCTCAAGCTGTTGATGGAAATAACTGTTTATTTTTATCAGCTACAGAAGATAATTACAAAGCAGTTGGAGCTGCATCTACAATGGCGTATAATCATAAAGTAGTAGCTGAATCTTCGGTTGATATAAACCTAGCTAAACAATTAAACGTATTATTAAATCAATTGGGTGTTAAACCTGAAAATATAGTTATGCAAGTAGGATGCTCGGCTGTTGGTTACGGATATGAGTATGTTGCATCTACTATGGATAGAATTAGACTTGCCGCATTTGGTCAAAATGATAAAACATTACAAATGCCTATAGTAACTCCAGTTTCATTTGAATCTTGGCATGTTAAAGAATCTGTAGCAAGCATTGAAGATGAACCACAATGGGGATGTGCAGAACAAAGAGGTATAAATATGGAAGTATCTACTGCAGCAAGTGCTTTAGTTTGTGGAGCAAATGCGGTTATACTTCGTCATCCAAAATCAGTAGAGACTATAAAAGAATTAGTTAGTGCGTTAGCTTAATTAAATTGTAAGGTTAGGGGGAAAAATAATGGCATTAAAAGCTTTAGATATATTTAAATTAACACCAAAGAAAAACTGTAAGGATTGTGGATTTCCAACTTGTATGGCTTTCTCTATGAAAGTTGCTTCAGGAGCCGTAGAAGTAAGTAAGTGTCCACATATGTCTGATGATTCAATAGCAAAATTATCAGAAGCGACAGCACCTTTAATGAGAACTTTAAAAGTAGGAAGTGGAACTTCTGAGTATGAATTAGGCGCTGAAACAGTATTATTTAGACATGAAAAAACATTAGTAAATAGAAATAGATATGCAGTAGCATTTGATGATTCTATGACTAATGAACAAATAGATTTTAAAATAGCTAATATAAAAGCTGTTAACTATATAAGAATAGGCGAAGAAATGAAAGCTGAAATGGTAGTTTTAGAATATCGCTATAATAAAGATGGATTCTTAAACTTAGTAAATAGAGTTAACGAAAGCGGATTAGATGTAACTCATATAATAGTATGTGAAGATGTAGATATAGCTAAAGAAGCTATAGAAATATTAAAAGATAAAAAACCAATAGTTTATGGGGCTAATAAAGAAAATTACAAGGGAATGGTTGAGTTAGTAAAAGATCTTAAATTAGCTCTAGGTGTAAAGGCTGCTAACTTAGAAGAGTTATACTCTACTATAGAAGCAATTCAAGGATTAGGATATAGAGAATTATTATTAGATGTAACAGGAGAAAATATAAAAGATACATTTACAAATGCTGTTCAAGTTAGAAGAATAGCTTTAAAAGAACAAGACAGAACATTTGGATACCCGTCAATAGTATTTGCAAACAAACTATCAAATAACGACCCACAAATGGAAGTAGCCATATCATCAATATTTACAATAAAATATGGATCTATAATAGTAATAGATGACATAGATTACTCAAAAGCATTACCATTATTCGCATTAAGACAAAATATATACACTGATCCACAAAGGCCAATGAGAGTTGAACCAAAAGTTTACTCAATAAATAATGCAGATGAAAATTCACCAGTAATAGTTACTGTTGACTTTGCATTAACTTATTTCATAGTATCAGGAGATATAGAAAGATCTAAAGTTCCAACATACTTAGCAATACCAGATGCAGGAGGATATTCTGTATTAACTGCTTGGTCTGCAGGTAAGTTTAGTGGAAGTAGTATAGCTAAATTTATAAAAGAAAGTAAAATAGAAGAGATGACTAAGAATAGAGATTTAATAATACCAGGAAAAGTTGCTGTATTAAAAGGAGATATAGAAGATAATTTACCAGGATGGAATGTAATAATAGGAACAGAAGAATCTATGGAGATACCGAAGTTCCTAAAAGAATATAAAGCTAAGCGAGAAGCTGTATCAAATGCATAGTATATAAATTCAAATTGTAGTTAAATATCATTTAGTTACTGTTACAAAATATAATAAGTAACTTATAGGGGGATAAATCAAATGGAAAAGTTTATGATAATAGGTGAAAGAATACACTGTATATCACCAGTAATAAGAAAAGCTTTAGCTGAGAGAAATCCTGAACCAATATTAAAAAGAGCTAAGGAGCAATTAGAAGCTGGAGCGCACTATATAGATTTTAACATAGGTCCTGCTGAAAGAGATGGAGAAGATTTAATGACTTGGGGAGTTCAATTGCTTCAAAAAGAGTTTAATAATGTTCCTTTAGCTTTAGATACTGCAAATAGAAAAGCTATAGAAGCGGGACTTAAAGTATATAATAGAACTCATGCTAAACCAATAATAAATTCTGCTGATGCAGGTTCAAGATTAGATTTAATAGATTTAGCAGGAGAATATGAAGCTAAGGTTATAGCTTTATGCGCTAAAGAAGGTATACCAAAAGATAATGATGAGCGTATGGCTTATTGCCAAGAAATGTTAGAGCAAGGTCTAATGGTAGGATTAGAACCTGAAGATATGTTATTTGATCCATTATGCTTAGTTATAAAAGGAATGCAGGATAAGCAAGTAGAAGTTTTAGAAGCTATAAGAATGATGACAGAAATGGGATTATTAACTACAGGAGGATTATCGAATGTATCTAATGGATGCCCAAAACATGTAAGACCAATACTTGACAGTGCATTTTTAGCAATGGCTATGGCAAATGGATTTAGTTCAGCTATAGTAAATCCTTGTGATGAAGGATTAATGAGAACAGTAAAATCTTGTGACATAATAAGAGGAGCTTCTCTATATGCAGACTCATTTTTAGAGTTAAATGAAGGTTCATTTGCATTTAACATATAAGATATAAAAATATAATTGAAAAAGCCTAAAAAGGGGGGGATATAGAGTGAACCTATATAATATAATTTTTACAGGATCTGAGCAAGCTTTAGAAGCTGCAAGAGGTTTATTAAATCAAGCAATAGAATCAAATGGAAGAGAGCATACGGTATCATTCCCTGATACTGCATATTCGTTACCGTGTATATATGCAGCTACAGGGAAAAAAATGAACTGTTTAGGAGACTTAGAAGGTGCTCTTGAAATAGTAGAAAGCTTAATAAATAAAACTCATTTATTAGAACATGCTTTAAATTCAGGATTAGCTACAGCACTTGCAGCTGAAGTTATAGAGGCTATAAAATATGCAACTAGCGATGCTCCATACAGTGAACCTTGCACAGGTCATATAACTGACCCTATAATAAGATCACTTGGTGTTCCACTAGTTACAGGAGATATACCAGGTGTTGCAGTCGTTCTTGGAGAATGCCCAGACGCTGAAACTGCATCTAAAATAATAAAAGATTACCAAGCTAAAGGTTTACTTACTTTCTTAGTTGGTAAAGTAATAGATCAAGTTATAGAAGCTGGAATAAAAATGGGGTTAGAACTAAGGGTTATACCTTTAGGATATGATGTAACATCAGTTATACATGTAGTATCTGTTGCAGTAAGAGCGGCATTAATATTTGGAAATTTAACGCCAGGGGATTTACCAGGATTATTAGAATATACTTCTAAGAGAGTTCCAGCATTCGTAAATGCATTTGGACCATTAAGTGAATTAGTTATATCTGCTGGAGCTGGAGCTATAGCTTTAGGATTTCCAGTTATAACTGATCAAACAGTTCTAGAAGTTCCAATGAATTTATTGACTCAAAAGGATTATGATAAGTTTGTAGCAACTTCATTAGAAGCTAGAGGAATAAAAATAAAAATAACAGATATACCAATACCAGTATCATTTGCAGCTGCATTTGAAGGTGAAAGAATTAGAAAGAACGACATGTTTGCTGAATTTGGTGGAAATAAAACTGAAGCTTGGGAACTTGTTATAAAGAGAGAGTTAAGTGAAGTTGAAGACCATAAAATATCAGTAATAGGTCCTAATATAGATGAAGTAGAATCAAATGGTGTAGTAAGATTACCACTTGCTATTATAGTTAATATAGCAGGTAAATCGATGCAAGAAGACTTTGAACCAGTTCTTGAAAGAAGATTACATTACTTCTTAAACTACATAGAAGGTGTAATGCATGTTGGTCAGAGAGATATGTCTTGGATAAGAATATCTAAAGATGCTTATGAAAAAGGATTTAGATTAGAGCATATAGGAGAAGTTTTATATGCTAAAATGAGAGATGAATTTGAATCTGTTGTTGATAAGTGTGAAATAACAATAGTAACAGATGAACAAAAAGTTTCTGAATTAAAATCTCAAGCTATAACTAGATACGATGCTAGAGATGAAAGGTTAGCTTCATTAGTTGATGAAAGTGTTGAAGAGTTCTATTCTTGTAACCTTTGCCAATCTTTCGCACCAGCACATGTTTGTGTTGTTACTCCTGAAAGGCTTGGACTTTGTGGAGCGGTTAGTTGGTTAGATGCTAAGGCAACTAAAGAACTAGATCCAACTGGACCTTGCCAACCTATAGTTAAAGGTGAGTGCCTAGATGATAGACTAGGAAAATGGCAATCAGTTGATAATACAGTATCTGAGATATCTCAAGGTGCTGTTGAAAATGTTACATTATATTCTATACTTGAAGATCCAATGACTTCATGTGGATGTTTTGAATGTATTTGCGGTATAATGCCTGAAGCTAACGGATTTATTATAGTAAATAGAGAATTCTCTCAAATAACTCCTGTTGGTATGACATTTGGAGAACTTGCTTCTATGACAGGTGGAGGGGTTCAAACTCCAGGATTTATGGGACACGGAAGACATTTCATATCTTCTAAAAAGTTTGCTTATGCAGAGGGCGGACCAGAAAGAATAGTTTGGATGCCGAAAGAATTAAAAGACTATGTAGCTGATAAATTAAATGCTACAGTTAAAGAAATGACTGGTATAGAAAACTTTGTAGATATGATATGTGATGAGACTATAGCTAGTGATTCTGAAGGAGTATTGGCATTTTTAGAAGAAAAAGGACACCCAGCATTATCAATGGAATATTTAATGTAATTTAGTATATCGGGAGGATTACTATGAAAGTTATACCAAATCTAAAATATACTGACAAACATGAATGGGTTAAAATAGATGGCGAATTTGCATATATAGGAATAACAGACTATGCTCAAAATCAATTAGGAGAAGTACTATTTGTTGAAATGCCAGAGATTGGGGATGAATTAAACCGAGGTGAAGAGTACGGCGTAGTTGAATCCTCAAAAGTAGCATCAGATTTAATAGCTCCGGTATCTGGAGAGGTTGTCGATATAAATGAAAAATTAGATGATGAACCAGAATATATAAATGAAAATCCATATGATGCATGGATAGTGAAAGTTAAAGTAGCTGATGAAGATGAGTTAGAAAACTTATTAAATTCAAAGAGTTACGAAGCTAGTATAGATTAATTAAAATAAGAGTATGAAAGGATTGAGTGCACGCAAATCTTTCATACTCCTTATTGATACCTATAAATATAATATATGCTAAATTTATATTAGAAAAGCATATTGGGGGAATTAGATATGGTGAAAGTAACTTTTACATCACATAATAAAGAGATTTACTGTAATAAGGGAGAGAAATTACTGGATGTTGCAAGAGATGCAGAAATATTTATAGATGCACCCTGTAATGGAAATGTATCTTGTGGGAAATGTAAGGTAAGATTAATTAAAGGGAAAGTTGATACAGAGAAAACTCATCATATTAAAGATGAGGAATGGAATCAAGGGTATATATTAGCATGTAATACAAAAGTAATAGAAGATATTGATATAGAAGTACCTTCAAAATTATCAGCATCTATGCATGGAATGAAAATAGAAGGTAGTGATAAGAAAAAAGATAAGGAAGTTTTTGATAGAGCAAAGAAGATAATTGAAGAAAATAATTTTGAGTTTAAGACTAATATTGTAAAAACTTATATAGAGATAGATGAACCAACATTAGATGATAATATAAGTGATATTGATAGAATAGAAAGATATGTAAGAAATCATTTAGGATATGATGAAATAGATTTCACTATAGAATTACTAAGAAAAGTCCCTACAGTAATAAGAGAAGATAATTTTAAAGTAACTATAACGTACATTAAAAAGAAAAATAAAATAACTATACTTAATATAGAATCAGGAAATACAGAAAATAAGCTTTATGGAGTTGCCATAGATATAGGAACAACATCTGTAGTTATATGTTTAGTTGATTTATATACAAAAGAAATTGTAGATAAAGCTTCATCTGGAAATGCTCAGATAAAATATGGAGCAGATGTCATACATAGAATTGTATATTCAACAAAGAAAAATGGATTAAAAGAATTAAATGAAGCTGTAGTAGAAGAAACTATAAATCCGTTATTAGATTCAATCTATACTAGAAATAGCGTAGATAAAGATAATGTTGTAAGCCTTGTAGTAGCAGGAAATACAACTATGACAAGTCTATTTTTAGGAGTATATACAGATTTCTTAAGACAAGAACCATTTATACCACCATTTTTAAAATCTCCTAGATTAATAGGAAAAGATGTAAGGTTAAATATTAATGATAGTGCATATGTATTTATAGCGCCTTCTGTTGCAAGTTATGTAGGCGGAGATATCACTGCGGGCGTATTATCGGCAGGTATTTGGTCTAGTGAAGAAAATGTACTATTCATTGATTTAGGTACTAATGGAGAGATAGTATTTGGAAACCGAGATTATATGATGAGTTGCGCTTGTTCTGCAGGTCCTGCATTTGAAGGTGGAGGAATAAGTTGTGGAATGAGAGCTTCAAATGGAGCTATAGAAAAAGTAAAAATAGACAAAGAAACTTTAAAACCAACTCTTACAACAATAGGGGATGTTTCTCCTATAGGAATATGTGGTTCAGGTATAATAGACTTAATATGTCAGATGTTACTTACTGGAATAATAGATAGAAGAGGTAAAATACATAGAGATATAGACAATGAAAGAATAATATTTAATGAGTATGAGACAGGCGAATATGTATTAGCATTTAAAGAAGAATATAATTTAGATCAGGATATAACTATAAATGAAGTTGATATAGATAATTTTATAAAAGCTAAAGGCGCGATATATTCAGGAGCCTCAGTTTTAATAGAAAGCTTAGGTATGGATTTTAGTGTAATAGACAAAGTATATATAGCTGGTGGAATTGGAAATAACCTAGATATAGAAAACTCAATATTAATAGGTTTACTCCCAGATATAGAACGAGAGAAGTTTATATATATAGGAAATAGTTCATTAGTAGGTTCTTATCTTGCATTAATAAGTAAAGATGCAAAGAAAAAGCTTCAAGAAATAGGAAGTGAAATAACATATGTTGAATTAAGTGTTTATCCTACATATATGGATGAATTTATATCAGCATGTTTTTTACCACATACAAATATAGAGCAATTTCCAACGATTAAATCAAAATTAGGAGAATAAAATATTAAAAATAAGATTATTATAAGTAGTTAAATTTAGTTGACTTTTTATAAATTACACTGCTATACTCAAAGTATAAATAAATAATAAAAAGCGAAATCATGAAGGTTTCTTTGGTGTATTGAAATACCTGAAGAAACCTTTTTTAGTATAATCTAAAGGGGGAAATAATATGTGTGAATCTGCTGCTTATATTTTAAAAGAAGATGGAATGGAGAGAATAATGGATAATGTTGTTAGCGTAGATCCATTTGAAGGAAAGGTATATTTAACAGATTTATTAGGAGAACAAAAAATAATAGATGGCGAAATAAAAGAAATAAGACTAATGGATCATAAGATAATAATAAAGGAAAATAAAAGATAATAGGGGATAGATATATGGTAATAGCAGTTATAGATGGTATGGGTGGAGGAATAGGTGCTCAAATAGTATCTAATCTTAGAGAAGAACTACCTACATATATAGATATATATGCACTTGGAACAAATTCTATTGCAACTAGCGCTATGATGAAAGCTCATGCAAATAAAGGAGCAACAGGAGAGAATGCTATTATAACATCAGTAAAAAAGGCTAATATAATAGTTGCACCAGTTTCCGTAACGATGCCAAATTCGATGATGGGGGAAGTAACGAGTAAAGTTAGTGAAGCTGTTATTGAATCTGAGGCTTTAAAAATACTTTTACCAATTATTCCAGAGAATATAGAGTTAGTAGGACTAGAGAATAAACCATTAGCATTACTTATTAAAGATTCAATAAAATTAATAAAAAATGAATTTAATATAAAATAAATAGGGGGATAAATAAATGATATCTGGAAAACAAAGAGTAAGATATCATCATGGACATGACCAAGATTATGACCATATACATGAAAATAATCATTCTCATGGTGATGCTATAGAAAATAAAGATGAAAAACTTTTAAAAATTCTTCTAGTTCATTGGGTAAATCACAATGAATCACATGAAGAAGGATTTAGAGAATGGGTATATAAAGCTAGAAATATGGGAAAAGATGAAACAGCAAATAATATTGAAAAGGCTATTGAATATTTTCAAAAAGCCAATGAAATGTTAATCGAAGCTAAAAAACATATGTAGAAGAACTTATACCATGAAGGTAAAATATTAATATCCTTCATGGTTTTTTAATATGTTTTATATATAATATTTAACAAAGGGGGAGTATATAAATGATAAAAAGTTATAGTTTAAAGAGATTTTTAGTAGTACTATCAATAGTAGGATTAACCATAAGTATTGTTGGGTGTTCATCAAGTAGTGATAATAAAGATAAAGTATCAGAAACTAAGATAGAAGAAACTAATTTTACGCCAGTAGAATTTACATATTCAGATGGAGCGAAAGAATATGATGTAAAAGTTGAAAAACCAAGAGAAAAGGCAGTTACATTATCTCAATTTATGACAGAAATGTTATTAACTCTTGATTTAGGAGATAAAATGGTTGGAACAGCTCTTTTAGATAATCCAATACTTCCCGAGTTTGAAGAAGCATACAATAAAATACCTGAGTTAGAAATAAGTGAAGGTCATTCTATATCCAAAGAAGCTTTTATAGCAACTGGGGCTGATTTTGTCAGTGGATGGGATATGTCTATATCAGATCAAACAACAGGTAGCCCAGATGAACTTATAGAAAAAGATATAACGCCTTTCTTAGCCAAGTCATATTCTCCAGATGCTACAGTTGAAACAGTATATGAAGATTTTGAATTGTTAGGAAAAATATTTGATGTAGAGGATCAAGCAACTGAAGTAATAAATAAAATGAAAAGTGATATAAAAAAAATAACAGATAAACTTGGTGAAGTAAAAGAGGAAGACAAGGTAAGAGTTATGGTATATGATTCTGGTGAAGATAAAGCTATGGCAGTTGGATCAGGTTTGGCAAATAACTTAATAGAACTTGCAGGAGGAAAAAATATATTTGGTGAAGAAAGTCAACCATATATAAATGCTACATGGGAAAGTGTAGTAGCTGAAAATCCAGAAGTTATAATTGTGACAGACTATTTAGCAGGGTCTCCTGTTGAAAAAAAGATTGAATTTTTAAAAAGTCATCCAGCACTAAAAGATATTGATGCAATAAAAAATGATAAAATATATGTTGTAGGATTAGCTGATTTATCTCCAGGAATTAGAAATCCTATGGTTATAGAAAAAATGTACGGATATTTCTACGGAGAAAATAACTAGTGGATATAAATTCACAAGAAACGAGAAGTTTTTCATATAAGAGAGGGTTCTCGTTTTGGACTATATTTTTAACTATAGTATTAATAGCAACTATAATAGGCGCAATAGCTATAGGTAGTACATATATAGAACCTGGAGTAGTTTATAAAGTATTAATAAATAAACTTTTAAATCAAAATATATTTGATTCAACTTGGAATATAATGTTTGATAATATAATATGGGAAATTAGGCTACCAAGAGTATTACTAGGAGCAATATGTGGTGCAGGTCTTGCTCTTTGTGGAGTACTTATGCAATGCGTTACTAAAAATCCAATAGCAGAGCCATATATACTTGGAATATCCTCTGGAGCATCTTGTGGTGCAGTAGCTATTATTATTCTTGGAGGAATGTCATCTATTGGAATAACGAGTATCACAGGTGGAGCATTTATTGGATCAATTATATCTGGTGTTTTAGTTTTTGTAATAGGTACGCAAATGGGAAGAATAACATCTACTACCAGATTAGTTTTGTCTGGGATGGCAATATCAACTATATTTAGTGCATTAACAAATCTTCTTATATACTCAGCGAAAAATTCTAACCAAGCAAAAAATGCATTATTTTGGACTATAGGAAGTTTAGGTGGTGCTAAGTGGGATATTTTATTGATTCCATTTATAGCCTTAGTTTTTGTTATTATAGTATCATTTATAATGTCTAAGTCATTAGATATTCTTCTTTTAGGAGATGATAGTGCAGTAATACTTGGCATAAATGTTAAATTAGTAAAATCAGTTATATTAATTTTAGCAACTCTACTTACATCAACATTGGTTGCTATAACTGGAGCTATAGGGTTTATAGGTCTTGTCGTCCCACATGTATGTAGAACTATAGCAGGAAGTGACCATAAGAAGTTAATAATACTTTCATCATTAGTAGGATCAATATTTTTAATATTATCAGATGTTGTTGCTAGATGGATTTTTCCTCCAATAGAAATTCCTATAGGAATAATAACATCATTAGTTGGTGGACCATTCTTTTTATATTTAATTTCTAATAAAAATTACTCATTTGGAGGAAATGATTAATGATTAAAGTAAAGGTTGAAAATTTAAAATTTACTATAGATAAAAAAGAAATACTGAAAGATATATCTTTTGAAGTTCCAAGAGGAAGCTTTGTAGGAATTATAGGCCCAAATGGTTGTGGGAAGTCTACTTTATTAAAAAATATATACAGACTATATAAACCATCTAGTGGAAGTATAACTTTGGACAATAAAGATTTAGCTAAGATGAAAGATAAAGATTGTGCAAAAGAAATAGCAGTACTTGCTCAAGAAAGTAATTCACAATTTGATTTTACTGTAGAACAAATAGTAAAAATGGGACGTTATCCATATAAATCTATTTTTGAAGATTATTCTAAGAGTGATCTTCAGATGGTTAAAGATATGTTAGAGAAAGTAGGATTAAATAACTATAGCAATAGAAATTTTTCTAACTTATCTGGAGGAGAGAAACAAAGAACATTGATTGCAAGGGCTTTAGTTCAAAATACAGATTTTTTAATATTAGATGAACCTACAAATCATTTAGATATAGGTTACCAAATACAGCTTATGGATCTTATTAAAAGCCTCAATATAACAACTCTATCAGCTATACATGATATGAATATAGCATCTATGTATTGTGATTATTTAATAATTATGAAAAATGGTCAAATAAAAGATTTTGGAAAAGTTGAAGATGTAATAACATCTGAAATGTTAAAAGAAATATTTGGTGTAAATGCATATGTAGGTATAAATCCTATAAATAATAAATTACAAGTTTCATTTATGCATAGTCATGAACATATAAATGGTGTGGGTCATGACCATATACATGAAGATGGATTTACTGGAAAACATACGCATTATCATTATAATAATAAATGCTCATATTAAGGTTAGATGATTGATAATCTTTTTTGTAAAATAAATGATATAATTTCTGATAGCTAGAGGATAGGGAGTACATAAGGTTATTTGGAAATCAAGAAAATAAAATAACTTATTGATATTATAGATAATATAGTATACTATTATAGTATGACAACTAAAGAAATATTATAGGTGCTCACAAGTTGAGTTAAAAGGGAAAAAGGTTAAAGTCCTTTGCAGCACCCGCTACTGTAAGGTGGACGAACGTTTCAAACCACTGTGAATATTCATGGGAAGGGAAACTAGTAGGATGAAGCTAAGCCAGGATATCTGCCTATAGTATATAGAAATTCTTCGGGATGGGGAAGGTTCTTATTTATTAATATATAGTAAAGTTGTATTATTATATATGTTTATATAAGCTCATCATATCTTGATGGGCTTTTAATTATGACTTTAAGCAAATTTCTTTAAATAAATAAAACTTATCCTTAAAAATGCTTTAGCTGCAATACTAAAGCATTTTTTTACTTTTATTTTTAATTAAATAGTGGGGAGAGGTATTAAATTAATGAAAAAAATTTTAATATGTGATGACCAAGAATCAGTACATGAAACTATAGGTGAATATTTAAAGTTAGAAGGTATGGAGTATGTATCTGCTTTTGATGGGTTAGATGCCCTAGAAAAAGTTAAGACTTTGGATATCGATTTAGTATTACTAGATTTAATGATGCCTAAGATGCTTGGCACAGATGTATGTAAAGAGATTAGAAAAAATAGTAATGTTCCTATTATTATGCTTACAGCGAAAGGAGAAACTGTAGACAAGATAATAGGTCTTGAAATAGGAGCGGATGATTATATAAGCAAACCATTCTCACCAAGAGAAGTAGTTACACGTGTGAAAACTGTACTTAGACGTATACATTCATCAAATATATATAAGCCTAAAAATATTTTGAATTATGATAATCTTAGAATAAACTTAGATAATCATGAGGTATATATAAATAATGAAATATTAAATATTACGCCTAAAGAAATTAAGATACTCTATACACTTGCATTGAATAAAGGAACTACTTTATCAAGAGAGTATATATTGTCTGAAGTATGGGGATATGATTACTTTGGCGATACTAGAGTAGTTGATACTCAGATTAAAAGGCTTAGGAAAAAAATTGATATGGATAATTTAAATTGGGGAATTAAGTCAGTATATGGTGTTGGATATAAATTTGAGGTATCTTAATGAATAAAGAACTATTTAAGAAATTATTTAGAATAATAATTAGGGCTAGTATGGTTACTGTATTAACTATTGTATTATTTTGTAGCATAATTATAAAGGTATATTTTTTGAAAATTAACTTAAATGATATCCAATATAAGGTTAAGCACGCTGTATCTAATTATGAAAAAGACGATAATCTTTTATTTAAAAATATACAGCGAAGATTAGGTAATGATTTGATTATAAGAGTTTATGATAGCCAAGAAAAAGCTACATATAAATTTAATAATTTTAAATATGAAGATAACTATATTTCTGATGAAAAAATATCAAAAGTATTAGATCCGTATATAGAAACAGTTTTAGGCGGAAGTTCAATAAAAGATGTGATTAAGTTATATGGAATTAAGGGCGATTGTATGTTAATTGGTGAGCCTATCAATGAAGATAATGATGTAGTCAGAGCAATATTTATAATAAAATCAACAAGCGACGTTACCAATTGGTTAATAGTATTTTACATAGTTATTATAATAAGTATGACTTTAGTATTAATATCTATTATAGTATCTATTTATATTTTTATAAAAAGAGAATTTAAGCCAATAGAAGATATGACAGATGCAACAATATTAATGTCTAAGGGAGATTTTTCTATTAGGGTAGAAGCTAATCAAAACAATGTTATTGGGGAGTTAGTTAGAAAATTTAATTATTTAGCAGATAACTTAGAAAAGAGTGAAGAAGAATCAAAAATGCTAGATCAAATGAGAAAAGATTATGTTGCAAATGTATCTCATGAGTTAAAGACTCCTGTAACATCGATAAGGGCTATAGCTGAAATACTTAATGATGATGAACTTAAGGATAGTATAGATAAGAATAAATATTATAGTATGATTCTTAGAGAATCGATAAGGTTAGAGGTTCTAATTAAGGATATGTTGGAATTATCTAGGCTTCAATCTGGTAACATAGCTTTTGAAAAGTCATATGTAAGTGTAAACGATATTATAAATGAAGTTATTGAAAAATTTGAAATTATGGCAGATGATTTAGATATTGATTTTATAACCCCTAAAAATTTAGATAATATACCAAGTATATATACTAATTATAATAGAATAGTTCAAATACTTATAATCCTCTTAGATAATGCATTTAAATTTACAGCCTCAGGAGGAGTAGTGTGTTTAGAGGTTTCTAGTAAAACTGAATATTTAGAAATTAGTGTTATAGATTCTGGAATAGGAATAGATAAAGAAGATATACCTTTTATCTTTGATAGATTTTACAAAGCAGATAAATCTCATAATTCAAATGGAACGGGGATAGGTTTATCTATTGCATATGAAATAATTAAGCATCTAAATGAGAACATTTATATTGAATCAGAAATTGGAAGAGGTTCTAAATTTACTTTTACTATACATTACATGTAATTTATTACATATTGATATTATTAAAATAACTCGTTGTGCTAGTTAAACATGATTATTGAAAATACTAAAGTCTATTAAACTATACTTTTATAGTTCAAAAACTTTATATAGTAATTTCAATATGTTTAGTAAAATAACCAGCATAATAGATTAAAATAATATTATTCTATCAAATAATGAATATATTCAAAAAGCTAGAAAATAAAAATTATTGGTGCTAGTCATGATTTAAATAGAGTTTTTTATATCGTGATAAGATTTATGTTTTAAAAGATGGAATTATAATAGCATATAGAAATCCTAAAAATATTTTAACTAGAAAATTAATAAAGAAAGTATATGAAATAGATTCTAAATTAATAAGGATGAAGGCGGAGATATTTTGAGTGTATTTTATAAAGTATTTATATAAAGTAGAGTGTAATATCTCTACTTTACATAATAATAGTAAAATTTTTCAAAAAAATTATATAAACTATTGACTATATTGTTATTAGATTGTATAATTAAGGTATAAATTAAATAAGGAGAAGTACTCAAGTGGCTAAAGAGGAACCCCTGCTAAGGGTTTAGGCTGGGTTATACTGGTGCGAGGGTTCGAATCCCTCCTTCTCCGCCAGTTAAAAGACTATGAATTTCATAGTCTTTTTTACGCTTAAGGATATTATAATACTTAAAAAAATGTGGATAAATTCTGAATGTAAGTAATATCAATAAATTGGTTTTGAGCATAAAAAGGATTTTGAGCAACGGACGAAGTCGTTGGCGACATGAGCGAAGCGAATTTTTTATTGTAAATGAATAAAAAAGTACCTTATAGAAAAACTATATCAATAGATATAATATATGAAGGAAGGTACTATTATGAAAAAGTTATTATATATAAGTGTAAACTCTAAGCCTGAAAATTTATCTGCAAGTAAAACTGTGGCTAGAAAATTTATAAATAAATTTTTAGAAAAAAATAAAGATTTCCAATTAGAAGAGATAGACTTATATAAAGAGCATATACCTAGACTTGAGTATCAATATTTTGAAAAGAGAAATTGTATAATAAATGAGAGTGATGCTAAAGAACTAAGTGATAAAGAACAAAGAGAAATAAAAAAAATAAGAGAACTATGTGATCAATTTATAAGCGCTAATGCTTATGTAATTTCAGCTCCAATGTGGAGTTTGTCATTTCCAGCTCCACTTAAAGAATATATAGACTGTATAATGCAAGATCAAAAAACTATAAAATTTGAAGGTAAAAAAATAGAACCCCTTCTAAATGATAAACCAAGAACCATGGTATATATTCAATCTTCAGGTGGAAATGTGCCTTGGATGTTAAGACCAATTATGAATAAAGGACTTAATTATATAGAAGATATAATGAAATTTATGGGAATTAAGAAGTTTGAAGAATTATTAGTTGATGCTACTGGATTTACAGAAGAAGAAAAACAAGAAGCAATAAATAAAGCATCTAGTAAGATTGACGATGTTATAGATTCAATGAAATTTTAATATAAATGTTAAAGAGCTATAGTCCATATTATAAGGACGATAACTCTTTTTTTATTAGGTAATTGCATAATGAATATATATTATCTTCTAAGAATGAGTCATTAAACTTTAATGGAATTATTTTATATAAATTATAAAATAAAATTGTGTTATTATTTGAGTCTCGACCTTTGTCTAGCGATACATTTAATATTAGATTTTTCTCATCAGAGATTATAGAGTATGAATCATTATATATATTTATGTTAAATACGTTACCTTCAAAAGTATTATATATAATCGATAGTATGTTTTTGGATATTTTAAATGATCCTGGAACTAATTCTAATGATAAATTATTTGTAGCTATACATAAAACATTTAATTTATGTTTTAAAATATCTTTTATTTTAAAAATGACACCTAAATAATAAATATCTTCATAATTATGAAGAAGTATTTTTTCTTTTAAGTCTATATTTTGATTAACAGAATAATCTTTATATAAATCAATGCTTTCTTTACCAGAAATGGTATCTTCTCTATGAATACCAAGGTATTTTTCTATAGTTTTTAGTTTACAATCAGATAGAGAAAGTTTTTCCTTAAAGGGTCTTATAAGTTTAAGGATATCAATATCATCATTTTTAGATAGATAAAAATCGATATTATGTTTTTTTAGTCTAGTATTTAAAAAAGGAATATCAAAAGTTAGCCCATTAAAAGTAATATGATTTTGATAATTTTTTATAGTATTAATAAAAGTAAGTAGAAGTTCTTTTTCATCATCTTCTGTATTAGCAAAAAATTGCTTAATAACAGTTTTATTATCTTGATTAAAAAGAATTCCTATCAAAATAACTTTACAATAATTTGAGTTAAGGCCTGTAGTTTCTATATCAAATACAAAATGGTTAGGAGGTATATCTATTAATTCATCTAAAGTTTTAGTTATTACTTCCATAAAATTTCTCCTTTCTCCAATTATATATTATAATAATTATTAGGTTAAGCAAATATGCTTAACATTATTATAAATGAAATAAATAATACTTCAAGGTAGGTAGTATATGATAAGTATAGATAAATTAAATGAAAATCAATTAAAGGCTGTAGAACACATAGATGGACCTTGTATGGTGCTTGCAGGGCCAGGTTCAGGAAAGACTAGAGTTATAACATATAGAATAGCTAATATGATTGTAAATAAAAACATAAAGCCTACAAGCATACTTGCAATAAGTTTTACAAAAGCTTCATCTATAGAAATGAAAAATAGAGCATTAGCTTTAAGTAATGACTTTAGAATGAATAAGGTTACATATGGAACATTTCATTCCGTGTTTTTTAGGATATTAAGGTATTTTGAAAATTATAATATTGAAAGTATCCTAGATGAAAAAACAAAGAGGATTGGATTAAAGAGCATATTAAAGGGATTAAATATAGAAAATTCAGATGATGATGAAACTATTGGACAAGTTATAAATGAAATTTCATATGTGAAAAATGAATTGATGGATAAAAGAGATTTTAAATCAGAGGTATTGACTAATGATGAATTCATAAAGGTATATAATTTTTATGAAGAATACAAACAACAAATGAATAAAATAGACTTTGATGATATGTTAATAAAAACATATGAATTATTAAAACATAATAAGGCAGCTTTAGATAGAGTGAGAAGTGTTTATAGATATATTCTTGTGGATGAGTTTCAAGATATAAATAAGGTTCAATTTGAAGCATTAAAGTTAATAGCAAATCCAAATAATAATATATTTGTAGTAGGAGATGAAGATCAAAGTATCTATGGATTTAGGGGATCTAGACCAGATTTCTTATTAGAATTTGAAGAGTATTTTTCTAATACAACAAAAGTATTATTGGATATTAATTATAGATCTAAAGGTGAAATAATAGATATAGCTAATAGATTAATAGAAAAAAATACAAATAGATATGAGAAAGTTATAAAATGTGGTCAAGGCAATGGTGCTAAGGTAAATTATATTTCGCCCGAAGATTCAGAGGAAGAGGCTGTATATATAGCAAAAGATATAAAAGATAAGATTCAGGAAATGTATACGGAGTATACTGATTTTGCAGTAATATATAGAACTAATATACAATCAAGAGCTTTAGTTGATGTATTTATGGATATGAGAATCCCATTTGTAGTTAAAGACTCAATAGTTACTATATATGACCACTGGGCTGCTCAAGACATACTTGCTTACTTAAGAATAGGAGTTAATCCAAATTCTAATAAAGATTGGATAAGAATTATAAATAAACCTTTTAGATATATTTCTAAAGACAATTTAAATTTGATAAAGGATGAACCGGATTTTATAAATTCATTGATTAATAAGTGTGACTTACATCCTAAGCAAGTGAAAACTATAAATGATTTAGATATAGATATAAGTTATGTAAAGGGGCTAAGTCCTAAAAATGCAATATCATATATTAGAACAACTTTAGATTATGATAGATATATTTTGGATTATTGCGCGAATAGAAAAATAAAAACGAATGGACTTATAGAAATACTAAATGAGCTTGAAAGTTCAGCTACAAACTTTAAAACTATACAAGAATATTTAGAGCATATAGAAAGAGTAAAGTCTGAATTAGTAGATAATAAAAATAACAAAGAAACAGATGGTGTTATTTTTACAACTATGCACAGCGCAAAAGGATTAGAGTTTAAAAATGTTTATATTATAGGTGCTAATGAAGGGACAATACCACATGAAAAATCTTATGATATAGATGATGAAGCAAAGAAAAATGATCAAATAGAAGAAGAGAGAAGACTTATGTATGTAGCAATAACTAGAGCGGAAGAAAATATATGTATAAGTTCGCCAGTTAATAAGTATGGTAAAAGAGTTTCTAAATCAAGGTTTGTAGAAGATATAAAAGCTCCAACTAAAAAAGAAATGGATAGTATAAGTATAGGAGATAAAATATATCACAAAAAATTTAAAGAAGGTACCATAGTAGAAAAGAATGGTGATTCTATCAAAATAAGATTTAAAGATAGAGATAGAGCGTTAAATTCAAAGGTATGTTTAACAAAGAGAATAATATGGAAAATATAAAGAGGTTAATCTCTATTAAGAGATAACCCCTTTTTTATTTTAATAATATATTCCTTTTTCAAAGAAATCTTTTATTTCGTCTAAATTATCAGTCTTTCCAAGTGCTAACATAAGTTTTATTCTAGCTTTTTGACCTGGAAGTTCTCCACCGAATATACATCCGATATTTCTTAAATCTCTACCAGAACCTAAATAACCATAACTATCAAAGACTCTACCTGAATGGCATCTAGAAACTATAACAACGGGGATATCTTTTTCTCTAGCATATTTAACACCTTCATACATTTTAGGAGGTACATTACCTCTACCCATTGCTTCAATTATAATTCCTTTATAACCGCTATCAGCTGCAAACTTTATAAAGTCATCATTCATTCCAATTCCAGATTTGATTAAAGCAACTTTTGTTTCAACTTTATCAGTATCTATTATTGTTCTTTCTTCAGTATTCTTAAATAGTACTAATTCATTGCAGTCAATTAAACCTAATGGGCCTTTACTTAATGATTTAAAAGTATTTAAGGCTAATGTATCAGTTTTAGTTGCTTCAGAAGCTAATAAAACCTCATTGTTTAAAACTATAAGTACACCTTTTCCAACAGCTTTATCAGATATAGCTGTACAAACTGCTGCAGATAAATTGCTAGGCCCATCATATCCAAGTTCAGAGCTACTTCTCATGGCTCCAGTAACTATAACTGGTTTTTCACTAGATATAGTTAAATCTAGGAAGTAAGCAGTTTCTTCTAAACTATCAGTACCATGAGTTATAACAGCACCGCAAATATCTTCTCTTTCAAGTAAATTATTAATGTAATGCTTTAATTCTATTAATCTTTCTGGCGTCATATGAGGTCCAGGTATTTCAGCAAAATTAAATACTTCGATATCAGCAACTTTGTCTATGTTTGTAACCATTGACATTATTTGTTCTCCTGATAGAGTAGGAATTGCTGCACCAACATTTTCATCTACTGTCATAGAAATAGTACCACCAGTAAATATTATAGCGACTTTTTTCTTATTCATTACAATATCACCCACCTTTTATATTAAAAAACAAATACAATTATTTTACATTTTTTTATTTAAAAACATATAAATAAATATATATATATAAATTATATCAAAAAAAAACTATTTAAGTCTAGCGTTAAAAAAATATAAAAAAAAGAGCTTGGGGAAGCTCTTTTTTCGCTAAATTGACTTCCGTTGTCAACTTAACAATAATGGATATAAAGTCTATCCGTTCAAAAGGGGTATTGGGAATAGAGATTTTAATTAAGGTTATCAGGGGGATAACCATGTATTTATAATAACAAAGTTCGACACTAAAATCAATAGTTTTTCAAAAAAATATGAAAAAATATAAAATAAAAAAACCTACTTCGCATCCGATCGTGAAGTAGGCCATAAATGAATATAAATTATTCATTTAAAGGGGTATTGGGAATAGAGATTTTACTAAGGTTATCAGGGGGATAACCATATATTTATAATAACAAAGTTCGACAGTTTAATCAATAGTTTTTTACAAGAATATCAAAAATATTACATCTTTGTAGTGTAGATAATATTTTTATGTAATGAAAAATTTATTATATGTTAAAAAATAAAAAATTTAATGATATAATAAATAGATACGATTTTATAAAAGATATTTATATAAATTGAATTTTTAATATTTTTGATAATTAATAGATGAAGTTGGTAAAATAAATAATAAAATGTATATAAATAGAAAGTTGGTGCAATGTATGGATATATATTTAGACAATAGTGCTACAACGAAGCCATATAAAGAAGTTATAGATAAAATGGTTTATGCGCTTAATACAGACTATGCAAATCCATCTTCTTTACATAGAAAAGGTGTAGAAGTTGAAAAGAATATAAAAAATATAAGGCAAAGTATAGCTAGAACTCTAGGTATAAAAGATAAAGAAATATACTTTACATCTGGAGGAACAGAGTCTAACAATACCATAATAAGAGGTATTGTAGCTTTAAATAAAAAAAGAAAAAACCATATAATATCTACTACTATAGAGCATCCATCGGTATTAAATACTCTAAAGGATTTAGAATCTGAAGGTTGTGAAGTTACATATTTAGAAGTTGATAAAGATGGTAAAATAGATATAGAAGAGTTTAAAAATGCATTAAAGCCAACAACTTGCTTAGTTACAATAATGCATGTTAATAATGAAGTTGGTAGCATACAACCAATACAGGAGATCGGCAAACATCTTAAAACATTAAAGGACAAGGTATTCTTACATGTAGATGCTGTTCAATCTTATGCTAAGATAAACTTTAAACCATCAAAATATAATATAGATTTTATGAGTGTTAGTGGTCATAAGGTACATGGACCAAAAGGAATAGGTTTCATGTATGTTAGAGAAAATAATAGAATAAAGCCTATTTTAACTGGTGGGGGACAAGAAATAGGAATAAGATCTGGGACAGAAAATACACCAGGTATATATGGCTTAGGAGAAGCTATAAGAATAATAAATGAAGATTTAGATGGTAAAATAGAAAAAATAAAAAATCTAAGAGATTTATTAAAAAGAGAGATAATAGAAAATATAGAAAATATAAAATTAAACTCTCCAGAAGATGGAGTTTGCCATATATTAAATGTTACTTTTTATGGAATAAAAGGAGAAGTGCTACTTCATTATCTAGAACAAAAAGGTGTGTATGTATCTACTGGATCTGCTTGTTCATCTAAGAAAAAAGGTAGTCATGTATTAAATGCTATGGGACTTTCTCCTCAAGAAATAGAAGGTGCGATAAGATTTAGTTTATCAGATTTAAATACAGAAGAAGAAATAAAAGAAGCGGTTAAAGTAGTTAAAGAATCAGTAAGTGATTTAAGAATGATAATGAGAAGAAGATAATCAATTTAAGAATGACAAAATTAAGTTAAGAGGTGGAAAAATTGTATAATATATTAATAGTTAAGTACGGAGAAATAGGTGTAAAGGGCAAAAACAGATATATATTTGAAAATAAGCTTATAAAAAATGTAAAAAATATATTAAAGCCTATAGGAAAGTTTAATGTATACAAGGAATATGGAAGAATATACGTTGATTTAGATGGATATGATTATGAAGAAATAGTAGAGGAAGTTAGAAAAGTATTTGGTATAGTTGGAGTTTGTCCAGCTGTAAGAGCAGAAAAAGACTACAATTTATTAAAAGAGTTAGCATTAAAAATGTTAGAAGAAAAAATAGACCAGGGATATAAATCTTTTAAAGTTGATTCAAGAAGAGGAGATAAAGACTTTAAGCTAACTTCTCAAGAGATGAGTTTAGATATAGGTGGATACCTAGTATCTCAAGTAAAGGATAAAATAGCAGTAGATGTTAGAAATCCAGAAGTAAAAATACATTGTGAATTAAGACAAAATCATGTAATGGTATATAGTGATACAATTCCAGGTTATGGAGGACTACCGTTAGGAACTAATGGTAGAGCAATGTCACTTTTATCAGGAGGTATAGATTCTCCAGTAGCATCGTGGATGGTGGCTAAGAGAGGTATGGAATTAGAATGTATACATTTCCATAGTTATCCTTTCACTAGTGAAAAATCACAGGAGAAGGTTAGAGATTTAGCTCAAATTTTATCTAAGTATTGTGGTAGAGTAAGACTTCATAAAGTAAATATGTTAGAAATACAAAAGGCTATAGGTTTAAATTGTAAAGATGAGGAAATGACTATAATTTCAAGAAGATTTATGATGAGAATAGCACAACAGGTGGCAGAGAGTAGACATTGTGATGCATTAGTTACAGGAGAGAGTATAGGACAAGTTGCATCTCAAACAATACAAGGCTTAACTTGTACAAATGCATCAGTAAGTATGCCGGTATTTAGACCGCTTATAGCTATGGATAAAACTGAGATAATAGATATAGCACAAAAAATAGGAACATTCGAAACATCTATATTACCAGAAGAGGACTGTTGTACAGTGTTTTCACCTAAGAAACCAGTTACAAAACCTAAGCTAGATAGAATTGAAAGATCTGAAAATGCATTAGATGTAGAAAAGTTAATACAAGATGCAATAGATAATATAGAAGTTGAAGATATAGAGTTTTAATATAAATAAAATCCATTATAATGATTATTTATTATAATGGATTTTTTGTTAAAATAATTTTACATTACTTAAATATAATAAAAAATTATAAAACTTAATAGCAGTGTACTATTAAAGAGAATAGATAGTTATTATATAAATTTATAGCAAAAGAGAATCATATTATAAAAAGACTATCTTACATTTAAGATAGTCCTTTTATGATTTATTTAGATTTATTGTTGAATACTTTAACACCGAATTTTTCTACTATTTCGCTAGCTTTAGCAACATCTTCACTAGTAGCATCTTCAATATTTTTTAATTCATAATTTAATCCCATGGCTTCCCACTTATGAACACCTAGAGAATGATATGGTAAGAATTCAAATCTTTCTACATTATTAAGTTTAGATACAAATTCACCTAGAGCTTCTAAGTTTTCTTTAGTATCTGTTATACCTGGAATTAATACATGTCTTATCCAAACCGGTATATTTCTTTCATCTAAATGTTTAGCTAACTTAAGTGATTTTTCAACTCCAACACCAGTTAAATCTTTTGATTCTTCTTCTATCATATGCTTCAAATCAAGTAATACAAGATCAGTATTATCTAATATAGGATCTATAACATCAATATTTACAAATCCAGATGTATCTAAACAAGTGTGTATTTTATTTTCTTTAGCTTTAACAAATAACTCATTTAAAAACTCAGGTTGTAAAGTTGCTTCACCACCCGATACAGTTATTCCTCCCCCTGAAGCATTCATATATGATTTGTATTTTGAAGCTTGAGTAATTATTTCATCTGTTGTATATTCTTTTCCTAATTTTGTATCCCAAGTATCTCTATTGTGACAATACTTACATCTTAATGCGCATCCTTGCATAAATAATATAAATCTTATTCCCGGACCATCTACTGTTCCAAATGTCTCTATTGAATGAACTCTTCCTTTTATCATAATAGTCACCTCTAAGTTGATTTTAATTAAAATTATTCCGATAGAATTTAATATACTGTATACAAAACAATATAATTAAATTATATGATATTACTTGTTTTAAGTCTATATAAATTTATGATTAATTATTTTATTTTTATATTATAATAATACCCCAGATATTAAGAATAAAACTAAATTTATATACTATATAACAGGTTAAGGTAACGTATTAATAAGATAATGTGGAAAGTAGAGAAAGGTAAAAAATAATAAAGAATAAATGTATTAGATTTGGATAAAATAAGATTATGTTAATAAAAAAAGAGAGTGTAAGTTGATGAGACTTACACTCTGAAAAATAATATACTTTGATTGACTGATTGTAAACTTGAAAACTCTGATGCAAGAATTTAAGTTTATAAATTATTTAGAAATTATAAATTAAGCCATTTTTCCGTGGAATGTTCTGTTTATAACGTCTAATTGTTGTTCTTTAGTTAACTTTATAAAGTTAACAGCATATCCTGAAACTCTTATAGTTAATTGAGGATATTTTTCTGGATGTTCCATAGCGTCTTCTAGAGTAGCTCTATCAAATACGTTAACGTTTAAGTGATGAGCTCCATCTGTGAAGTATCCATCCATCATACAAGAAAGATTTCTAACTCTTTCATTCATATCTTTTCCTAAAGCACCAGGTACTATAGAGAAAGTATTAGATATACCATCTTGAGAATGCTCATATGGTAATTTTGCAACAGATGCTAATGAAGCTAAAGCACCACTATTATCTCTTCCGTGCATTGGGTTTGCTCCTGGAGCGAATGGAGCACCAGCTCTTCTACCACATGGAGTGTTACCAGTTTTCTTACCGTAAACAACGTTTGAAGTTATTGTTAATACTGATTGAGTATGAACAGAATTTCTGTAAGTTTTGTTCTTTCTTATTTTGTTCATCATAGATTCAACTAAGTATACAGCTATTTCGTCAACTCTATCATCGTTGTTTCCGTATTTTGGATAGTCTCCTTCTATTTCGAAGTCAACAGCTACACCAGCTTCGTTTCTTATAGTTTTAACTTTAGCGTATTTTATAGCAGATAATGAGTCAGCAGCAACTGATAAACCAGCTATACCACAAGCCATAGTTCTGAATACATCTCTATCATGTAAAGCCATTTCTAATGCTTCATAAGAGTACTTATCATGCATGTAGTGGATTACATTTAATGTATTTACATATAAGTTTGCTAACCAATCAGTGAATGGTTCGAATCTTTCCATTACTTTATCGTAATCTAAGTATTCATCCATTATTGGCTCGAATCTTGGTCCTACTTGAGCACCTGATTTTTCGTCAACCCCACCGTTTATAGCGTATAATAAAGTTTTAGCTAAGTTAACTCTAGCTCCGAAGAATTGCATTTGCTTACCTATTCTCATTGCAGATACACAACAAGCTATACCGTAATCATCTCCCCAGTAAGGTCTCATTAAGTCGTCGTTTTCGTATTGAACTGAACTTGTATCTATAGATACTTTAGAACAGAAGTCTTTGAATCCTTGTGGGAAATCTTTTGACCAAAGTACTGTTAAGTTTGGTTCTGGAGAAGGTCCTAGAGTGTAAAGAGTATTTAAAACTCTGAATGAGTTTTTAGTTACTAACGTTCTACCATCTACACCCATACCACCGATTGATTCAGTTACCCAAGTTGGGTCTCCAGAGAATAATTCATTGTAGTCAGGAGTTCTTAAGAATTTAACCATTCTTAATTTCATAACGAAGTGGTCCATTAATTCTTGAACTTCTTCTTCAGTTATAGTTCCAGCTTTTAAATCTCTTTCGAAGTATATATCTAAGAAAGTAGAAGTTCTACCTATTGACATAGCAGCACCATTTTGATCTTTTATAGCTGCTAAGTAAGCAAAGTATAACCATTGTACAGCTTCTCTTGAGTTAGTAGCTGGCTTAGATATATCGAATCCGTAAGATTCAGCCATTCTCTTTAATGCTTGTAAAGCTTTTATTTGATCAGATATTTCTTCTCTTAATCTTATTGTATCTTCATCCATGCAAGAAACTTCTAAAGAAAGTTTTTGCTCGTTTTTGTCTTCTATTAATCTATCAACACCGTATAAAGCAACTCTTCTGTAGTCACCTATTATTCTTCCTCTTCCGTAAGCATCTGGAAGACCAGTTATTATACCAGATTTTCTAGCAGCTCTCATTTCAGTAGTATAAGCATCGAAAACACCTTGGTTATGAGTTTTTCTATACTTAGTGAATATTTCACTTACTAATGGGTCACACTTGAATCCATAAGCTTCACAAGAACTTTCAACCATTCTTATTCCACCTTCTGGCATTATAGCTCTTTTTAAAGGAGCATCAGTTTGTAAACCTACAACTGTTTCTTTATCTTTATTTATATATCCAGGTGCATAAGCATCTATAGCTGATACTGTTTTAGTATCAACATCAAGAGTACCACCATTTTCTCTTTCTTTTTTGAATAATTCCATTACTTCTTCCCATAATTGCTTAGTGTTTTCAGTAGCACCAGCTAAGAAAGAGTCATCTCCTTCATATGGAGTGTAGTTTGCTTGGATGAACCCTCTAACATCTATTTCCTTAGTCCATCTACCTTCTTTAAATCCTTGCCATGCATTCATTTGAATAGCCTCCTTAGTTAAGGTTTTAAAATAATTTTTTTGAGTTTGTTATATTTATATTAAATCTAGCTAGATAAATTTTAACAATATAATAATAACATATGACTCGTATTTTGTATACATAAAAAATATATATAATATTGTATTATGATGATTAAATTTATTTAATGTTTTTACATTAAAATATATACCCAGATATTATATCTTTAAAACTTATAACTATAAATTATTTTTACATAAGTTAAAAGAATAGCATATATATTTGCCTACTGAATACTTATTAATATAAGGGGGTGCTTGTATATGTTTATTAAAATAATATTATTTTTAATTGGATTTGTATTAATTACAAAAGGAGCTGACATTTTTATAAACTGTACAGTAGATATAGGAAAGAAAACAAAGATATCAGAAATTATATTAGGGGCTACTATAGTAAGTTTTGCTACTACATTGCCGGAACTTACTGTATCCTTATTTGCCTCTTTAGATGGGCATACTACAATGAGTTTAGGAAATGCAGTAGGATCTATTATTTGCAATACAGGGTTAGTTTTAGGGCTAGTAGCATTTATAAGTCCTTTTAGTGTTGATAAGAAGATGTTTTTTTCTAAATCTGTCTTGCTATTAATTTGTGTTATATTATTGCTATTATTAGGAATAGATAAGAGTATAACAAAAATAGATTCAATACTACTTTTAACTATGCTTGCTATATATATGTATTCGAATTATAAAAGTGTAGTTGAAAAGGGAAGCAAATCTAGGATAAATAATACATCTAAAGTTAAAGGAAATAATAATTTAGGTGAATGGGTAAAGATAGTTTTACTTTTTGCATTAGGGTTAATTATGATGGTACTAGGTTCTAGGCTATTAGTAGATAATGGTGTAATAATAGCCGAGTGGATTGGAGTTCCTCAAGGAGTTATAAGCCTTACAGTTATAGCACTTGGAACATCTTTACCTGAATTAGTATCATCATTAACTGCAATAAAGAAAAATCATCATGCAATATCTGTTGGAAATATATTAGGTGCAAATATATTAAATATAGTATCTGTAATAGGTATATCATCTATACCAAATGATATACCTATATTATCTCAAAATATGAGAATTGATTTTCCATTTATGATAGTGTTATTACTTATATTGATATTACCAACTATTAAAAAGAATAAGTTATATAGATTTCAAGGCTTGATAATGCTTATTGTTTATTTAATTTATATAGGAATTTTATATACTATGTACATATAATAAGAAATATATTTTATATCATCTTGAATATTATACATATGTGAAGGAGAAAATATTAATTGCATATTATCTGAAATAAATATATAATGGATAGGTTAGATAAAATGATAACGGAAAGGAAGCAACATATGAATATAATAAAATTTGAAGATTTACCAATAAGTGATGATATAAAAAGAGCTGTAATAGAAATGGGATTTGAAGAACCATCTCCGATAAAATCACAGTCTATACCTGTGATTTTATCGGGGAAAGATGTTATCGGACAAGCTCAAACAGGGACGGGGAAAACAGCAGCATTCAGTATACCAGTATTAGAAATGATTAATCCTGAAGAGAAAAATTTACAAGCAGTAGTACTTTGTCCGACTAGAGAGCTTGCAATACAAGTTTCAACTGAAATAAGAAAAATAGGTAAATACATGCACGGAATAAAAAGTTTACCTGTATACGGTGGACAACCAATAGAAAGACAAATAAAAGCATTAAAGGGTGGAGTTCAAATCGTAATAGGTACTCCAGGGCGTGTTATAGACCATATAAACCGTAAAACATTAAAAATGGATAATGTAAAAATGGTTATATTAGATGAAGCTGATGAAATGTTAGATATGGGATTCAGGGAAGATATAGAGATGATTCTAAGTAAAACTCCAGAAGAAAGACAAACTACTTTCTTCTCAGCGACTATGCCGAAAGGTATATTAGAGTTAACTAAAAAATATCAAAAGAACCCAGAACATATAAAAGTTGTTAGAAAAGAACTTACAGTTCCTAATATAAAGCAATACTATATAGAAACAAGATCGGCTAACAAATTAGAAGTATTAAGTAGATTAATAGATGTATACAACCCTAAATTATCTGTAGTTTTCTGTAACACAAAAAAGGGTGCAGATGAATTAGTTAGCGATTTACAAGCTAGAGGATACTTTGCAGATGCATTACATGGGGACTTAAAGCAAACTCAAAGAGATATAGTAATGGATAAATTTAGAAATGGAACAATAGATATATTAGTAGCTACAGATGTTGCAGCTAGAGGTATAGATGTTGACGATGTTGAAGCTGTATTTAATTATGATTTACCTCAAGATGAAGAGTACTATGTACACAGAATAGGTAGAACAGGTAGAGCAGGTAGAAATGGTATATCATTCTCATTTGTATTCGGAAAAGAAATGAGAAAAATGAGAGATATAGAAAGATATACTAAAACAAAATTAGTTAAGCATGATATACCATCAGTTGCAGATGTTGAAGAAAAGAAGGTAAGTACATTCTTCAATCAAGTTAAAGAAGTTGTAGAAGCAGGTCATTTAACTAAACAAATACAATGGTTAGAAAACTTCTGCTCAGAATCGGAATCTGAGTACGGTGTAGTAGATATAGCAGCAGCTCTTTTAAAGATAGCTTTAGGAGATGAAGAAAAACAAGAAATAGTTGAAGAACCATCAAGAACTCGCAAAGAAGGTCGTTCTAAGTCAAGAGATACTGGAGCTAGCGAAGGTATGATAAGACTATTTATAAATGTTGGTAGAAATCAAAGAGTTCAAGCTAAGGATATATTAGGGGCTATAGCTGGAGAAGCTGGAATACCTGGTAAACTAGTTGGAACAATAGATATATATGATAAGTATACTTTCGTTGAGGTGCCTAAGCAAAATGCTAAAAAAGTATTAGAAAAAATGAAAGATATAAAGATAAAAGGAAATAAGATAAATATAGAAAGAGCTAATAGAAAAAAGAAGTAATTAATTAGGAGTACCTATTTGGTACTCCTTTTATTTTGAGAAAATTTAAAGGATAAAAGGAATATTAAGGTATGCATCAACTAAAAAATGGAAAATAATAAAGGTATAAAAAATAGTGATGTTGCAAACCTTTAATCGAAAGATAAAAAATATATAAATTGAGGTAAATATATATAATAAAAACTTTGCAGACATAATAAAACAAAAGTAGTTAAATTTCATTGAAGGAGAAGCGTTACTTCTATAGAATTCATAATAGGTTAATACTTTTAGAGAAGATAAGGGGGAATACTAATGATAAGATGTTCTTTAGAACAGAAAAATCTAGTTATAGAATTTTTGACTAGTGAATTGGATCACCATATAACTAATGAAGTTAGAGATGAGATAGATATAATATTAGATTCTAAATCAATAAAGAATATAATATTTGATTTTAAAAATATTAGATTTATGGATTCATCTGGTATAGGTGTAATTATAGGAAGATACAAGAAAATTTCTAGTGAAGGTGGAAAAGTATCGGTAGTAAATGTAAATGATAGAGTAAAAAAAATATTTAATTTATCAGGTATGAATAAAATAATTAACATTTACGATACATATGAAGAAGTAGCAAGTTCTTTGTAAGGGGGAATATATTATGAATAATATTATGGAAGTAAAATTTTCTGCAAAGTCTGAAAATGAAAGCTTAGCAAGAGTTATAGTTGCATCTTTTGCTGCAAAATTGGACCCGACATTAGATGAACTAGCAGATATAAAAACTGCTGTATCAGAGGCTGTTACAAATTCTATTATACATGGGTATGATGAAGATGATTCAAAATTTGTATATTTAAGATGTGAAATAAATAAAAGTACTATAAAAGTAGTAGTAGAAGATAGAGGACATGGTATAGAAGATATTTCAATGGCTATGCAACCACTTTACACATCAAAACCAGAACTTGAAAGATCAGGAATGGGATTCACTGTTATGGAAAGTTTTATGGATGATGTAACGGTAAGTTCAATAAAGGATGAAGGGACAAAAGTAGTTATGACAAAAAAAATAAACTTGCCTGAATAAAGACCAAAAAGAATAGAGGTTTTATTATGGGGATAACTGCAAATAAACAAGAAAAAAGAACATTACTTAGCCATGAAGAAACGCTTGATTTGATAGATAAAGTTCAACGTGCAGGCGATGAAGAGGCTAAAGAAATACTAATAGAAAATAATTTAGGTTTAGTTAGAAGTGTTGTATCAAAATTCTTAAACATAGGTTATGATAGAGATGATTTATTCCAATTAGGGTCTATAGGATTAATTAAAGCTATATATAAATTTGATTCAAGGTTTAATGTGAAATTCTCTACATATGCAGTTCCTATGATTTTAGGTGAAATAAAAAGATACTTAAGAGATGATGGTATGGTAAAAGTATCTAGATCTCTAAAGCAAATAGCAATAAAAGCAAAAACAACAAGTGAGATTTTAAGCAAAAAACTAGGAAGAGAGCCAAGTATAGATGAATTAGCTAAAGAATTAGATGTTGAAAAAGAAGATTTAGTAATGGCAATGGAATCTAATTTTTCTGTTGAATATTTACATGGTGTAATTCATGAAGAAGAGGGGTCTCCAATATGCCTTATAGATAAGATAAGTCAAAAGGGAGAAAGTGAAGAAGAAAAAGTTGTAGAAAACCTCTTACTTAAAGAGGTACTTGGGAAACTAGAAAAAAGAGAAAGACAAATAATAATGTTAAGATATTTTGAAGATAGAACTCAAAGTGAAATTGGAGAATTATTAAACATATCTCAAGTTCAAGTTTCTAGAATAGAGAAAAAAGTATTGTCAAAGCTAAGATCATATATTAGTTAATTAAAATAAATCCTTAATTTAAGTTTAGATTAAGGGTTTATTTTTTTTTATTTAAGACATAATAAATAAAAGGGAGGTCTTATATGGAAGATATTTACTTAATACCCATAAAGTTAAAGCCATTTAACTTTACTACACAAAATATTTATTTAAAAGATATTTATTGTATATATCCAAAAGAGTATGAAGAAAAAATAGGAAATATATGTATAAGAACTTATGAAAAAAAAGATTCAAACTATGATGTTATACATATAGGTGAAGTAATTGACGAAGTAAAGAAAAAGATATCTACAGCACACATAACATTTTTAAAAACTGATGATATAGTAATATTTTTCAATGACAATAAAAAAGATAGAACTAAATATCTAAGGGTTTTATTGGTATCTATAGTAGTTCTTATGGGATCTGTAATGGGAATAATGAACTTTCACGCTGATGTAAATATGGTACAATCTCAAAGTACTATGGTAAATGCATTAACTAAAAATCCTAAAAAGTATCTACCATATTTTCAAATACCATATTCTATTGGTATAGGGGTAGGAGTTGCACTTTTTTTTAATAAGTTTATTCCTACATATGCAAAAAATGAACCAAGCCCTTTAGATTTAAAAATGAAATCTTTAAATAAAGAAATTGAAAATGAACTAAGGAATACTAAGTAAAGAGGATTAAATGTGAAGTTATTTTTAATAATTTTTGGATTATCATCAGGAATAATGGTAGGTTCTGGAGTGATTGCATTATTGATACTAGTTGGTATAATACCAAGAATGTCACAGATAAGTAATACAAGGTCATTTGTGAATTTTTATGAAAAAATACTAGTAATAGGTACTTTTCTTGGAGCTTTAATATCGATTCAAAATATACATATATCGATAGGTAAAATTGGTGTTTTAGTATTTGGTCTAGCATATGGTGTATTTGTAGGTTTTTTAAGCTCTGGATTAGCTGAAATATTAGATTATATACCAATAGTATCAAGAAGATTAAAAATACCAACTCTATATTTAAAATATATAATAATATCTTTGTTAATAGGAAAAGTTATAGGCTCCTTTATAGGATGGAAAATAATACAAGGAGGATAAAAAGTTGGGTAAAGATTATAAAAAATATGTAGATGAAATTAGCCCTAAGCCAAAATATTTAAAAAACTATACATTAGCATTTATCGTTGGTGGAATTATTTGTGTAATAGGACAAATAATCAATGATTTATATTTAAAAGTAGGAAATTTAGACAAGATACCAGCATCAACAGCAACTTCTATAACACTGATATTTATAGGTGCTCTTTTAACTGGATTAGGTGTATATGATTTAATAGGTAAGAGAGCCGGAGCTGGATCAATAATACCTATAACGGGATTTGCTAATTCTATAGTATCTCCAGCAATGGAGTATAAAAGAGAAGGATTTGTATTAGGTGTTGGAGCTAATTTATTTAAAATTGCAGGACCAGTATTAGTATATGGAATAGGATCATCTATTATATGTGGATTTTTCTATTATATTTTTACTCTTATAAAATAAGGAGATGAAAATATGGCGAATAAGAGAGTAGGAAAAAGAACTGTAAGGTTACAAAATAACCCAACTATAATATCTGCAGCATCTGTAGTAGGACCTAAAGAAGGACAAGGACCGCTAAAAGATTATTTTAATCTTGTCTTACAAGATGATTTATATGGAGAAAAATCTTGGGAGCTAGCTGAAAGTAAAATGGTTCAGACTGCTATGCAAATGGCAGTAAAAAAAGCAGATAAAAAACTAGAGGATGTAAATTATCTTTTAGGTGGCGATTTAATAAATCAAATACTCCCTGCATCATTTGCTGCAAGAGAACTTGGTGTACCTTTTTTTGGTATATACGGAGCTTGCTCAACTATGGCAGAAGGAATGTGCTTGAGTGCAATGCTTATCGATGGAGGTTTTGCAGATTTAATATTATCAGGAACTTCAAGTCATTACTGTACAGCAGAGAGACAATTTAGATTTCCTTTAGAATTAGGAAATCAAAAGCCAATGACAGCTCAATGGACTGTAACAGGAGCAGGTTCAGTATTAATAGCTCCAAATGAAAAGGGACCCAAAGTGAGATATGTAACTGTTGGAAAGGTAATAGATAAAGGTATTGATGATGGAAATAATATGGGAGCAGCTATGGCACCAGCAGCTATAGATACAATATATTCATATTTTAATGATACTAAGGATGATCCAAATAGTTTTGATATTATAGCGACTGGAGATTTAGGACTATTAGGAAAGCAAATAACAGAAGATCTATTAAAAGAAAAAGGAATTGATATATCAAATGTATATACTGATTGTGGTATAGAAATATTTGATTTAGAAGAACAAGATGTACATTGTGGTGGTAGTGGATGTGGCTGTTCAGCAACTGTATTTGCAGGATATATTTATCAGAAGTTATTAAATAAAGAATTTAATAAGGTAATGTTAGTATCTACAGGTGCACTATTATCACCAACTAGTACACTACAAAAACAAACAATACCATGTGTTGCACATGCAGTAGTGATTGAAAATGATTAGGAGTGAATTAAAGTGTTACTAGATTATATAAAGGTATTTTTTGTAGGTGGCGTTATTTGCTTAATTGCGCAAATAATGATGGATTACTTTAAAATACAAAATCCATACATAATGGTTACTTATGTTACAAGTGGTGTAATTTTAACTTTCTTAGGTATTTATGAACATATTGTTGATTTTGGAGGCTCAGGCGCAACTGTACCTATAATAGGTTTTGGATACTTATTGGCTAATGGAGTAAAGACAGCTATAGCTAAAGATGGACTATTAGGAGTTTTTACAGGAGGGACAGTAGCTGGTGCAGGAGGCATAGCTGCCGCTATATTTTTTGGTTATATTATGGCAGTAGTATTTACTCCAAAGGCAAAGCCTTGATTAAATAGTATATATACTTTATAATTCTTAAATAATAAAAAATAGGCAATCTTAAAATATAGATTGCCTATTTTTATGGTTAATTTTACTGTACCGGAGCTTCTGGTGTAGCCGGAGCTTCTGGTGTAGCTGGAACTTCCGGTGTAGTAGGAGCTTCCGGTGTAGTAGGAACTTCCGGTGTAGTAGGAGTTTCCGGTGTAGTAGGAGTTTCTGGTGTAGTCGGAGTTTCTGGTGTAGTCGGAGCTTCTGGTGTAGTCGGAGTTTCTGTTTGAGAATTATTTTCTTCAGTTTTTGATGGCTTAGTTGATTGAGAAGTATATCTGCTTGGTCCTGTTCCTGTTATAAATGCAGCATTAGAACCAGAAGAAGATCTTCCACCATCTATTAAGTTTATTCTTGCAAAGTATATATTTTTAGGGACTTTAAATTTAGTTTTAGTTAAATTTTTGTGGATTTTATCCATTACTGTAGACCATAGCTTCGCTGCAGATCCACTACCACCAGAAATACTTTTTCTAGAGATTGTATTACCGTTTGGATTTTTTCTACCAGCATCATCACCAATATAAGTAGCACCAACATAGTAAGGAGTATATCCCACAAACCATGCATCTAAAGAGTTATTAGTCGTACCTGTCTTACCAGCAACTGGCATTCCGTTTGATAATGCAGCTTTTTTTCCAGTACCTTCTGTAACAACTGCTTGTAGCATATCAGTTAACACATAAGCTACTTCAGCATCTACAACCCTATGTTCTTCTGGTGTATTTTTTACTATAAGTTGACCATCATAAGTAGAAATTGTAGTAAATATTGTTGGTTCTATATAAGTACCTCCATTAGCTAAAGTACCATAAGCTGCAGCCATTTCAAGTGGAGAGACACCTTGAGACATACCTCCAAGAGTTAAAGATGCGAATGATCTATCCATTGAATCGGATTGTAGAGTTGTTATACCAAACTCTCTTAAGTAGCCAATCATTATATCTACACATTCTTCATAAGTGCTACCTAACATTTCTGCAGTTTTGGCGGCAATTGTATTAGAAGAATATGCTAAAGCTTTACGTAAACTCATAGAACCTGAACCACTTGTAGTAGTTTTAGGATTCCATCTATTATTATCCTTAAACTTATATCCGCCCATAGCATCACTTACAGCAGTGGATTGAGTTATTTTTAAAGTATCTATGGCTGGAGTATATACAGATAAAGGCTTTATGGTAGAACCAGGTTGCTGAGGTGTAGTTGCTCTGTTTAAGGTTTTTCTTCCTGTAATATGTCTACCACCTACTAAAGCTTTTATTTGACCAGTCCTGTAATCTAAAATAACCATAGAAGATTGAGGCTGATGTGATCCATCAGAATCAACTCTAGAATTAGGGAAGTTGTTATCATTTTCATATTCTTTTTCTAAAGTTTCTTGCATAGTTGGATCTATTGTAGTATCTATTCTTAAACCACCATTATAGAACATATTATAAGCTTCATCTTTTGTATGTCCTTGTTCAACTAAAGCGTCTATTACTTTATATTCTATAAGATCTTCTACTGAAGATGATACTTTATCTGCAGCTTTAGGTAGTTTTATATTTATAGGTTCAGCTACGGCTTCATTATATTCTGATTGAGAAATATATCCAAGCTCTAACATTTTTCCTAAAACAATGTTTCTTCTTTCTATGGCTTTTGGGTTGCTAACAGCTTTTCTTACAACCATAGTTCCTGATTTTAATTGTTTATATGTATCTTGGCTAGGTATTAATCCCCATTCATTTAATTTATCAACCATATCAAGTTCAACTTGCGTAGGATCATCAAGATTATCATCAGCAGTATTAATATAGAATAAGAGTCTAGATTCTACATCACTTTTCTCTTCTGTTCCGTCAAGTTTAGAACTTGCATAAGCAGCATAACTTGATGGATTTTTTGTAGATCCTGCTAGCAGCGCACACTCGGAAAGTGTAAGGTCTTTTGCATCTTTGCTAAAGTATCCGTTTGCACCAGCTTGCACCCCTGCAAGACCTCTACCTACGAAAAAGTTATTTAAGTAAGCCTCAAGAATTTCATTTTTAGTTAGAGTTTTACTCATTTCATAAGCATAATAGATATCCTTGATTTTACGAGTTAAAGTTTGCTTATCTGTAGTTAGTAACATTTTAGATACCTGCATAGGTATTGTACTACCACCTTGTTTATTACCTGATAAAGTCTTGACAACAGATCTTAACAACCCTTTTATGTCTACACCATTATGTTCATAAAATCTTTCGTCTTCAATTGAAACAACTGCATTTATTATATCCTTTGGCATCTGATCGATTTTAATAGGGTCTTTTTTATTTACACTAGGAGCATTGGATAATAATTCTCCATTAGCATATCTAATTTCAGTTGTTCGGTAAGTCTCTTCATCTAAGAGCGCTTTAGTAACTGGCTTAACATCTCTTAAGGATGCAAATACTAAACCTGTTCCTATTGCAGACAAGCATACTAGCATAGCTAAAATTACTATTCCTGTTACTCTAAGTGCTTTAAATTTATCTTTCTTTTTAGAAGATTTAGTTTTGGAAGACTTAGTTTTAGGAGAATTAGAGTTAGTACTTTTAGAAGTAGTACTTTTACTATTAGAAGAACTTACTTTTTTTCTTCTTATTTTATTGTTATTTCCATTGTTATCATTACTCATTAAGCTTAACCTCCTTACCTAATGCAATATTATACCACATATACTCATTATTTTCTAATTAATACATAAAATAGAATGCATGTAACTTTATATATCTATCCTAAATTTATACTATTAATTATTTTTTACTTATATACTAAAAATATGTGGAAGATGTATATAAGATATAAAATATTTAAAAATAAGAAAATACTATAATACACTCTAACATAAAATAATAAGGGGGATTATTTTGGGGAAAAGATTAATAGACTCCAAATTAGGAGATTTTAAAAGAATTATAGTTACATTTATAATGATATTTATAGTATCTGTATTTATAGGAAGTTTTATATATGTTGATAATAGTCTTAGACCAACTATTACAGTTCTTGCTGAAACCAAAGCTATAGAGCTTGCCAATAGATCTATAAATAAAGCAGTTGGTGAAATTGTTAAAGACAAAATAGATTACTCAGACTTAATATATACAAAATTAGATTCTCAAGGTAAAATATCTATGATACAATCAAATACTATTTTAATGAATCAAATAGCATCAGATGTTGCATTAGAAATACAGAATGAATTAAAACAAGTAAAAACTACAACAGCATATATACCAATAGGAACTGCTTTAAAAAGTCCTATACTAGCCAAGTATGGACCTCAGTTAAAAGTATCAATAGAACCTATAGGAAATGTATCTGTTAATTTTAAAACTAGTTTTGAGTCAGCAGGTATAAATCAAACTAGACATAGAATTTATTTAGAGGCTAAAACTCAAGTAAAAGTAGTTATACCTCTTACTACATCAACTAAGGAAGTAAAAGCACAAATTCCAATATGTGAAACTATAATAGTGGGAGAAGTTCCAGAAAGTTATATTAATGTACCACAAGAAATTCTACCTAATATGTTACATGATTAATATCTTAAAGAAGTGACTAAAAGTTGATTAGTCACTTCTTTATTAATTCTACTATTTACCGACCATCCATTTAATAAAAACGGCATATCCAGTAGTTGGATCATTTTCTACTGCATGTGAAATAGCACCTATAATTTTATCATCTTGTACTATAGGAGTTCCGCTCATACCTTGAACTATTCCTCCTGTAAGTTGTAAAAGTTCTTTATCAATTATGCGAATTTTAAAAGTTTTAGATTTTGGGTTTTTCTGATTTTCAATATTTAAAATTTCAATATCAAATTTTTTACAACCTTCATCACTAGTTTGTAAAATTATTTGAGCTTTTCCTCTTTTGACTTCATTTAATGAAGCTATTTTATATTTTTCATATTGAGATATATCAAATGTTGCTACGTCTCCTTTGATACCAAAGTCTGTATTATCTGTAAATTTACCTATATAATCTTTAGGTTGAGCACTAATACAACCAACACTTCCTCTATATGATTTTTCTATATTTAAGTTAGAAGTAGTTGAAATATAGCCTTCTTTTATCTTAATTTTTCTCGAATTTCCTAAACTTATTGGATGAGCTACAGCACCAAATTTTTTGCTAATTGGATCTATATAAGTTAAAGTAGCAAATCCAGATATACTATCAGTAGAGTTTATTTCTTCTAATTTTTCTTTTACAGTTTTTATGTTTACAATATGATCATTTCTTTTTAAAGTAACCTCAACAATATTCGTGTTATTAGGTAACGCATTTAGAATATTTGAAAAGTCACAATAGTTATTAATTGTACTATTATTTATATTTAATATTTCGTCACCTAACGCAAAAGGCGAATCTTTTATACAACTTCGAACAATTACATTTTCTAATTGAGCTTCTATATGAAGTATGTTACCAATAGGAATTAAAAAATCATTTTCAGTATTTGTAATTGATGCTGCATAAATTAAATTATTTGAGAAAAAATATAATAAAAATAACAAACATGCAATTAATGAAAATTTTGTATTGATAGTTTTTTTTCTACTATTTTTATAAAACATAAAACACCATCCTTTCGTCAAATAAGTCGAATTTTTGTCACATGGTTTATAAGTCGTGGTGCTTTTATTTAATATTATATTTTGCATTAATAATATTTTAATGCTTGGAAAACAGAAGAAGAATAACCGTAGATTACAAAAATAATAAATAAGTCAGAAAATTAGAAATTATATCATACAAAAATAGAATTAAAAAATAATAGATTAGATATTTAGTGAGATAAATATCGAATTATGTTAATGAAATATATAAGAATAATAAAGTTAAAAAATAAATGAAGGAAGAGTATGTAATATAAAACAAAAAAACACTTAATAAAATTAAATTTAATCAAGTGTTTTTTTTCGTTTTATTCTTTTTTTAATTATTTTTTTCTTATAAGGATTATTTTTACATCCTGTATTATTTATTTTTGATCTAGTCATAGCGACATCTGGAGTTGGTGCTGGAAATGTATCATCATTTTCATTAGAAGATGGGCATGCATCAACCGCAGCTATTAAAGCCAGTTCATCAGATAAAACCGCAAAAAAGGTAGCCAATATATTTATATCATTAGAGCTAAGTTCCTCACCTAACGCCACAGCTAATGTAGATGCTAAAACAATATAGTCTAATGAGCTAAAAGCACATAGCTTAGAACTAGGTGAATTCTGATTTCGCTTCATATTTTTTGAGATTACCTTTTTCATAAAACCTCCTAAAAATAATATATAAAATATATATGCTTGTATTTAAAAAATAAAAACTATAACAAATTCTAAATTTATCTACTGTTTATAAAAATTATAGATAATGGAGATAATATTCTATGAATCAGACTTAAAATTTTATAACAAGAAGGGAACGATCATATGAAAAAATATAGAGTATTAGTAGGTATTATAATAGCAGTATCTATAGGAATTATAGGGACTTCGGATTTTGCTAAAAATCTTTATAAAGCTAGTAACTTAATTAGTAAAGGTATAATCGTAGATGATAAGAAAGAACAGAATGAAAGTAAAAAAGAAGTAGAAAAAGATATACTAATATGTATTGACCCTGGTCACCAAGAAAAGGGTGATAGCAATTCAGAACCTGTAGCGCCTGGTTCTTATGTTAAGAAAGCTAGGGTATCTTCCGGAGCTACAGGAGTAGCTACTAAAAAACCAGAATATATATTAAATTTAGAAGCATCTACAGTTTTAAAACATATACTAGAAGATAAGGGATATAAAGTAATAATGACTAGAGAAAGTCATGATGTTAATATAAGTAACTCAGAAAGAGCTATATTTGCAAATAATAATAAAGCAGATATGGTAGTAAGAGTACATGCAGATAGTTTAAATGATTCAGGAAAAACAGGTGCATCTATTCTGATACCAGCGAAAGAAAGTAAATACACAACAGCTATATATGAAGATAGCAAAAATTGTGCAAATCTAATTAGTGATAAGATGAAGGAAGCAGGTATAAAGGTAAATGGAATATTTGAGAGAGGAGATTTAACAGGATTTAATTGGTCACAAGTTCCGGTAGTTTTAGTAGAAATGGGATTTTTAAGCAATTATACTGAAGACCAAATGATGTCAAATCCAGAATATCAAAGAAAGTTAATGCAAGCTATATCTAATGGACTTGATGAATATTTTACAAATAAATAAAATATATAGGTGATGTCAATGAAAAGTAAGCTAGAAAGTGCCTATGCAAAAGCATTAACTGGTACATTTAAAGTAATAAGCCCTATTAAAAGAACAATTAAAAAAACTAAATGTGAAGTACATTTATATATACAAGAAAATGCTTTAGAAATTTTAAATTATAATGGTTATAATGACGAATATAAACTATTTAAAGAATATAAATCTAAGATAGATGAAGGCTTGGTATGGGCAGATCAAGATTTTAAATGTTATCATCATTTTTATAATCCAAAAGAAGAAAAAGGTATGTATGGATACGAGGATAACGCACTTACTATAGCTAGAGGTTATTATTTAAAAGCTTTGAAATACTTTACATTAGAAGATTATGATAAAAGTATGTTTTACTTTGGTGCTACATGTCATATAATTCAAGATTTAACAGTACCACAACACGCTAAAGGGAAATTATTTGATAATCATAGACAATTTGAATCATATGTTAAGGAAAATTATAGAAGAATAAATCGATTTAAGAGTAGAGAAGAGCCTATAATATTGAAATCTGTTGCAGATTATGCAAATCATAATTCATTAACGGCTCTTAAAATAGATTATATGTATAAAAATATAAATGATTTAGATACAAAGTTTTATCTAGTAGCTTTAAAAAGTTTAAAATTAGCTCAAAGAACTAGTGCAGGATGTATGATTATGTTTTATAATGATTTACTTTATATTTAAATTAAGGTAATGTAACATATGCAGTGCACTTGATTTAAGTCAAAAAAGAATATATTATAGTATAGAATATAGATAAAATTTATGAAGAGGTGTCAAAATGCTAGTAGTAGAAAATGTAAGTCATGGCTTCGGAGCTAGAACTATACTAGAAAATGTTTCATTTAGACTTAGAAAAGGTGAACATATAGCGTTAGTTGGAGCAAATGGAGAAGGTAAATCAACTTTTTTAAATATAATAACAAAAAAACTTATGCCAGATGCAGGAAATATAAAGTGGTCATCAAGAGTTAGTGTAGGTTACTTAGACCAACATACAGTTCTTGAAAAAGGAAAGACTATAAGAGATATATTAAGAGAAGCGTTTAAATCAATGTTTGATTTAGAGCAAGAAATGCTATCTATGTATGATAAGATGGGTGAAGCTAATGATGAGGAAATGGCTAAACTTATGGAGGAAACAGCAGAAATACAAACAATTTTAGAAAATAGCGGGTTCTACATGATAGATGCTAAGATTCAAGAGATAGCAAATGGATTAGGTCTTGGAGAAATAGGATTAGATAGAGATGTAACTGATTTAAGTGGAGGTCAAAGAACGAAAGTTCTTCTTACTAAATTATTGCTAGAAAATCCTACAATACTGATATTAGATGAGCCTACTAACTATTTAGATGAAGAACATATAACTTGGTTAACAAGATATCTTCAAGAATATGAAAATAGTTTTGTATTAGTATCACATGATATACCATTTATAAATAATACTTGTAATGTAATATATCATATGGAAAATGGAGAATTAAATAGATATAAAGGAAACTATGATGAGTTTGTAAGACTTAATGAAATAAAGAAACGTCAAGAAGAACAAGCTTATGACAAGCAAGTTGAAGAAAGAAAAAGGCTAGAAGATTTTATAGCTAGAAATAAAGCTAGAGTTGCTACTCGTGGTATGGCAAACAGTAGACAAAAGCAATTAGACAAGATGGAGATTTTAGAAAGACCGAAAGAAAAGATAAAGCCTACTTTTGCTTTTAAGGAAGCTAGAACTCCAAGTAGATTTGTATTTGAAACGAATGAGTTAGTTTTAGGTTATAATGAAGCTTTAACTAAGCCTTTAAACTTTATATTAGAAAGAAACCAAAAGATAGCTTTAAAAGGTATGAATGGTATAGGAAAATCAACATTGTTAAAAACATTACTTGGAATAATAAAGCCATTTGATGGAGAGGTAAAACATGGAGATTATTTAGAAGTTGGTTATTTTGAACAAGAAAGTTCAAGGGATAATTATAATACTCCGATGGATGAAGTATGGGCAGAATTCCCAGGGCTTACGAATTTTGAAGTTAGACAAAGCCTTGCTAAATGTGGTCTTACAAATGAACACATAACAAGTCAAATGAGAGTTTTAAGTGGAGGAGAAGCAGCTAAGGTAAGGTTATGTAAGATAATGTTAAAGGATATAAACTTACTAGTTCTAGACGAACCTACAAATCACTTAGATGTAGAGGCAAAAGATGAACTTAAAAAGGCGATAAAAGAGTTTAAAGGAACTGTACTTTTAGTATGTCATGAGCCAGAATTTTATATGGATATAGTAGATGACGTATGGAATATAGAGGATTTTACAACTAAAATAGTATAACAGGATACCTTGGAGTATTGAATATATGAAAAAAAATATTAATGTAATATTCTCAGTTATTTTTAGTGTATTAATTATAAGTACAATAGTAAAATTTACTGTAGGATTTAAGCAACTTTATTATTTTGATATAGATTATTTAAATATACCTACTTTATCGGGTTTATCTAAAGAAGACATAAAAAAGAACTATGACTATATGATTGATTATAACTTAGATAAAGATAAGAAGGAATTTGAATTGCCAAGTATAAAATCTTCAGAGAATGGTAAAATTCACTTTGAAGAAGTTAGAGATATATTTCAAATATTAAATAAGATATTCAATATATCATTGGTACTGTCTGTAATAGGATTAGTAATAAATATACTAAATAAAAATATTGAGTTTTTGAAAATTACATCAAGAGCATTAATATTAATACCGTTAATATTAATTTTGCCTATAGTTGTGAATTTTGATGGTAGTTTTGTACTATTTCACAAGATAATGTTTAATAATGATTATTGGATATTTGATCCTAACTTAGATCCTGTAATAAATATTTTACCTGAAGAATTTTTTTTTCATGCAGGTCTTATGATTTTGATTCTTATAATTATAGCTAGCTTAACTAATTACTTAATATATAGACTTTTAAAAAGAGAGCAGTAATCTGCTCTCTTTTAAAAAATATACTAATCATTAATTGCAGCAATCTTAATAATATCTTGAAACTTACTCATAATATAATCGTAATTATTCTTATTATGAGGTAATAAACAATTAGAGCAGTCTTTTATACCCTTATCTGTATATTTAAAATTACCACCGCAATTTTTACCTAAAGCGTATAAGGGACAGTAGCAAAATAAGCAATTAAATTCATTTGGATTATCAGTTTTATGGCAAGGAAAGAATTCGCATTTTTTATGGTTAAAAAATTTATAATTATCACTCATATTATTATCTCCTTAGTTTTACAATATTAATATAATTATACTAAACATTTACATTAATGATATAATAAGAAAAATAAAAGTACAATATAATACTAAAAATATTATACAAATCTATAAACGAGGTGTTACTTATGGAAGAAAAAAAAGAAAGAGCTTTGCTTGTAGGGCTTAATATCACATCTACAGCAAGAAAAATTGATGATATAGATATAAATGAATCCATGGCAGAATTAAAAGAATTAGCAAAAGCTGCAGGAGCAGAAGTTGTAGGAAGTTTGATTCAAAATAGACAATCTAGAGATGCTGCATTTTATGTAGGAAAGGGAAAAGTAGAGGAAATAAAGGCATATAGTGATTCATTAGGAGCTACAGTAGTTATTTTTAATGATGAGTTATCAGGAGCTCATATAAGAAATATAGAAGAGGTAGTAGGAATAAAAATTATAGACAGAACTACACTAATACTTGATATATTTGCTCAGAGAGCACTTAGCAAAGAAGGAAAACTACAAGTTGAGTTAGCACAATTAAATTATCGATTACCTAGATTATATGGAATGGGTGGTCAAATGAGTAGAACTGGAGCTGGTATAGGTACTAGGGGTCCAGGTGAACAAAAACTTGAAATAGATAAAAGAAATATACTTAATAAAGCTGCTGATATAAGACGTGAGCTTAGAGAAGTTAAAAAAATAAGAGAAACGCAAAGAGTTCAACGTTTAAAATCTAGTATACCTATAGTAGCACTTGTTGGATACACAAATGCAGGTAAATCAACTTTATTAAATGAACTTATAAAGACTCATAAAGATTATGATGTAGAAAAAGAAGTAATGGCAAAAGATATGTTATTTGCAACTCTTGATGTAACTTTAAGAAAAGCGCTATTACCTAATAAAAAAGAGTTTTTAGTTGTAGATACAGTTGGATTTGTAAGTAAACTTCCTCATGATTTAGTAGAAGCATTTAAAGCAACTTTAGAAGAAGTTCAATATGCAGACCTAATTTTACATGTAATAGATGCAACAAATTCAAACTATGAATTACAAAAAAGTACTACAGAGAAAGTACTTAAGGAATTAGGTGCAGATACTAAGCCAACTGTGCTTGTGTATAATAAGATAGACCGATTAGAACTAGATATCTATCCTAAAAATCATGATGATATAGTATATATATCTGCTAAAAAAGGTATAAATATGGATAAGTTAATAGAAATTATACAAGATAATATAATGAAAAATACTTATGATGTAACTTTAATGTTACCTTATGAAAGAGGAGATATATTTAGTAGGCTAAAAAATAAATATAATATAGAGAACTTTGAATATGTAGAAAATGGAATAACGCTAGATGTAAATTTAGAAGAAGAAGACTATAATATATATATAGATTATATTTTAGAAAAGTAGGGAGCATTATGAATATAAGTTGGGATAATATAGACAAGTTAGAAGATCATTATATAACATATCTTCTATATAAAGAATCTAGGACCGTATCTCAAATCAGTAAAATAAGAAATCTATCAATTTCTCAAGTAAATGATCAATTAATAAAAGCTAAGCTAGAAATAAAATCTATGCTAAAAGACAAAGTAGAATTGTCTAAGGATGTTATAGATAAATTTTTAGTTCTTAATAAAAATGATAGGCTGAAATTTATGGATAATCTAAATGAAGAAAGAATACTAGATTTTAAAAGAAAGCTATATAAAAGAATAATTACTGAAAAAAATGCAGAGGACTTAATGATATTAATATGGGCCACAGGTGAGTTAAAGGATGAAAGATTTTTAACATTACTACATCCTCTTACGAGCCATAGACACTCTGATGTAAGGAGAATAACATATTCAGCACTTAGAAAAATAGAATCTCAAAGTAGTAGAGAGTACTTACAAAGAGGACTTTATGATAGTAATCCTCAAACAAGACAATACTGTGCGAAAGCTCTTGCTAAAATAGGTAATAAAAATAGCTTAAAGATGTTAAAACAACTTAGAAATAAGAAAAATTTTGAAAAAGAGTATGTACTAAGAGCATATGAAGAAGCAATAAGTACATTAGAAGAAGATATTTAACATATTTAGTTTTATTTAACATATAATTCATTAAAGTAAGATATTTATCTATAGTGTATCTCCAAAAGTTAATATAAAAATTCGCTTAACTTGAGGGTTAGAGCGTAAAGAGGGTTTATGAGAATTAAGAAATACATAAATTCTTATAGTAACATCTTAGCAAATAATTTCAAGTATAGCGATTGAAATTTATAGTACAACTAAAATCAAATAAATCATAAATTTCTTAAATCCAAAAAGATGGTTAATAGGAGGGGTTTAAATGATAGTAAGACATTGTGCAGGTGGAGTAGTGTTTTATGCTAATAAGGTGTTACTTATTAAGAATGACAGAGGAGAATGGACTTTACCAAAAGGAAAAATACACCAAGATGAATTAAAACATTCTAGTGCAGTTTCAAGGGTTAAAGATGAAACAGGGGTAGATGCTAGTATTTTAGAAACTGCTGGTAATACAATGTACCAATTTTTTTCAAGAAGTAGACAACAAGAAGTATGTAATGCTATCACATGGTATATAATGCAAACTGACTGTAATGATTATGTGCTAAATGATGAGTTTACTGATGGTGGTTTTTATAAAGTTAAAGAAGCTATAGATATGCTAACTCATAGTCAAGAAAAATCTTTAGTGGATATTTCATATAAGAAGTATAAAAAGCTAAGAAAAAATAATATAGAAGATGGGTTAGCTACAACTTAAGATATTAATAAAAAAGAAAGGATATATCCTTTCTTTTTTTTACGCTCAAGGATATTATAATACTTTGAAAATTATGGATAATTTCCTAATATAAATAAACTAGTTTTGAGCGTGAAAAATATTTTTAAATGCTTCGTTCACATAGTGGCTTAAACAACAGATAAAGTAATTGGCGACATGAAATGCTTCGACGACACTTCGATCAAGTAAATCAAATTTTATTTAAAGTTGTACCTAAAAAATATATTGGCTATAATAACAATAGAAGTTTATTTAGATAAGTTGGAGGATATAAATGAGTACATATAAAACATTACATGAGTTTGGAATGGATGAAATTATAATAGAAAAATCTACTTTTATTGGATATGCAAAACCTATAAAAACAGAAGAAGAAGCTATTGAATTTATAAATGAAATAAAGAAAAAGCATAAAGATGCTACTCATAATGTATGGGCATATACTGTTGGAAAAACTATGAATATACAAAGATATAGTGATGATGGTGAACCACAAGGTACAGCAGGAATTCCAACTTTAGAAGTTATAAAAAAGGAAGATTTAAGAGATGTTGTAGTTGTTGTAACGAGATATTTTGGTGGAGTTAAGTTAGGTGCCGGAGGATTAGTTAGAGCTTATACTAAAGGTGCTAAAATTGGAATAGATGCTGCAAAAGTAATAGAAAAAGTAATGTATAGAGAAGTTAGGATTAAGATAGATTATAATCAACTTGGAAAAGTACAAAATGAAATAATGAATATGAATTATTTTGTTAAAGATATAATATATGAAGATAATGTAGAAATAATAGTATATTCAAGATTGGAAGAAGTGAAAGTTCTAACCGATAGAATGATTGATATAACAAGCGCTACAGCTGAAATAAATCTAGGTGAAGAGTTTTATTTATCGGAGCAAAATGGAAATATAATATTATAAAATAGGTTGTATATAACCTATTTTTTACGCTTAAGGATATTATAATATTAAAAAAATGTGGATAAATTCTGAATGTAAGTAATATCAACAAATTGGTTTTGAGAGTAAAAAAGATTTTGAAATACTTCACCCACGCAGTGGCTCAAGCAACAGACGAAGTCGTTGACGATATAAAGTGTTTTGTTGATACGTCGATTGAGATAAGTGTTGCCATCAAACTATAATATAATATACAATAAAAACTAAAAAATATTTTTTAGTTTTTATTGTATAAATACTTTAAGTTTTAGTTATTATTTTCCACACTTTTCTTTTTTTTGGTCACAAAATCCTTTTTTTATTTCTATGCAACCAACTATTAATAAAAATCCACCAAAAACTTTCTTTAAAATTTCAGAAGACAAGTAATTAGCTACAAAAGAGCCACATATTGCACCTAAAACACCGAATATAGCTATTGGTATAACTAATGAAAATACGACATTTTTATTTCTTATATGTATTATCAAAGCAAATATGGTCATAGGTATAGATGAAAGTAAATTTACACTTTGTGCTATTTTAGGGTCAATATGTGCAAATAGTACTAGTGCTGGAATCAATATCGTTCCACCACCCATTCCCATACCTCCAATAATACCTGCAAGAAATCCTAATATAGTTAAAAACATTAAAACACCATCCTTATAGCTGCTATTATCATTATTGCTCCGAATGTAATCCTAAGAAATTTACCAGTTACTTTTGATAAAAGCTTAGCCCCTAAAATACCTCCTATTATACTTCCTATGGCTACTTTTAAAGTTAATGAAATATCATATGTACCTTTTGAAATGTATATTACTGAGCTAGCGCTAGTTAAAAATATTATTATAGCAAGGGCTGTAGCATGAGATTTATGTTCTTCTACTTTAACGATATTATTTAGTATAGGTACAAGTAAAGTACCTCCACCGGATCCAAATATTCCGTTAACAAAACCTGTAAAAATACCTATTATAGAATTTTTAATATTAAAGCTAGAATGCTTATTTTTCAATTTAATCACCTTCTTTTAATAGTGTTTGCAGAAATTAGAAAATATATTTATATAATTAATCATAAAATTTGTACAGGAAATTAATTAATAACTACTATAATTTAACTGTATAAAATCTGACAATTATATAGTGTTGTGGTGATTATATATGAATAAATCAGTTAATTTTAATATTATATAGTGAATGAGTTACAAAAAATTATAGATATAATTCAAAATATAATTGTAAAAAGTTTTGCTATTGATGAAGATAAACTTATAAATTTTGAACAAAAAAGGTTAACTCCGTATAGGAGTTAACCTTCTTTATTTTATATAGTTATGATATTTAGATTAAGGTAATTTACTTCTTGAATTTTGTTAAGTATCTATACATAACTATGTGTAAATCGTTATCTATTTTATTTACTGTAGCTTTATCCACCATAGAACCTACTAAGAATAATTCATCTTCATGGGAATCATCACCCATTAATTCCCAATAGAATTCTTCGACTTCACATTGTCTTTGAATATTTAAAACATCATTAAGAGATGAAATTTCATCATTTGGATAAGCTGAATTATAATCTATTATAGTTATAGTTGATAATTCTGAATCTCTTTTTATACGAACATTTATATCATTTGATCCGCTTCTCATTAATAAAGATGTCACTTCATCAACTAATCTTGTTATCTTTTTTACTTCGTTTTGCAATTAAGTTACCTCCTTTTTACAAATGCATCGAGTATAGGTAGTAAGAAACCTGCAACTAGTCCACCTGCAAATCCATTGTTATATAAATTTACTCCACCGTGTATTATACCAACATTTGTTGCTAAAAGGAAATGTAATATTCCAGCGATAAATCCTATTTTATAACCATACACTCCAGCTATAGGAGCTAAAGTTGTTGAAAACAATACAGTTATAATAACTCCTGTTGATGATATATCACGTCCTAAAAATAATGCAGTTACTATTACCCCTAAGACAATAGGCAAACAATTTTTTATATGTTTTCCGAAAGCACTAAATCCGACGACTGTAAATATACCTGCTACTACAGGACCATTTACGACACCACCTATTAAAAGTACAAATGATAGTGAAAGTAAACCCATAAGGCCCATATTAAAGAAAGTTACTCCATATCCCATTAAAAAAGTGTAATCTGTAACAACTCTTCCACTATAGTTGAAGATATGTTTATATTCATTTAAAGTATTTTTATTTACTGAGATACCTATACAAATCAAGTAAATAAACATTGCTGCTAATATTAATATTAAAAATATATTATTTTCTAAATATAAAATATTTACAGATTCTATTTTAATATCAAGGCTTTTAAGAGCGCTTGTTAGTATAGTACCTAATATACCTGCTGTGAATCCAAGGTTATAAATATTATAACCATCATAAAACTTTACCATATGAGATGCTAGTGGTGTGATTATAAATCCTATAAATATACCAACACCAATACCTAATAAAATAGCTATTTTACTTGGTAACATATTGGAAAAGCTAATTTCACTAATTACAGGTGCAAGAGCTGTAGCAAACATAATTGATACTATTATATCTTTAAAATCTATTTTTTTATGATAACTATATAAATAACCTCCCATATATATTGGGATAATGTTAAATATATTTTTTCCAAAAAATGAAAACCCCATAACGGTCATAAAAGCAGCTAAGATAAGTCCATTGATTCTTAATTTATATTTTTTTAATAAATACAGATTATAAAAACTAATTAAGGCAACATTAACAAAAGTAGAACCGATTCCACCAACAGACAGGAAATCTGTAATTAATATGGATGGTGAACTCAAAATATTTTTTAATCCAGATGATAATGTTAAGTTTGTTTCACCATCAAAATATGAAAATAGTATTCCTAAAATCATAAATGTTAGTGGAAATATAAATAATATTTTGAGTTTTTGTTCTTTATGCAATTCTTTTTCTTGGTACTTGTGTATATACATTCATATCCTCCTCTTTAATTCTAAAGCTATTTAAATTTATTTGGGTGAATGTAGTAGATTTACATAGATTATATCATTTATAATATATAAATGTAAAAGATTATATAAATAAAATACATTAAAGACACTAATTAATCTGTTGTGCTAGTTATTTTACTAAATATATTGAAATTACTATATAAAGTTTTTAAACTATAAAAGTATAGTTTACTAGGCTCTAGTGTTTTCAATAATCATATTTAACTAGCACAACGAGTTAATTATATAATAAAATTAAAAAATAGATTATGATATAATATAATTATTGATATTTTTTAATCAAGAGAGGAGAAGGACATGAGTGAAATAAATTTAAAAATAGACAAGACAGTTGAGTGGTTAAGAGAAAAAGTGAAAGAAGCTAACTGTAATGGTCTTGTAGTTGGAGTATCAGGTGGGATAGACTCAGCAGTAGTTGCATATTTAATAAAAAAAGCATTTCCTAAAAATTCTATGGGAGTGATTATGAGCATAAAAAGTAATCCAAAGGATAGGGAAGATGCACTTAAAGTTATAAATGGATGCAATATAGATTATATTGACTTAGATCTTACCACTGAGCAAAATATGATACTTGAACAAGTTACATCTAAGTTAAAAGAGAAAAAATTATATAAAGAAGATAATTTAAAAATGACAGATGCAAATTTAAGAGCAAGGGTTAGAATGAGTACTGTTTATACTGTAGCTAACAATCTAGGATACTTAGTTGTAGGAACGGATAATGCTGCTGAAATACATACAGGATATTTTACTAAACATGGTGATGGTGGAGTTGATTTAATACCGTTAGCAAATCTTACAAAGAGAGAAGTATATGAATGGGCTAGAGTACTTGGAGTTCACAATGATATAATAAATAAAGCGCCATCTGCTGGACTTTGGGAAGGTCAAACTGATGAAATAGAAATGGGAACAACTTATGATATGATAGATGCGGTTATTGAAGGAAGACTAGATGAAGTGCCACAAAAAGATCAAGAGGTGATAGCAAGATTGCATAGAATAAGTGAGCATAAAAGACATACAGCATCAGCACCACCTAAGTTCTAATTTACTAAAATAAATATTTATGTTAAAATTTACAATGGAAAGATAAAATATCTAGATATTAATTAATAATATGGGTAAATATGTAAACAATAACCCTAAGATATATAAATTAATTATACGTATTAAGGAGTGGAAATTATGGGACGTATAGGAAATATAATAAACAAAAAAGGTAAACAAGATGCTAAAAGAGCTAAAATATTCACTAAACATGCTAGAGCGATAGCTGTTGCAGCTAAAGAAGGTGGAGGAAACCCTGATTATAATGCAGCATTAAAAACAGCTATAGAAAAAGCTAAAGCTGATAATATGCCTAATGATAATATAGACAGAGCTGTAGCAAAAGGTGCTGGAGCTGGAGCTAACGAAAACTATGAAACAATAGTTTATGAAGGATACGGACCAGGTGGAGTTGCTGTTATAGTTGAAACTTTAACTGATAACAAAAATAGAACTGCTGGTAATGTAAGATACTACTTCGATAAGAATGGTGGTAACTTAGGAACTAGCGGATGTGTATCATTTATGTTCGATAACAAAGGACAAATATTAATAGAAGCTAACGACGATGTATCTGAAGATGAATTAATGGAAGTTGCGTTAGAAGCGGGAGCGGAAGATTTCATAGCAGAAGAAGATGGATATGAAGTAGTTACTGCACCAGAAGATTTTGCAGCAGTTAGAGATGAATTACAAGCTAAGGGATATGAATTTATATCTGCAGATGTTAAGTTAATACCTCAAACAACTACAGAATTAACTGATGAAACTCAATTAAAAATGATGAACAAGTTAGTTGATATGTTAGAAGATGATGATGATGTTCAAAATGTTTATCATAACTGGGAAATAGCTGAATAATAGCAATATATAAACAGTTAAAGCTAGTATTTACAATAGTTTTAGCAGTGAAATGATAATTGAAATTATAGGGAAATATGAAGTGAAAATCAATTTTTTATGACATATATACCAATATTCAATAATTTTTACTATGACAAATTAACGATATATGAAGTCATTTAAATAGCCTCATTTGTTAAGTTAAAAGTCTTGATTAAACAAGAATAGAAACTTAATGAAGGAGGCTATTTTCTATGTTATTAGATGACTTAATAAAAGATATTAGATAAGTATAAGACATTGTGCATATATAATGTAATATAAAGCACTGTAATAAAAAACAGTATATAAAATACACTGTTTAAAATAAATGTATTAACTTGACTATAATATTTATAGATAAAAGCACAATCAATATTATCTGAATCCAGTTGAAGAAAGAAATTTTGTTCATATCACACCACCTATAAAATTATACTGTATTAGTATTGTATCATGTAAGACAATAAAAAAGTATCTCTAAGAAATTTCTTAGAGATACTTTTTTAATAGAAAAATTATTTTTATCAGTGGATTAAAATTAATAATATTTAAAATTTGCCTGAAGGTGTATTGTGTATTCAAGCAACCTATGTATTATTTACATTTAAAGCTAGAACAATAAGTTTCTGATGCTGCGTTAGTTATTGGAGCAGATGTAGTTACACCTATATTACTAAGAACGCATACCGTCCCAGCATTATTAACACAACTTTTTACATTACATCCTATTAATGTATTATTACTAGAATTATCAGCATTATTAGTAAAGCTTTCATTTGATTGTTCTACAAAAGTATTGCAGCAAGTATGAGTGCTTGTACGAGACTTCTTACCATTTATAGAAATCTTATTAGCATAGCACATACCACTATCATTATGACCACAGTTATTTACATTACAGTTTATACTAGACATATAACTTACCTCCCAATAAATATTTTAATCTATAAGGAGTATGGACATATTTAAATAAAAATATAGCCAATAAATAAAAAAATATATAATAAAAAATAGAGGAAAGTATAAAACTATTCCTCTTTTGTGAAAATTTTAATTTAAAGAAGAGAAAAGAGAATTAAATATGTCCTCACTCATGAGTATTTTTGCTATTAATGTAGATGAAGTTGGATAAGATTTTATTATCGGACATATTTCAAAAAGTTTATTTTCATAATCTGAAATTGATAATTTTATTCCTGATTTGATTTGATTTTCAAACTCAAAGGTTAAATCTCTTATTTTCAAAAAATCATCTAAAGTAAGTTTATAAAATACAGATGCTTTATGTTGAGGCTGTTTTAAAAGAATTAAGTTTTGTTTAAATTCGATAAAATCTAATCTATCATAAATTATTTGAATATATGAGCTCAAACTATCACCCCCTAAGATTATATTCAAAATATATCTTATAATATGTATATATTATTAATAGTGAAACAAAAAATACTAATATTTGGATAAAATGTATAAAAATATAGGTTATGGAAACAATATTTGATATAAGGAGGTTATTTATATGTTCGAGAGAAAAGAGCCCTTCCAATGGAAGACACCTATATTAATATTAACTGGAATATTAGTACTGAGTGGAGGTATTTATGTAGGGATAAAAACTAGAAAAGTAGAAGAGAAACCAGCATTTAATAATGAAATAATAAATGAAGAAAATGAAAAAACTAAAGATTCATTTGAATTAAGTGAGAATTGTGAGATTTGGTTATACAATCGTAGTGAAGAAGGAAGTTTAATAAATTCAGAGCCTAGTATGATAGGAATTGTACCGGAAGAATTACTTGATAAAACAAAAGAAGAAATACGAACATACTTATCTGAAAAATATCCAGATAAAGAGATTGATAGTATAACACAACATGAAATCGTATTATCGGAAAAAGCTCCTTTAAATGATGTATCAAGAAGTAATAAATATTCTTTAGAAGTAGAAGATGGATTTATAGGACTTTATAAATATGATATAAATGGAAAGCGAGAGCTAATCGAAAATACGGAAATAAAATTAGATTCTTTGCCACAGTCAGTTCAAGAAGAAATTCAAAAAGGTGTAGTAGTTGATACTCAAGATGATGCATATTCAAGACTTGAAAGTTTCGGAAGTTAATAAAAACAACCTAATATAAGGTTGTTTTTTTGTGTATATAAAAACTTATGATATAATATATTAGAACGTAAGTTTTGCATATTATGTAAAAATATATATTATTATTGATATAGATAAATAAAAATTTTTTAGGAGGAAGCTGACACTTTGATAATACTAGGTATAGACCCAGGAATAGCAATAGTTGGATATGGAATAATAGAATATAAAAATAGTAAATTTAAAGTAATAGATTATGGAGCAGTAACTACTCCTGCAGGAATGGATGTATTAAAAAGATTAGAACTTGTTTACAAGGGAATAGATATGCTTATAAAAAATTACAACATAGATGAAGTGGGCATAGAAGAGTTGTTCTTTAATAAAAATGTAAAGACAGCAATTACAGTTGCTCAAGCGAGAGGAGTTACCATGCTTGCTTGTGCTCATAATAATAAACCTGTTTATGAATATACACCTTTACAAGTAAAGCAAGGTGTAGTTGGATACGGAAGAGCACAAAAAGCTCAAGTACAGCAAATGGTTACATCGTTTTTAAATCTAAAAAAAGTACCAAAACCAGATGACGTAGCAGATGCCTTGGCAGTGGCAATTTGTCATGCGCATGCTAATAAGTTAGAAAAAACTCTAAAGAATATAGGGGGAAGTTATGTATAGTTATATAAAAGGAACGGTAGAAGAAATTAACTTAGATTATGTAGTAATAGACAATAACAATATAGGATATAAAATAAATGTATCTAGTAATACTATAAAAGACTTACATTTAGGAAGTATGGCAAAAATTTATACTAAATTAATAGTAAGAGAAGATGATATGAGTCTTTGTGGATTTGCTACTAAAGAAGAAATGAAGATGTTTGAACTTTTGACTTCAGTATCAAAAATAGGACCTAAAGTAGGTTTATCCATATTATCATTTGCATCCCCAGGACAGCTTGGTGCATATATATTAAGTGAGGATGTATCAAAACTTTCTAAAGCACCAGGTGTAGGTAAAAAAACAGCAGAGAGAATAGTACTTGAATTAAAAGATAAAGTCGATAAAAATAATGTTGAGTTTGAACCGACATTACTTTCAAGTGAACCAATAGCTGTATCTAAAGATGAAGCAGTAGATGCGTTAGTAGCACTTGGATACTCATCATCAGAAGCTAAAGAAGCAGTTGATAATTGTAAAAAGGATGGATTAAATACAGAAGATATAATAAAGAAATCATTAACTTATATAATGAGTAAATCCTTAAGATAGAAAGGAGATGAGTTTTAATGTTTGATTTTCAAGATGAAGATAGAATAATAACATCAACGATGCAAAATGAAGATGTAGATGTTGAAAATAGTTTAAGACCAAAATCTTTAGAGGATTATTTAGGTCAAGAAAAAGCAAAAGAGCAGCTTAAGATATTTATAGAAGCTGCAAAAAGTAGAAATGAACAACTTGATCATGTTCTTTTATACGGACCTCCTGGATTAGGAAAAACAACCTTAGCAAGTATAATAGCTAATGAGATGGGTGTAAATTTAAGAATAACATCGGGTCCAGCAATAGAACGTGCTGGAGATTTAGCAGCAATACTTACAAATTTAAGTGAAAATGATGTGTTATTTATAGATGAAATACATCGTATAAATAGAAGTGTGGAAGAAGTTTTATATTCAGCTATGGAAGACTTTTGTTTAGATATAATAATAGGAAAAGGTCCATCGGCAAGAAGTATAAGACTTGATTTACCTAAGTTTACATTGATAGGCGCAACAACTAGAGCTGGTATGCTTACAAACCCACTTAGAGATAGATTTGGAGTTATATGTAAACTAGATTATTATACAGTTGATGAATTAGCTAAGATAGTAGTAAGATCCTCAGAAATTTTAGGTGCAAAAATACAAATAGGTGGAGCAACTGAAATAGCAAGACGTTCAAGAGGAACACCAAGAATAGCAAATAGACTTTTAAAGAGAGTAAGAGATTATGCTCAAGTTAGAGCAGATGGTAATATAACTGATGATGTTGCCAATAAAGCATTAGAGTTATTAGGTGTAGATAGTTTAGGACTTGATTATGTAGATGAAAAACTTTTAATGACTATAATACAAAAGTTTAGAGGAGGTCCGGTTGGACTTGACACACTAGCAGCATCTATAGGAGAAGACAGAAATACTATAGAAGATGTTTATGAACCATATTTACTTCAGTTAGGATTTATAAATAGAGGCCCAAGAGGAAGAATAGCTATGCCATTAGCATATGATCATCTTAATATACCTTATCCTACAAAATAAAACATAGACATAAAATATAATACAATAATTTTGAAGTTACTTTAATTTTGATATAACAAGGTAAAATGTTATAATTTCTAAAAAATACACACAATATATATTTAATAGGTGTATAGAAAAAATATACTTTTTTTGTTATTATGGTAACTGTATAAAATTTTGGAAAGGAAGTTTAAATTGAAAACAAGCGACTTTTATTTTGACTTACCAGAAGAGTTAATTGCTCAAGTACCTATATTAGATAGATCAAGTTCTAAATTAATGGTACTAGACAAAGAAACTGGAGAAATTGAACATAAAACATTCAAAAATGTAATAGATTATCTAAATCCTGGAGACTGCTTAGTACTTAACAATACTAGAGTAATACCGGCAAGGCTTATAGGTGAAAAAGTAGACACAGGTGGTAAGATAGAATTCTTATTATTAAAAAGAACTGAAGAAGATACTTGGCAAGCATTAGTAAAGCCAGGTAAAAGAGCGAAAATAGGAACTAAGTTTTCTTTTGGAAATGGAAAGCTTATAGGAGAAGTAGTAGGTTTAGCTGAAGAAGGTTCTAGAATAATCAAATTCCATTATGAAGGAATATTTGAGGAAGTTTTAGATGAACTTGGAAATATGCCACTACCTCCATATATAACAGAAAGATTAGAAGAAAGAGAAAGATATCAAACTGTTTACTCTAAGCATAATGGTTCCGCAGCAGCACCGACAGCAGGTCTTCACTTTACTGAAGAATTGCTTCAACAAATAAAGGATAAGGGCGTAGATATAGCATTTGTAACCCTTCATGTAGGACTTGGAACTTTTAGACCAGTTAAGGTTGATAATGTATTAGAACATGAGATGCATTCAGAATATTATATGGTTGATAAAGAAGCTGCACAAAAGATAAATAATGCTAAGAAAAATGGACATAACGTAGTTTGTGTAGGAACAACTAGTTGTAGAACAGTAGAATCAGCAACTAATGAAGACGGGATAATAGAAGAAACTAGCGGATGGACTAATATATTTATTTATCCAGGATATAAATTCAAAATGGTAGATAAACTTATAACTAATTTTCATTTACCAGAATCAACATTAATTATGTTAGTGAGTGCGCTTTCTAGCAAAGAGAATGTGCTAAATGCTTATGAAGCGGCTGTAAAAGAAAGATATAGATTCTTTAGTTTTGGAGATGCTATGATTGTAAAATAGTTAAATAGAGAATATATAGGGGGAACTATGAAAAATATAGATAAAAGTAATATATCACTAAGAGTAGCGTATATATTTGAATCAATATTAGCCATGGTAGTTTTAATAGCAGTATTTTTAGGAACAATAGACGTTCTAAGAACGATATGGACTGCATATATCGTTGAATATCAGATTCCTGTTGCATACAGTCAATTAAATGATATACTAGCACAAATACTTCTTTTAGTTATAGCTTTAGAATTTGTGGTTATGCTATCTTTGCATATACCAGGAACAATAATAGAAGTTTTATTATATGCAATAGCAAGAAAGATGATACTACTTCCGAAAAGTGGAGGTATGTCAGAAGTATTATTAGGCGTAATTGCAATAGCCGGATTATTTATAATAAGAAAATATTTATTAACAAAAGATAACAGCAATCTGAATATAACAAGTATACATTATGACAGTGATGATGATATTACAGATGATAAAGACCCTATAGAAGATGACAAAACTTTAGATACAGCAAATATATAAATTTCAATATAGATAAACAAAAGACTAGATTAAGGAGACAAAAAACATGAGTGCAATAAGATACGAGCTTATAAAAACATGTAAACAAAGTGGGGCAAGACTTGGAAGACTTCATACTCCACATGGTGTTATAGAAACACCTATATTTATGCCGGTTGGAACTCAAGCAACGGTAAAATCAATGACGCCAGAAGAACTTAAAGAAATTGGTTCACAAATAATATTAAGTAACACATATCATTTATATATGAGACCAGGTCACGACTTAGTTAAAGAAGCTGGTGGATTACATAAATTTATGAATTGGGATAGACCAATACTTACAGATAGTGGAGGGTTCCAAGTATTTAGCTTAGGTCCACTTAGAAAGATAACAGAAGAGGGTGTTCACTTTAGATCACATATAGATGGATCAAAACACTTTATAAGTCCTGAAAAGGCTATGGAAATTCAAAATGCTTTAGGTTCAGATATAATGATGGCATTTGATGAATGTGCTCCATATCCAGCTGATAGAGAATATGTTAAAAACTCTTTAGAAAGAACTACAAGATGGTTAAAAAGATGTAAAGAGGCTCATAAGAATACAGAAAATCAAGCTTTATTTGGTATAATTCAAGGTGGAATGTATAAAGATTTAAGAGAACAATCGGCTAAAGAAATATTAGAACTAGATTTACCAGGATACGCAGTTGGTGGTTTAAGTGTTGGAGAGCCAAAAGAATTAATGTATGAAGTATTAGATTATACAGTACCTTTAATGCCAGAAGATAAGCCAAGATATTTAATGGGTGTTGGTAGTCCTGATGATTTATTAGAAGGTGTTATAAGGGGAATAGACATGTTTGACTGTGTGTTACCTACTCGTATAGCTAGAAATGGTACGGCAATGACTAGTGTTGGAAAAGTAGTTGTTAGAAATGCAAAATATGCAAGAGACTTTAGTCCACTAGATCCAAACTGTGATTGTTATTGCTGTAGAAATTATACAAGAGCATATATAAGACATTTAGTCAAGGCTAATGAAATATTAGCATCAAGATTAATAACTACTCACAATTTATACTTCTTATTAAACTTAATGAAGCAAGTAAGAGAAGCGATAATGGAAGATAGATTATTAGATTTCAAGGAAGAATTCTTCAAGGCATATGGATACACAAAATAAATTAAAATATACTATTAATTATAATTATTTTAATATATAATATTATATATTAAAATAATTATAAACTTTGAAGGAGTGGAACAGATGAGTGCACAAACACAACAGATGATCATGGGATTACTTATGTGGGTTGCAGTATTTGGAGTATTTTATTTCTTACTTATAAGACCACAAAAGAAAAAAGATAAAATGTTAAAAGAGATGAGAGAAAACTTAAGCGTTGGAGATAAGGTTACTACTATAGGTGGTATAATAGCTCACGTTGCTAAGGTTGAAGAAAATGCTGTAATATTAGAAATAGGACCAAACAGAACTAAAGTACCATTTGAAAAATGGGCTATAGGAACTGTTGAATCTAAAGAATCTAAAGAAGCATAATAAATAGTAATGTTTGTACCTTTTCTTGAATATATATTAACGAGTATATATTTGAGGGGAGGTATTTTTTATGGATAAAGCAAATCATATTCTAAAGGGCTTAGGATATTCGTACATATTAACACTAGCAACACTATTAATATATAACTTAGCCCTTACTTTTACTAATTTATCAGGAAATTCTATAGCTGTAGCATCATCAGCAATAACTACAGCATCATCAGCATTTGGTGGATTTTATGCATCAAAGAAGATAAAAGAAAAAGGTCTTATATATGGCCTACTAGTTGGTCTTATGTATATAGTATGTCTTACATTAATAGTATTTTTAGCTAAAGATAGCTTTGAATTTGAAATGGATATATTATATAAAATATTGCTAGTATCTTTAGCTGGTGGTATAGGCGGAGTTTTAGGTGTAAACTTTAAATAATATTCCACATTTAGAAAATTATATGATATAATCAGTTAAGAAACTTTTGAGTAGGAGGAACTTAAGTATGGAAAAGAAACATGTAAAAACTTTATCTAGTGCTACTTTAAAGGAAAGTGCTGCAAAAGGTGGATGTGGAGAATGTCAAACTTCTTGCCAATCAGCTTGCAAAACTTCTTGTACAGTTGCAAACCAAGAGTGTGAAAGATAATAATTTATGATAAACACAAAAAGACGTCATTACTATGGCGTCTTTTTGTGTTTATTATAAATTATATAGGGGAGTAATAACCATAACTATTGCCAATAATATATATATTCAAAATAAGAGGAGGCATAGTTATGAAGAATAAAAAAAACAAAAATATAGAAGAGTTAACATCTGAAATATTAGGGAATGCTTTTATAGGAAATTTATTTGATATATCAAATGATATAGATAATACATCACAAAATCTAGTAACTTATCTAGAATTAGATAATATAAAAAATTTAAGTAAGGAATATAAAATTGACAGTAAAAAGAAGTAAATTTCAGTTAAATTTTAATTATTAATTAATGTTGAGTAAGTCTATGAACTATAAAATATAAATATGTAATTACTATATATTTAATATATAAAGATGAGTTTATACTTTATCAACCATTATATCTTATGTTAAAATGGTGTATAATCAAATAAATAAGATTTAACAGCGTATAGGAGAGAAAAATTATGTCAAAAGTAGCAAAGGCGGCTGTAGGATTAATGGCGGCAACTTTAGTTGCTAAAATCTTAGGCTTTGGTAGAGAATTAGCCCTAGCTTCAGCATATGGAGCATCAGGAGTTAGTGATGCATTTTTAGTGGCTATGAACATACCAGCAGTAATATTTACTGCTATAGGTACATCTCTAGGAACTGCATTTATTCCACTTTATTGTGAAGTAAATGCGAATAAGGGAGAGAAAGCATCTAATAAGTTTACAAATAATGTATTTAATATTGTTGTAATTATATGTTTATTACTTTCAGCGATAGGAGCAATATTTACACCACAAATAGTAAAAATATTTGCGGTAGGATTTGAAGGTGAAACACTTCGTTTAGCAGTTTATTTTACAAGAGTAATGATATTAGGATTAGCATTTTTAGGAATGAGTTATATTATGATGGCATACTTACAAGTAAAAGAAAATTTTATAATACCAGGTCTTATGCCAGTTCCATATAATATTCTTATAATTACATCAATAATTATAAGTGTAAAGATAAGTCCTTATTTATTGCCTTGGGGTACTCTAATTGGATTATCACTTCAATTTTTATTCCAACTTCCTTTTGCAATGAAAAAAGGATATAGATATAAGTCGTACATAGATGTAAAAGATGAGCATCTTAAGAGAATGCTTTGGCTTATAGCACCAGTTTTAATAGGCGTTGCAGTTAATCAAATAAATACTATAGTAGATAGAACTATAGCATCTACATTGGTTGAAGGTAGTATATCGGCATTAAACTATGCTACGAAGCTAAATCAGTTTGTTATGGGTATGTTTATAGTTTCTATATCATCTGTTGTATATCCTATGTTGTCAAAGTTATCATCTGAAAACAACAAAGAACAGTTTAATAAATCAATAATAACATCGGTAAATACAGTTACATTGCTAGTTATACCTATATCTATTGGGGCGATAATACTTGCTAATCCAATTGTTAAGTTGTTATTCCAAAGAGGTGAGTTTGATGCTAGAGCGACTCATATGACAGCTGTTGCTCTTACATTCTATTCAATTGGTATGATAGGATATGGTCTTAGAGATATATTGGGAAAAGTATTTTACTCAATACAGGATACAAAAACTCCTATGATAAATGGAGTAATAGCAATGATTTTGAATATAACACTTAACATATTATTTGTTAAATTTACAAACATGCAACTTGCAGGTCTTGCATTTGCAACTAGTATATCAGCTTTATTTACTATAACATTATTATTTATAAGCCTGAAAAGAAAAATAGGTAGTTTCGGCGGAAAATCTATAGCACTAGGTATGATTAAGTCTTTAATTTCAGGTATTATAATGGCAGTAGTAACTTTATTTACATATAATACTATGGCTAACCTGATAGGTAGTGGATTTATAAAAGAGGCTATAACTTTAGTAATATCAGTAGCAATAGGTGCAATAGTTTATGGTATAAGTATAATAATACTTAAAGTAGATGAAGTTAATATAATTTTAGATAAAGTTAGAGAAAAGCTTAATAAAAGATAAATGGAGATGGAGATATTTTAAAATAAACACTTGTTTTAAAATACTCCATTTTTTACGCTTAAGGATATTATAATACTTTAAAAAATTTAGATAAATTATAAATGTAAGTAATATAAATAAAATTTTGATATAATAAACTAAAAATCCTTAATGAATAGCAGAAGGAGATAATCATGATACCTAAAAGAGTAAAGCAATTTTATGTTAATGTGACAGATAAGATGACTAAAAAAGATTATGATTATGCTAAGGAAATATTGAATAGTAAAGAATTGGAATTATTCATGAAGTTATCTAAATCAGAACAAAAGCATAGTATCAGAATAGCAAAAGATATAGAATTTACTATAGATAATAAGGAAATTAAAGATGAAGAAATATTAAAAAATAAAAATATATTAATTAAGTCAGCTTTATTACATGATATAGGAAAAATTACTAAACGATTAAATGTAATTGATAAATCTGTAATAGTTATATTAAATAAATTGACTAATGGTAAATTAAAAAAATTGAAAAAATCTAAAAAAATACAGTGTTATTATAATCATAGTAGTTACGGATATGCAATTTTAAAAGATATTATTGATGATGAGATTATATTAGATATAGTTAAAAATCATCATAGTGACGAAACAAATAATGTAGTTAGTTTTTTTAAACAAATAGATGACAAGAACTAGATATTTATCTATATATAATTAAGTAGTAAAAGATAGAGTAATTTTATATAAATACCAAATTTAAAAATAATAAAAAATAGAATTAAATGGTTAAAAGGTGAATTTGGTAATAATCTTGCGTATACTTTATATAAGTTATATAATGAAGAATAGATTAATTTTAATTCGAGTAAGGTGTGTTTTGATATAGATAAATCGAATAGATAATGTAAAGGAGAGAAAAATGAGTATGATACATAAGTTCTCAATGAACGGATACAATATAGTACTAGATGTTAACGGAGGGGCAGTTCATGTTGTAGATGAAGTTGCTTATAATCTAGTTGACTTATATAAGGAAAAAACTAAAGAAGAAATAATAGAAAGTCTAAAAGAAAATTATACAGTAGAGCAAATAAATGAAGCTTATGATGAAATAAAGACATTAGAAGAAGAAGGTCTTTTATACACAGAGGATACATATCAGTTCCATCCAAGTTTCGTAGCTAGAAAAAAAGTAGTTAAAGCTTTATGTTTACATGTGGCTCATGACTGTAATTTAAAATGTAAATACTGTTTTGCTGCACAAGGTGACTTCGGCGGAGAAAAGCAAATGATGAGCTTTGAAGTTGGTAAAGCGGCTATAGATTACTTAATAGCTAATTCAGGAAATAGAAGAAACCTAGAAATAGATTTCTTTGGCGGAGAGCCACTAATGAATTTTGATGTAGTAAAGCAATTGGTTGAATATGGAAGAAGTGTAGAAAAAGAAAATAACAAAAATATAAGATTTACTATAACTACTAATGGAATACTATTAGATGACGAAAAGATAGAGTATATAAATGAGAATATGCATAATGTAGTATTAAGTTTAGATGGTAGAAAAGAAGTAAATGATAATATGAGACCTACATTGAATGACAAAGGAAGTCATGATATTATATTACCTAAATTTAAAAAGCTTATAGAAACTAGACCAAAAGATAAATATTATTATATAAGAGGAACATTCACAAGAGAGAATTTAGATTTCTCTAATGATGTTATGCACTTTGCAAATGAAGGATTTGCACTTACTTCTGTTGAACCGGTTGTTGGAGATGAATCAAATCCTTATGCATTAAGAAAAGAAGATATGCCTAAAGTATTTGAAGAATACGAAAATTTAGCAATTAAATATGCAGATATGTTGAAAGATGGAAAAGACTTTAAATTCTTCCACTTTATGATAGATTTAAATCAAGGACCATGCGTAATAAAGAGAATAACAGGATGTGGGGCAGGAAATGAATATCTTGCTATAACTCCAGAGGGAGATATATACCCATGTCACCAATTTGTTGGAAATGAAGATTATAAATTATCTAACATAATGAACGAAGAAATAGTATTCCCTCATGATTTAACAGAAAGTTTTAAAAATGCTCATGTATATAGCAAAGAAGATTGTAAAAAATGTTGGAATAAATTCTACTGCTCAGGTGGATGTCATGCAAATGCAACTAACTTCAATGGAGACGTTATGAAGCCCTATGAATTAGGTTGTGAAATGCAAAAGAAAAGAACAGAATGTTCTATAATGATACAAGCAAAATTAATGTTAGAAGGTGAATAATAATCTATGATAAAAGGATACCAAGGAATAGAACCTAAAATAGATGAAACTGCATTTATAGCAGAAAGTGTTGATGTTATAGGTAAAGTTAATATAGGGAAAAACACAAATATATGGTACGGATCGGTGTTAAGAGCAGATGATAACTACATAACTGTAGGTGAAAATACAAACATACAAGATGGAAGTGTAGTGCATATATCAGAGGGATACCCTACTATTATAGGCAATAATGTAACTATAGGTCATAAAGCAATAATTCATGGATGTGAAATTGGAGATAACACATTAATAGGTATGGGTTCAATCGTTTTAGATGGAGCTAAAGTTGGAGAATTTACACTACTTGGTGCTGGAAGTTTAGTACCGCCAGGAAAAGAAATACCATCAGGTGTATTAGCTATGGGTTCACCGGCTAAGGTAATAAGAGAACTTTCAGAGCAAGAAAAAGAAAATCTTACTAAATCAGCATTAAAATATGTAAAACTTGCAAACAATCATAAGTAACAAAATTAAAGGGGCAATTATTATATTGTCCCTTTAAAATTTTAGGAGTGGAATCTAGTGAGAATAAGTTATAAGAACTTAAAAAGATATAAAGAAATCGTACATATATTAATTAAATATGGATTTTCATTTATTGTGGAAAAGCTAAATATAGAAGATATAGCGTATAAAATACCTATTACAAATCCTTCTGAAGAGATAAAGAACATGTCTACAGCCACAAAGATTAGATGCGTTATAGAAGAATTAGGACCAACATATATAAAATTTGGGCAGTTATTAAGTACAAGGAAAGATTTATTTGATCAAGATATAATAGATGAGCTTTCTAAATTAAGAGACAGTGTAGAACCATTTGATACAGATATAGCAAAAGCTATATTTAAAAATGAGACTGGATTAGATATAGATGATATTTTTAAGGAATTTAATGACACTCCTATAGGATCTGCATCTATAGGTCAAGTTTATGAAGGTAAGTTAAAAAATAATGAAGATGTAATTGTAAAGATACAAAGACCTAATATAGAAGAAACTATAAAATCTGATATAGAAATATTAAGGAGTATAGCTTCAGCATTAAAAGATTTATATAAAGATATTGATATAGACTTAAAGCAGATAATAGAAGAGTTTAATACTCAATTAATTAGGGAATTAGACTATAATTTTGAAGCTATGAATGCTATTAAATTTAAAAAGATGTTTGAAGATAGTAAAGAAGTATATATACCATCTATATATAGTGAATATAGTACTCAAAAAGTATTAATAATGGAAAAAATAATAGGCATAAAGTTAAGTGATATTTCAAAAATAAGAGGGCTAGGTTGGAGTACGAAAAATATAGCTGAAATAGGTGTAAGGTCGCTATTTAAACAAGTATTTGAATATGGATTCTTTCATGGAGATCCGCATCCAGGAAATATATTTGTAGTAAGTAGCAATTGTATATCATATATAGATTTTGGAATGATCGGTATTATAGACAGCAAGACTTTAAGTTTTTTAAATCATATGGCAATTGCAATAAGTAAGAAAAATATAGATAGAGTGATTCGTTCGTTGATAGATATGAATATGTTGAATTCAGATATAGATACTAGTAGCTTTAGACAAGATTTATTATATTTAATGCACTATTATTATGATGTACCAATAGAGAAATTAAGTATATCTAATATTTTAAATGAGATGTTCAGATTTCTTAGAAGATATAAAGTATATATACCACCTCAACTTTCTATGCTTGCAAAAACTGTAATAACTTTAGAGGGAACTGCTAGAAGTTTAGATCCAGATTTTTCAATATCATCAGTAGCACAAGAATTTATTCAATATTATTATATCGAGAAGCTTAGCATAGATAAGACATTACTTAGAGCTAAAGATAGCACAGAGGAAGTACTTTTTGATATTAGAGCAATTCCAAGACAGTTAAAATCTATACTTAGAAATTTAGAGAATAATAATCTTAAAATAAAAATGGAAGATGTAAAGTTTACTAGTTTAGAACGATGCATAATTGATCTGGCTACAAAAATTTCACTAAGTTTAGTTTTAGCAGCTATGGTTGTTGGCTCTTCCCTTATAATATCATCACAAAATGTAAATCAAAATATTTGGATAAAAATGATGGCAATAATAGGTTTCTTTATATCATTTATAATAGGAATATTATTAATTATTAAAATTTTTAGAAGTCAATATAGAAAATAGTAAATAAAGTTATAGTAATAAAGATAGATATAAAAGCTTAATTAGATAGTATATGACATGGAGGATAAAAATGAGTAATGAAAAATGGTTACTTAGAAATAGAAAAGTTGACTTAAAAGCTATGTCAGATAAATATAAAATAAGTCAATTACTTTGTAAGTTGATGGTAAATAGAGATATAACTGATGATAATATAATAAATAGTTATATAAATCCTGTATATGAAAATTTACATTCGCCTAAAACTATGAAAGATATAGCGCTTGCGGTAGATATTATAAAAAGAAAAATACAAGAAAATAAGAAAATTAGAATTATAGGTGACTATGATGTGGATGGGATAATCAGCGTTTTTATATTATACACAGCACTTAAAGAGTGTGGTGCAAATGTAGATTATGAAATACCTGATAGAATTAAAGATGGATACGGGATAAATGAAAATATAGTAAAGACAGCTTATGATGAAGATGTAGATACTATAATAACTTGTGATAATGGAATTTCAGCAATAGATCAAATACAATATGCTAAAAACTTAGGGTTAACGGTAATAGTTACAGATCATCATGATGTTCCATTTGTAGAAGAAAATGGAGTAAGAACATTTATATCATCACAAGCAGATGCAATAATAAATCCAAAACAAATAGAATGTGAATACGAATTTAAAAGTATATGTGGAGCTGGTGTTGCATTTAAATTAATGGAAGTATTATATGAAGAGCTAGGAATGAATAAAGAAGAGTGCTATAAATTAATTGAATTCGTAGCTATAGCAACAGTTTGTGATGTAGTTGATCTAATAGATGAAAATAGAATATTTGTAAAAAATGGATTAAATATGCTTAATAATACAACAAATATTGGTATAAAAGCATTAAAAAAAGCATCTGGGTTAGAAGATAAAGAAATTACAGCGTATCACTTAGGTTTTGTGATAGGTCCATGTTTAAATGCATCGGGAAGACTAGATTCTGCTAAAAAAGGTTTAGAATTATTATTAATGGAAAATTATGAAGAAGCTGAGAATCTAGCACAAGAAATAGTAGATTTAAATGATGCAAGAAAGAAAATGACAAAAGAAGGTGTAGATAGAGCTATTAATATAATTGATAGTACAGAGATTGCTAATGATAAAATATTAGTTGTATACATACCTGACATACATGAAAGTCTTGCTGGTATAGTTGCAGGTAGAGTAAAAGAAAAGTACAACAAGCCAACTATAATACTTACAAAGTCTGAAGAAGGTGTAAAAGGGTCTGCAAGGTCAATAGAAGAATATAATATGTTTGAAGGATTATTGGCTTGCAAAGAACTACTTGATAAGTTTGGTGGACACCCTATGGCAGCAGGTCTATCGTTACAAGAAGATAAGGTTGATGAGTTAAGAAAAGAGTTAAATAATAAATGTAAATTAACAGATGAAGATTTAACTAGAAAGATAATGATAGATGCATCCCTTCCTCTAGAATATTTAAATATAAATCTTATTAAAGAATTAGATGTATTAGAGCCTTTTGGTAAAGGTAATGCTAAGCCAGTATTTGGTGTTAGAGATGTAAAAGTTACTAAGGCTATGCTACTTGGAAAAGATAAAAATATTTTAAAGTTAAGGCTTTTAACAAATAATAACCTTACTATAGATGCTATGATATTTAATGATTTAGAGAATTTTGAAAATAAAGTAATAGAAAAGTATGGCAATGAAGGATTAGATAATTTATATAATAAATTTAATAATAATATATCTATGGATTTTACATTCTATCCGTCAATAAATGAATGGAATGGAAATAAAAGTATTCAAATTATAGTCAATGGTATTAGATAGAAAGATATAAAAATCACTTATCAAAAAATTAATAATAAATGAAATAAATGGATAAACTAAACCAATATATAAAGTAGTAACTATAGACAGATAATTAATAATAAACTATAATGAAAGTTCGGGCGAAATCGATGATTGTCTAAACTTATATTTTAACCAAATATTGATAAAAATTGCCTAAAAAGATATAATAATATTGTTATTAATAGTTATTTAGACAAAGTAGTAAAAAATATGTAAATTAAATTTCATAAAAAGTAAAATCATTTATAGTAGAAAATGTATCTAATTATAAATTGAATAATACAGTTAATAAAATAGATGAAAGTGAGAACTTAATATCTAATAATCATAAAAATAGAACATTAAACGCTATTAGGAGGTCATCATGGACTTAAAAAAGGCAATAAGAGAAATTGAAAACTTCCCAAAAGAAGGAATAAACTTTAAAGATATAACAACATTAATGCAAGATGGAGAAACTTTTAAGTACACAATAGATGCATTTATAAATGATTTAAAAGATAAAAATGTAGATGTGATAGTAGGACCAGAAGCTAGAGGATTCTTAATGGGAACTCCAGTTGCTTATGGATTAGGGATTGGATTTGTTCCGGTTAGAAAACCGGGTAAACTTCCAGCAGAAACTATAAGTTATAGCTATGGATTAGAGTACGGAAGTGATACATTACAAATACACAAAGATGCAATAAAGCCAGGACAAAGAGTAGCTATAGTAGACGATTTATTAGCTACAGGAGGAACTATGGAAGCTGCAGCAAAACTAATAGAAAAGTTAGGTGGAGAAGTGGTTTCTATGCAATTTTTAATAGAATTAGAGTTCTTAAACGGAAGAGAAAAATTATCTCAATACGAAGTAAATTCTTTAATAAAGTACTAGTACTTTGAAAATAGTTGGTATATAGCCAACTATTTTAATATATAAATTTATACTTGAAATAGGTGATATTATGCAAGATAAAGAAATTCAAGAACTTATAGAAAAGATAAAGAAATATGCAAATGATGCAGATGTTAGTTTAGTTGAAAAGGCTTATTACTTTGCAAAAAAAGCACATGATGGACAATTTAGAAAGTCAGGGGAACCGTATTTTATACATCCGGTAGCAGTAGCAAATATTTTATGTGATATGGAATTAGATATAGAAACTATAATAGCCGGTTTGCTTCATGATGTAGTTGAAGATACTGAATATACATATGAAGATATAGAAAGAGAATTTTCTAAAGAAATTGCCGATTTAGTAGATGGAGTAACTAAGCTTGGTAAAATAAAATATCAGTCAAAAGAAGAAACACAAGCTGAAAACTTAAGAAAAATGTTTCTTGCTATGGCGAAGGATATAAGAGTTATACTTATAAAATTAGCTGATAGACTACACAACATGAGAACTTTAAAATATATGCCTCCAGAGAAAGCTAAATCAAAAGCTATAGAGACACTTGAAATATACGGTGGAATAGCAAATAGGCTAGGGATATCTATGATTAAATGGGAACTTGAAGACTTAGCTTTAAGGTATATAGATCCTGAGGGATATTATGATTTAGTTGATAGAGTTGCTAAAAAAAGAAGCCAAAGAGAAGCTTATATCGAAAATGTACTTAATATATTAAACAAATTATTTGAAGATGCAAATATTAAGTGTAATGTATATGGAAGACCAAAGCATTTTTATAGTATATATAGAAAAATGCAAAATAAGAATAAGAATTTCCAAGATATATATGATTTAATGGCAGTTAGGATAATTGTTGATACGGTAAAAGATTGTTATGCAGTTCTTGGTATGATACATACTTTATGGATTCCTATGCCAGGCAGATTTAAAGATTATATAGCTATGCCAAAACCAAATATGTATCAAAGTTTACACACTACAGTTATAGGTCCAGACGGTGAGCCTTTAGAGATACAAATAAGAACTAAAGAAATGCACACTATAGCTGAGTATGGGATAGCAGCACACTGGAAGTATAAGGAAGGTAATGTTAGTCAAAAACAAAGCAATATAGAAGGTAAACTTCAGTGGTTAAGGCAGATGATGGAATGGGAAAAAGACTTAAAAGACCCACAAGAATTTATGGATGCACTCAAAGAAGATGTATTCAGTAGTCAAGTATATGTATTTACACCTAAGGGAGATGTTGTAGAACTTCCAGCAGAATCAACACCAATAGATTTCGCATATAGAGTACATACAAATGTAGGAAATAAATGTGTAGGGGCAAAGATAGATGGAAGGATAGTCCCTCTTGATTATAAACTTCAAAATGGTAATATAGTTGAAATACTAACTTCTTCAAATTCTAATGGACCAAGTAGAGATTGGATAAGTATTGTTAAAACACCTAATGCAAAAAGTAGGATTAGACAATGGTTTAAAAAAGAAAGAAGAGAAGAAAATATCCAAAGAGGAACGGAAATACTTGAAAAAGAATTTAAGAAATATCATATACCACCAAAAGATCCTAATATAGAGAAATATATGCAACAAATGACTAAGAAATTTAACCAAACAACAGTAGAAGATTTAATAGCTACTATTGGATATGGTGGAATAATGCCATCACATGTAGTTCCTAAAATAAGAGACTTATATGAGAAAGAAGTTAAAAAAGTTCAGAAAGAATCAAAAGAAGAGATAAATGATATTGAAAAGCACAATATAAGTGATGCGGAATATAAGCAAAAGAGAAAGAAAAATAATTCACAAGGAATTGTTGTAAAAGGATTAGATAATATACTTATAAGATTCGCTAAATGTTGTAATCCACTTCCTGGTGATGAGATTATAGGTTATATAACTAAAGGAAGAGGCGTTGCTATACATAGAGCAGATTGTCCTAATGTAAATACTAATGGGGATTCATTCAAAAAGAGATTAGTAGATGTATCTTGGAGTAACTCAGATTCTAGTAAATTTGAAGCTGAAATACAAATAAAAGCTTCTGATAGAAGAGGAATAATAAATGATATAACTCATATAGTAGCGATGGATAAGTTATCTTTAAATGGTATAAGTGCAAGAAAAGGAAAAGATAATATAGTAAGCGTAAATCTACTAGTGGAAGTTAATAATATAGACGCATTAAATACACTAATGAAAAAGATAAAATCAATTCCTGGTGTTGAAAATATTTATAGAGTGATTAACTAGGAGGTTATTATGAGAGCAGTTGTTCAGAGAGTATCTTCTTCAAAGGTTACGGTAAATGGAGAAGTTACTGGTGAGATAAAAAAAGGATTACTTGTTTTACTTGGTGTAACTCATGAAGATACATCTAAAGATGTAGATTATATAATAGATAAAGTACTTAACTTAAGAATATTTGAAGATGAAAATGAAAAAATGAACTTATCATTAAAAGATGTACAGGGAGAACTTTTAGTAGTATCTCAATTTACTTTATATGGTGATTGTAGAAAAGGAAGAAGACCGAGTTTTTCTAGTGCGGCAAGGCCAGAAGTTGCAACAAAGTTATATGAAGAGTTTATAGAAAAATCAAGAAAAGAAGGCATAGTAACACAAACAGGTAGATTTGGTACACATATGATGGTCGATTTAACTAATGATGGTCCGGTTACTATATTACTTGAATCAAATAGAGATTTTTAAGGAGGTGCAATTATGATAATAGATAAGATAGTTGAACCATACTTTGGGGAAAATATTTATATATTAATAGATGAAGAAACTAAAAAGTGCGCAGTTATAGACCCAGGAGGAGCTAGTGAGAAAGTACTTAATTATATAAAGAAAAATTCTTTAGATTTAGAATATATACTACTGACTCATGGACATGGGGATCATATAGGAGCAGTTAATTATATAAAGTCTAAAACTAATGCTACAATAGTAGCTCATAGTGATGAAAAAGAATTATTAAATGATAATAGAAAAAATCTAAGTTATTCTATGCACTGTGGTCCACAAGAGTTAGATGCAGATATTTATGTTAATGATAAAGATAAATTAGAACTTGGAAATTTAAAATTAAGTTTTATTCATACACCAGGACATACAAAAGGAAGTATGTGTATAAGAGTTAATGATGATATGTTTACAGGAGATACTCTATTTGCAGGAAGTATAGGAAGAACAGATTTTTATAGTGGAGACTATAAGCAAATCGAAAAATCTTTAAAGAAGCTATCTAAATTTGAAGATAAAGTAAAAATACATCCTGGTCATGGGCCAAGTTCAACGCTTGGTATAGAGAAGATGAGTAATCCTTATATGTAAAAGGAGACGTTAAAATGTTAAACGTAATATTAAAAAATCATGATTTTAAGTACGAAGTTGCGGAACTTATAAAATTATTTACTTCAGAATTTCAATTTGTAGATAACAAAAGCTTTGGAATGGTTTTAGAAAATAACCTTCTAGAGTATAACAATACATTAATATCAACGACTAAATACTATGAAAATTATGAGCTTAGATTTGATTCATCTGAAAATATAAAAATAGATGGTTTAAATGAGCAAGAAATAAAGAAGCTAACTAAAGAAATGATAAAGAGAAGTATGTTTAAGGTATTAAAAAAGAAATTTAATACTTATGTACCGTGGGGTATACTTACAGGAATAAGACCTGTTAAGATAGTACACACTTTATTAGATAAAGGTATGGATGATGATTCTATAAGAGAAAACTTAAAAGAAAACTATCTTATAATGGATGAAAAAATAGAATTAGCTCTAGAAATAGCAAAAAGAGAGAGAACTTTTATATATCCTATTGATGAAGATAAAATATCTTTATATATAGGAATACCATTTTGTCCTACAAGATGCTATTATTGCTCATTTACAGCAAATCCATTAAAGCAGTTTGGTCATTTAAGGATAGAGTATGTACAAAAGCTTATAGAAGAAGTTAAAGGAATGGCAAAAATTTTAAAAGATACAAATAAAGAAATAGAAACTTTATACATTGGTGGAGGAACTCCAACAGCCTTAGAAAAAGAAGAATTAGATACTTTAATAACTGCTTTATATAAAGAATTAGACTTAAGTAAAATAAAAGAATTTACAGTTGAGGCTGGAAGACCAGATTCTATAACTAGAGAAAAGTTAGAAGTTCTTAAAAAACACAATGTAAGTAGAATAAGTATAAATCCTCAAACAATGAACGATGAAACTTTAGAAAAAATAGGACGTGCTCATAGCGTTTCTGATATAATCGATTGTTTTAATATGGCAAGAGAAATAGGATTTGATAATATAAATATGGACCTTATATTAGGGTTAGTAGATGAAGATTTAGAAATGGTTAGAAATACATTAGAAGAAATTAAAAAGTTAAATCCTGAAAGTTTAACTGTTCATACTTTAGCAGTTAAGAGAGCATCTAAATTAAAAGAAGATATAGAAAATTACGAACTGACAAGATACGAAGAAATGATAAAGATGATAGATTTATCTATGGAATATGCGAAGGAAATGGGACTTAATCCATATTATATGTATCGACAAAAACATATGCTAGGAAACTTAGAAAACATAGGATATGCAAAAGAAGGATATGAATGTATATATAATATGCAAATTATGGAAGAAAAGCAAAGTAATTACGCATTAGGTGCAGGCTCTATATCTAAATTTGTATATGTTGATGAAGATAGAATTGAAAGAGTTGAAAACGTAAAGAATGTTGAACAATATATAGATAGAGTTGATGAAATGATAGAAAGAAAGAGAAAGGAAATATATCAAAATGTTAACTAAAGCGCCAAGAGGAACAAAAGACATAACTCCAAAAGATGCATATAAATGGAATTATGTTGAAAATAAATTTAGAGAAATATGTTCATTATTTGGTTATGAAGAAATGAGAACTCCAATATTTGAACATACAGAATTATTCAAAAGAAGTGTAGGGGATACTACTGATATAGTACAAAAAGAAATGTACTCATTTACAGATAAAGGTGAAAGAGATATAACTTTAAAGCCAGAAGGAACAGCAGGAGTAGTTAGAGCATTTATAGAAAATAAATTATATGCTGATACTCAACCAACAAAGTTATTCTATATAACTCCTTGCTTTAGATATGAAAGACCACAAGCAGGAAGACAAAGACAATTCCATCAATTCGGAATAGAAGCATTAGGTAGTGATAAACCATCATTAGATGCAGAAGTTATAGCGTTAGCTGTACAATTTTTCAATGAAGTTGGGCTTAAAGATTTAGCAGTAAGTATAAATTCTGTTGGATGTCCTACTTGTAGAGCCGAATATAATGCTAAATTAAAAGAATATCTTGATGCTAAGTCAGATGTATTATGTGAAACGTGCTTAGAGAGAAAAGATAAAAATCCAATGAGAGTTATAGACTGTAAAAATCCTACTTGTAAAGAAAACTTAACAGATATACCTTTCATGGTTGATCATATATGTGATGATTGTAAAGACCACTTTGAAAAGTTACAAACATACTTAAAAGAAATGGATATAAACTTTGTAGTTGATAAAACAATAGTTAGAGGTCTTGACTACTACAAAAAAACTGCATTTGAAATAATATCAAATGATATAGGGTCTCAAAGTACAGTTTGTGGTGGAGGAAGATACGACGGACTTGTTGAACAATTAGGGGGGCCTAAAGGTGTTAGCGGTATAGGTTTTGCTATAGGTGCTGAAAGATTATTATTAACTATGGAAAATAATAATATAGAAATAGAAAATCCTTATGCTACTGATATATTTATAGTAACAATAGGAGATGAAGCTAAGACTAAGAGTTTTAAATTACTTAAAGATTTAAGAACTAACCACATAAGTGCAGAAAATGACCACTTAGATAGAAGTGTAAAGGCTCAATTTAAATACTCTGACAAAATAAATGCTAAATTCACTATAGTTATAGGTGATGATGAATTAGCTAATGATACTGCTACATTAAAAAATATGTCAACATCAGAACAAATAACTATAAAATTAAGTGAAATAGTAAAGGAGTTAAAGACTAGACTGTAATTAATTAATATACAGTTTAATTAAATAAATTCAGAATATGATTTAATTTTAAAATGTAAACTTAAGTCATATTCTGTTTGCTAGACAAAAGAAATATATTAGTGATAATATTATTAATATATTTATAGATAAGATTTAAAAAGTTTTATACATATAATATATATTTAATATAGAAATAACTATTTATAGTTAAAATAAATACTTGGAGGCAAAGCAATGGAAACTCTAAATGGCTTAAAGAGAACTCATTACTGTGGGGACTTAAGAGAAAGCAATATAAATGAAGAAGTTGTACTTATGGGATGGGTACAAAAGAAAAGAAACTTAGGGGGATTAGTATTCGTTGACCTAAGAGATAGAAGTGGGTTATGTCAAATAATATTCGATACTGATGTAAATGCAGAAGCTTTTGCTAAAGCTGAAAAATTAGGTTCAGAATATGTTGTTGCAGTTAAGGGAAAAGTTGCAGAAAGATCATCTAAAAACCCTAACATGCCAACTGGAGATATCGAAGTATTTGCTACTGAATTAAAAATATTAAATAAATCAGAAACACCACCAATATATATAAAAGATGACGATAATGTATCTGAAGAATTAAGATTAAAATATAGATACTTAGATTTAAGAAAACCATCTATGCAAAAGAACTTAATGTTAAGAAGTAGGGTTGCTGGTATAGTTAGAAATTATTTAACTGAAAATAATTTCTGTGAAATAGAAACTCCATTCTTAATAAAACCAACTCCAGAAGGTGCTAGAGATTACTTAGTACCAAGTAGAGTTAATGAAGGTAAGTTCTATGCATTACCACAATCACCACAATTATTCAAACAATTATTAATGGTAAGTGGTATGGATAGATATTTCCAAATAGTTAAGTGTTTCAGAGATGAAGACTTAAGAGCTGACCGTCAACCAGAATTCACTCAAATAGACTGCGAAATGTCATTTGTTGAAGAAGAAGATGTAAGAGCTATAATGGAAAAAATGATACAAAGAATATTCAAGGAAGTATTAAATGTAGAAGTTACATTACCACTTCCAGTTATGCCTTATTCTGAAGCTATGGAAAGATACGGTTCAGATAAGCCTGACACTAGATTTGGATACGAATTAACTAACATATCTGACATAGTTGCTAACTGTGGATTTGGAGTATTTGCAAATGCTACTAAAAAAGGTATGAGCGTTAGAGGTATAAATGTAGAAGGTAAAGCAGAAGAATTTACTAAAAAGCAAATAGGTAAATTAGAAGACCACGCAAAGACTTACAAAGCTAAAGGTCTTGCTTGGATGAAAGTTGGAGCAAACAGAGAAGTTACTTCACCAATAGCTAAATTCTTCACTGAAGAAGAAATGACAGCGATACTTGATAGAATGAATGCTAAAGAAGGAGACTTATTATTATTTGTTGCTGACAAGGATTCAGTAGTATTTGATGCATTAGGACAAGTTAGACTTGAAGTTGCAAGAAGACTTGGATTATTAAATAACAATGAATATAAAATGTTATGGGTAACTGAATTCCCATTATTTGAAGAAGATGAAGAAACTGGTAGATTTATAGCTAAACATCATCCATTTACATCTCCAATAGATGAAGATTTAGATAAATTAGAGAGCAAAGATAAAGCATCTTTAAGAGCTAAGGCTTACGATATAGTTATAAATGGATACGAAGTAGGTGGAGGAAGCGTTAGAATATTCAACTCTGATGTTCAAAAGAGAATGTTTAGTGCATTAGGACTTTCTGATGAAGAAGCTTACGAAAAGTTTGGATTTTTATTAGATGCATTCAAATATGGAACTCCTCCTCATGCAGGTATAGCATTTGGTCTTGATAGGTTAATAATGATACTTGCAGGAACTACTAACATAAAAGATGTTATAGCATTCCCTAAAAATCAAAGTGCAGTTTGTCCAATGACAAACGCTCCAGCAGTTGCTGATGAAGACCAACTTAAAGAATTAAGTATAAAACTTGATTTAGAAGATAAAGAGTAATATATATAAAGTACCTCATATTGAGGTACTTTTTTATATGTAAGGACAGTATTACATGTAATTTATAGAGCTAAAATTAATTTTATGTGTATTCTTATTAAGATTACTTAATACTATTATCGCATTTATCAAGTAGAGCCTTTTCACCCATTTCAACAAGCTTTCTACTACTCATTCCACCGACCTCAATACCTGTTTTTATATTTTCAGCTACAGAATTTAAAGTACCTTGTGGAATTAATCCTTCTATTTTGTCAGTTCTCATACTATCGTAATATCCTAATTCTGAAGATATCTCCATCTTAAGATTATTTAAAGCTTCTCTAGCATTATTTTTACTTTGTAAATCCATATTACCCCTCCTTAAATTTTTCATATATAGATATCATTAACTCAAAATAAAAAACTTATAACATAAAATTTAGAAATAAAATACTAAAATATAATATTAAAGTGATATTTTTAAAGATTATAATATGCTTGAAGTATGGTTAAAATAAAAGAGTTCTAGGCAAAATTGTAAGAAGTTATGAAATAAGATATAATAAATGGTAATTAAGGATAAAAAAATATAATATTTTAATGTATATGTATGAGATTACAAATATAATTAACCATATATAATATAAGAGTATATGAGAGGTGTGAACATGCAAGATAAGGACATGCTTATAAAAAGGTTAAATAGAATAGAAGGACAAGTCAAAGGTATACAAAAAATGATAGATGAAGAAAGATATTGCATAGATATATTAACTCAAATATCGGCAATAAGGTCAGCTATAAATAAAGTTGGATCTATAATACTAGAGAATCATATAAAGGGGTGTGTTGTAAATAGTATAAAAGAAGATAATAGCGAAGAATCAATAGCTGAGCTTATGAAGACTATAGATAAATTTACAAAGTAGGGGGAATTGAAAATGAATCAACATGGATATATTGTTGAAATCGTAGATAGTGTAACCGCAAAATTAAAATTAAAGCGTCATTCAGCATGTGCATCTTGTGGTAAGTGCGCAACTACATCTGAAGAAAAAGATATAATAGTTGAGGTTGATAACACTATAGGTGCAAAAGTAGGGGATAGAGTAGAAGTTAATATGGAAACGGTAAATGTATTAAAGGCAGCATTTATAGCTTATACAATACCTTTGGTAGCTTTACTTTCAGGAACTGTAGGGACTTTCTATTTCTTAAAAATGATAAGTATTACAAATAACATAGAAATTATAAGTGGTTTAGTAGGGTTAATATTTACTTTTATATCATTTTTAATATTAAAGAAAAATGACAAGAAGTTTAGAGGGAGTAAAGAATATATACCTATAGTTACAAGAATAATTGTAAGTAGTGAGAGTGAAATGATTTTATAAAATAAGAATAATATAAAAATGGAGCATGTGAGGATATATAGATATTAAGATAAAGTAGTAAGTATAAAATTTATACAAATTGCATTTATCCTAATAAATTATATATTTTAACATGCTCCATTTATATTTTAAAATTATTGTATTGATATACTAATCAAATTTATTTATTTTTATGCATTTTAGCTAATGAAACTATACTTAAAGTTCTTGCTAATGATGTTATAACTAAAATTCCAAGGGATATAGCCCCACCTACAAATAATACATTTGCCCCTTTAGATATTGCAAGTTCATAATTTGATTGAACTAAATAAAGCATTGTATTGTACATCCCAAGCCCAGGAACTAGAGGTATAATACCTGGTATTACAAATAGTATCGCAGGGTATTTTAACTTTCTAGCTAGAATCTCACTTATCAAAGCAACTAAAGCTGCAGCTAAAAAGTTTGCTAATATATCATTATTAGAAGTATTAATTAAGTAATAATAAAACCCCCAACCAATACCACCAGTTAGACCTGCTGGTATAAGAGCGGATTTAGGTATGTTAAAAAATACTGAGAATCCAACAGTAGCAATAGTTGCGTATAAAAAGTGCATGTAAATTGGCATATCTGTCATTAGAATACACCTCCTAATCTAATCCATAAATCTAATATTAAACCGACCCCACAGGCGATCGATATAGCTGTTATACCTGCATCAAATGCACGAGCAACACCAGAAATTAAGTCTCCAGAAATTAAATCTCTAAGACCTTTTATAAATGAAACTCCTGGAAGTAATGGCATAATAGATCCAACTATTAACACTCTTGGAGTATCAAGAATTCCTATATGACTAAGCAAAACTCCGACTATAGCTATAAATGTAGACGCTAATAGACTTGAAAAAGCAGGTATTGAGCTTAACTTCATAATTTTATTGTAAAATAGTACAGCAAATATTGAAGTTATAAAAGTACATAGGAAAGTTGATAAATTATTTCCTCCTAAAAGTCCTGCGAAAAATGCAGAACCAATTCCTGTACAAAAGTATATTACTTTTGAAGGGTAACTATCAGTTTGAACTACATCCTTTAGCCTCTCCATGGCATCATCTACAGTTAAATCAGTATTACTAACAAATTCTCTAGAAAAATTATTGAGTAAAGATATTTTATTTAAATCTATAGATCTAGATTTTATGGTCTTCATAAAAGTTAATCCATCAAATCTGTCATCAGATATTATAATTACAGTAGGTGATGTAAATACATTTATGTAGTAAAAACCTCTTGATTTACAAATTCTAAGTATGCTATCTTCTACACGATAAGTTTCTGCACCATTAGATAGCATGAGTTCTCCTATAAATAATGCTAGTCTAAGGATATCTTTTTTATAATCTATATTGTGTTCATTATTCATAAAAAAACCTCCAATAAAAATATATAAATATTATATCAAATATTTTATCGTTATTTTTAAAAAATGCGATAAATTATATTTTATTTTTTCTAAAATAAATAAATTTTATTAGCAAGAAATTACAAGATATATTCTAAAATCTAATATGTTTATATGATCTACATAAAATTGCTATTAGGAACAAGTTTAATCAAAGTGAATATAATAGTTAATATCATAAATTTAGGGGGGAATAAAATTGGTATTAACAGGAGCTCATTACATCTATATTTTATTCATGGTAGTAGTACTAATAACTATGATTATGAAAAAAGAAAGTGTAATACCTTGTATATTGGGTATATTTGCGTTAGGTCTTTATTATAACAAGAGTCTAACAGGAGCACTTGGGGCAATATTTTCAGCGTTAAATGTAGCTTTAAATGAATTAGGTCCAGTAATTATAATTATAGGTATTATGGTTGCGCTATCAAAGGCATTAGAAGAGAATAAAGCCATCGATTTTATGGTAGGTCCAATTTCTAAAGTAGTTAAAAATCCTACTAGTGCATTTTTCATATCAGGTATATTTATGTTATTAATGTCTTGGTTTTTCTGGCCATCACCAGCAACTGCACTTGTAGGAGCTATATTTTTACCAATAGCTATAAAAGCTGGGCTTCCTGCAATAGGACTTGCGATGGCTATAAATTTATTTGGTCATGGTATAGCATTATCTACTGACTTTATAATACAAGGCGCGCCTTCTATAACATCAGGAGCAGCTGGTATAGGTGTAAATGAAGTTATGAGTGAGGGAATAATACTTTATATTGTAATGACAGTAGTTACTATAGGAACAGCTTTTTATATGCTAAGAAGAGATTTAAAAAATGGAACTTTAAAACATGAATTATCACAAACAAAAGAAATAGAAAAGAAAGAAGTTTCTTTAACTGCTAAAATATCTATATGGCTAGTTATAATAGCATTTATATTAGATATAATAGCTATGTATAAATTTGACCTTAAAGGTGGAGATGCTACTGGATTACTTGGAGCAACAGCGTTAATGTTATTAATAATAATAAATCTTATGAATAATCCAAAAACAACGCTTGATAAATCTACACAACAATTAGTTGAAGGATTCGTATTTGGTATAAAAATATTTGCTGTAATAATACCAATAGCGGCATTTTTCTATATGGGTGATATGTCTTTAGTGACAGTATTTGGAGATGTTTTAGCTGAAGGTTCGCAAGGACTTTTAGGTGATATAGGGCTAGCATTATCTAATGCTGTTCCATTTAATAAGGTTGCGGCAGCATCTATAGAAACTGTAGTTGGTGGTATAACAGGACTTGATGGTTCATCATTTTCAGGAATGTCTTTAGCTGGTTCAACTGCAGCAGTATTTGGAACAGCTATAGATGCAAATGTAGGAGCTTTAGCAGCTTTAGGTCAAATAGCAGCTACATGGATTGGTGGAGGATGTATAGTTCCTTGGGCATTAGCACCAGCAGCTGCTATATGCGGTGTAAAACCAGTTGAATTAGCTAAAAGAAACTTTATACCTGTAATGGTTGGACTTGTGGTAACGACAATAGTCGCTATGTTTATTATTTAGTTTTATAAAGATGGAGTGTCTTAAAGGAGTTTTTAACTTTTAGGATACTCTATTTTTACATAAAAGATACTGATAGCAAGATATTTATTTAAAAAATAATAGATGATAGTTTATTTTACGAAGTCTAAAAAATATTATCAATGATAAATATTTATTCGTAATTTTAATTTGATAAATATCTTGCTTAAAATCTTCATAAAACTATAAACCTAATTTTAGATAATAAATTATATAAAGCTTAGAAATTATATTATATCTTACTTATATAAAATATAAACATGGAGAAGAATAATTGATGGAAAAAAGGGTGAAAAATAAAAATATAAAAAAATTATAAAAAAGTATTGACCATATTAATTTAAAATGATATATTTATACTTGTCCTTAAGAAAAGGGCAAACAACGAAAATGAACTTTGAAAATTAAACAGTAGGTTAATTTATAGAATTGAAACTAAACAAACCAAGCCAGATATTCAGATAATGATTAGTCTGAGCAGGTAATCAAATTTATTTGAGCAACGGATGTAGCTGAAGCGGTAGCGAAGATATAACGTTGGCGATATAAATTCGAAGAATTTATTTTGAGAGTTTGATCCTGGCTCAGGATGAACGCTGGCGGCGTGCCTAACACATGCAAGTCGAGCGATTTACTTCGGTAAAGAGCGGCGGACGGGTGAGTAACGCGTGGGTAACCTGCCCTGTACACACGGATAACATACCGAAAGGTATGCTAATACGAGATAAAATACTTTTATCGCATGGTAGAAGTATCAAAGCTTTTGCGGTACAGGATGGACCCGCGTCTGATTAGCTAGTTGGTAAGGTAACGGCTTACCAAGGCGACGATCAGTAGCCGACCTGAGAGGGTGATCGGCCACATTGGAACTGAGACACGGTCCAAACTCCTACGGGAGGCAGCAGTGGGGAATATTGCACAATGGGCGAAAGCCTGATGCAGCAACGCCGCGTGAGCGATGAAGGCCTTCGGGTCGTAAAGCTCTGTCCTCAAGGAAGATAATGACGGTACTTGAGGAGGAAGCCCCGGCTAACTACGTGCCAGCAGCCGCGGTAATACGTAGGGGGCTAGCGTTATCCGGAATTACTGGGCGTAAAGGGTGCGTAGGTGGTTTCTTAAGTCAGAGGTGAAAGGCTACGGCTCAACCGTAGTAAGCCTTTGAAACTGGGAAACTTGAGTGCAGGAGAGGAGAGTGGAATTCCTAGTGTAGCGGTGAAATGCGTAGATATTAGGAGGAACACCAGTTGCGAAGGCGGCTCTCTGGACTGTAACTGACACTGAGGCACGAAAGCGTGGGGAGCAAACAGGATTAGATACCCTGGTAGTCCACGCCGTAAACGATGAGTACTAGCTGTCGGAGGTTACCCCCTTCGGTGGCGCAGCTAACGCATTAAGTACTCCGCCTGGGAAGTACGCTCGCAAGAGTGAAACTCAAAGGAATTGACGGGGACCCGCACAAGTAGCGGAGCATGTGGTTTAATTCGAAGCAACGCGAAGAACCTTACCTAAGCTTGACATCCTTTTGACCGATGCCTAATCGCATCTTTCCCTTCGGGGACAGAAGTGACAGGTGGTGCATGGTTGTCGTCAGCTCGTGTCGTGAGATGTTGGGTTAAGTCCCGCAACGAGCGCAACCCTTGCCTTTAGTTGCCAGCATTAAGTTGGGCACTCTAGAGGGACTGCCAGGGATAACCTGGAGGAAGGTGGGGATGACGTCAAATCATCATGCCCCTTATGCTTAGGGCTACACACGTGCTACAATGGGTGGTACAGAGGGCAGCCAAGTCGTGAGGCGGAGCTAATCCCTTAAAGCCATTCTCAGTTCGGATTGTAGGCTGAAACTCGCCTACATGAAGCTGGAGTTACTAGTAATCGCAGATCAGAATGCTGCGGTGAATGCGTTCCCGGGTCTTGTACACACCGCCCGTCACACCACGGAAGTTGGGGGCGCCCGAAGCCACTTAGCTAACCCTTTTGGGAAGCGAGTGTCGAAGGTGAAATCAATAACTGGGGTGAAGTCGTAACAAGGTAGCCGTATCGGAAGGGGCGGCTGGATCACCTCCTTTCTAAGGAGAATTACCTACTGTTTAATTTTGAGAGTTTATTAAAAACTTTCAAAAAGAGGGCGAAGCCCAAAATAAGTACTTTGAGCACCTAGGCACGAACGAATGTGAGTGGAAGGTAGCGAAGTGCGTTAGCACTTTGAAAACTGCATAACATTTAGTGATATGACATCATTTTGAGCAATGGCTGTATCTGAAGCGAGAGCGAAGATATATCATTGGCGAAACAAGCGAAAGCGAGTTTTAAACATATATAGACAAGAAAAGTCTTTAAAATTACACTTTTAATAACTGGTCAAGTTATTAAGGGTGCAGGGCGGATGCCTTGGCACTAGGAGCCGATGAAGGACGTGATAAGCTGCGATAAGCTTCGGGGAGTTGCACGTAAACTTTGATCCGAAGATTTCCGAATGAGGAAACTCACTTAGAGTAATGTCTAAGTATCGTTAAGTGAATACATAGCTTAGCGAGGGGAACCCGGGGAACTGAAACATCTAAGTACCCGGAGGAAGAGAAAGAAATTCGATTCCGTAAGTAGCGGCGAGCGAACGCGGAACAGGCCAAACCAATGAAGTTTACTTCGTTGGGGTTGCGGACATACAACATGGATGCAATATCGTAAATGAAGAGAGTTGGAAAGCTCCGCCATAGAAGGTAATAGCCCTGTAGTTGAAACGAGAAAGCTACTAGTATGATCCAGAGTACCACGGGACACGTGAAACCCTGTGGGAAGCAGGAGGGACCATCCTCCAAGCCTAAATACTACCTAGTGACCGATAGCGCATAGTACCGTGAGGGAAAGGTGAAAAGAACCCCGGGAGGGGAGTGAAATAGAACCTGAAACCCTGCACTTACAAGCTGTGGGAGCACATTACTTGTGTGACCGCGTACTTTTTGTAGAACGGGCCAACGAGTTACGTTAAGTAGCAAGGTTAAGCACTTAAGGTGTGGAGCCGTAGCGAAAGCGAGTCTTAAATGGGCGATTAAGTTACTTGGCGTAGACCCGAAACCGGGCGACCTATCCATGAGCAGGTTGAAGCGAAAGTAAAATTTCGTGGAGGACCGAACCCACGAGCGTTGAAAAGCTCGGGGATGACTTGTGGATAGCGGTGAAATTCCAATCGAGCCCGGAGATAGCTGGTTCTCCCCGAAATAGCTTTAGGGCTAGCCTCAAGCGTAGAGAAACGGAGGTAGAGCACTGAATGTCCTAGGGGGTATTGCACTTACCGAAGACTATCAAACTCCGAATGCCGTTTTCTTTTACTTGGGAGTCAGACTGTGGGTGATAAGATTCATAGTCAAAAGGGCAACAGCCCAGATCGTCAGCTAAGGTCCCTAAATGTACGTTAAGTGGTAAAGGATGTGGGATTGCACAGACAACCAGGATGTTGGCTTAGAAGCAGCCACTCATTTAAAGAGTGCGTAATAGCTCACTGGTCGAGTGATCCTGCGCCGAAAATTTCCGGGGCTAAAACGTACTACCGAAGCTACGGCATCAATTATGATGGGTAGGGGAGCTTCGTATGCAGGCTGAAGCATGACCGTAAGGACATGTGGACAGTATACGAGTGAGAATGTTGGCATGAGTAGCGAGACGTGGGTGAGAATCCCACGGGCCGTAAACCCAAGGTTTCCAGGGGAAGGTTCGTCCGCCCTGGGTTAGTCGGGACCTAAGCCGAGGCCGAAAGGCGTAGGTGATGGACAACAGGTTGATATTCCTGTACCGCCAATAAGCGTTTGAGAGATGGAGTGACACAGTAGGATAAGCTAACCGTACTGTTGGTTATGTACGGCTAAGCATTGAGGCAGTCTAAATAGGCAAATCCGTTTAGACAATGCTAGGATGTGATGGGGAAGCCCTTCGGGGCGAAGTAGCTGATTTCACACTGTCAAGAAAAGCTTCTATCGAGTTTAAAGGCGCCCGTACCGTAAACCGACACAGGTGGGTGAGGAGAGTATCCTAAGGCCAGCGAGAGAACTATTGTTAAGGAACTCGGCAAAATGACCCCGTAACTTAGGGAGAAGGGGTGCCTGTCTATGACAGGCCGCAGAGAATAGGCCCAAGCGACTGTTTACCAAAAACACAGGTTTCTGCTAAGTCGCAAGACGATGTATAGGAGCTGACGCCTGCCCGGTGCTGGAAGGTTAAGGGGATCTGTTAGAGCAATCGAAGCAGTGAACTTAAGCCCCAGTAAACGGCGGCCGTAACTATAACGGTCCTAAGGTAGCGAAATTCCTTGTCGGGTAAGTTCCGACCCGCACGAAAGGCGTAACGATTTGGGCACTGTCTCAACAATAGACTCGGTGAAATTGTAATCCCGGTGAAGATGCCGGGTACCTGCGACAGGACGGAAAGACCCCATGGAGCTTTACTGTAGCTTGACGTTGGGTCTTGGTACTACATGTACAGGATAGGTGGGAGACTAAGAAGCATGGACGCCAGTCTGTGTGGAGTCAACCTTGGGATACCACCCTTGTAGTACTGGGATCCTAACCATAGGCCTTGAATCAGGTCTTGGAACACCGTCAGGTGGGCAGTTTGACTGGGGCGGTCGCCTCCTAAAAAGTAACGGAGGCGCTCAAAGGTTTCCTCAGCACGGTCGGAAATCGTGCGAAGAGTGTAAAGGCAAAAGGAAGCTTGATTGCAAGACATACAGGTCGAGCAAGGACGAAAGTCGGACTTAGTGATCCGGTGGTACCGCATGGAAGGGCCATCGCTCAACGGATAAAAGCTACCCTGGGGATAACAGGCTTATCTCCCCCAAGAGTCCACATCGACGGGGAGGTTTGGCACCTCGATGTCGGCTCATCACATCCTGGGGCTGTAGTAGGTCCCAAGGGTTGGGCTGTTCGCCCATTAAAGTGGTACGCGAGCTGGGTTCAGAACGTCGTGAGACAGTTCGGTCCCTATCCGTCGCAGGCGTAGGAAATTTGAGAAGACCTGTCCTTAGTACGAGAGGACCGGGATGGACGTACCTCTGGTGTACCAGTTGTTCTGCCAAGGGCATGGCTGGGTAGCTATGTACGGAATGGATAAGCGCTGAAAGCATCTAAGCGCGAAGCCAACTTCAAGATAAGATTTCCCACCGTAAGGGTAAGACCCCAGGAAGACTACCTGGTTGATAGGTCGAAGGTGTAAGTGCAGTAATGTATTTAGCTTATCGATACTAATAGGTCGAGGACTTGACCAAAATAAACCTAAAGGTTTATATCGCCAACCAAATCATTATTAAAATATTAATAAGGAAGATTTCGGTTGCTAAAATAAAATGATTAATATGTAAATGATATGCAGTTTTCAGAGTACTAACTCTAAAATTAAATATGCTGGTGTGGCTCAACGGTAGAGCAGCTGACTTGTAATCAGCAGGTTGTAGGTTCGATTCCTATCACCAGCTCCAATAAAGACTATACGAAAGTATAGTCTTTTTATTTATACAACAAAGTTGATAGAAATAATAACAAATAAGTTAAATATATATACTTTATGACTAAAAATGTTATAATAGATATTATAACATTAAGGAGTTGAAACAATGGAGAGCAAAATATTAGAAATATTATTAGATATGCAGAAAGAAATGAAAGATGTGAAATCAGAAATAAAAGATGTGAAATCAGAAATGAAAGATATGAAATTAGAAATAAAAGATATGCAGAAAGAAATGAAAGATATGAAATCAGAAATGAAAGATATGAGCACTAAAATCGATAAATTAGAATATAAAATGACTGATGGATTTGAAACTTTAGAATTATTAACTGAAAATAATACAAATGAATTAAACAAGGTTAAGATAAAAGTATCTAAGTTAGAGAAAAGGGTATTAGAATTTAACCCAGTAAATTAAATTTTAATAAATTATATTTTATAAAAATTAGTTTAGACTTACTTTAAAAACAAAAATTTACTTTTGACACAGTATAAATCTTATGTTAATATATATATTGTCAATTAAATACTAAGTAAGCCAGACAATCGCGGGTAGCATTTGCTGCGTGAGGAAAGTCGGAGCTCCATAGAGCAGGGTGCTAGGTAACGCCTAGTGGGAGTGATCCTAAGGAAAGTGCAACAGAAAATAACCGCCGCTTATGTGGTAAGGATGAAAAGGTGAGGTAAGAGCTCACCGTTTGCTAGGTGACTAGCAAAGCCGTGTAAACCCCACCTGGAGCAAGACCAAGATAGGGCTAAAAGGATGTTGCTCGCATCCTCCGGTTGGTAGGTCGCTTGAGCTTATTGGTGACAATAAGCCTAGAAAGATGATTGTCAAATACAGAACTCCGCTTATAGACTTGCTTATATTTATTGATGTAAATGGGAATATGGCTCAGTTGGTAGAGCAATTGACTGTTAATCAATGGGTCACAGGTTCGAGTCCTGTTATTCCCGCCATATGCTGGTGTGGCTCAACGGTAGAGCAGCTGACTTGTAATCAGCAGGTTGTAGGTTCGATTCCTATCACCAGCTCCAATAAAGACTATACGAAAGTATAGTCTTTTTTATATAGAAATATTTAATAAAGCAATTAAAACAAGATAAAATATATGTGGTTTTATAAATTATAATATCAGTAATATACCGCTATATATTATGGTAATAAATAATGATAGATAAGCATTGATAATTAGTATAAAATCATATACTATAAAATAAATCTGGATTAGAATTAATATGGAGGGGTAATTTGGGATACTTAGAAATAATGTTTTTAGCAATGCTTCCATTAACAGAGCTAAGAGGCGCAATACCAATCGGAATTGCAATGGGTTTAAATCCAATAGGAGTATATATAGTAAGCGTAATAGGGTCAACTATAGTATCTATACCGCTCATTTTTACTTTTAGACATATATTAAATTTTTTTAGAAATATAGATATATTTGTACCCTTAGTAAAAAAAGTTGATATTAAAATAGAAAGTGGAATGAAGAGATTAAAGAGCATCTCTATATTAGGTATTATGCTTTTTGTAGGGATACCTCTTCCAACTACAGGGACTTGGACAGCTGCAGCTATAGCATCAATTTTAAAAATGAGGATAAAAACTTCTTTATTGGGTGTTTTGATTGGTAATATGATGTCAGGAATTATAGTTTCTTTAATATCGTTTCATATAATTTAAATGATGGCACATCTAAGCCTAAAAATGGAATAAAAAGAGCATAAGTAGCAATTATGTTAAGTAGAGTAGAAAAACTAAAAAAATAAGCATTTTAATATAAAATAGGTCGGATTTTATATTAAAATGCTTATTTTATTGTCTTATTTATGCTAATATAATATTATTAACAAAATTGTAACTAATTATATTATAAAATATGAATTAAAAATGGGAGGAATGAGAGTGAAGTACAAACTAAAGATAAAAAATCTAATAATGATTACAATGTTAGCATCGATGCCTACATTATTAGATACAACAATAGCTAATGCAGATACAATAGAAGATGAATTTTTATCTGTTATAAATAAGTATAAAATAGAAGATGTAGTTGTAGAAGAGGGAATATCTTTAGAAAAGGGAGAAATATTAGATTTATCTCAATATCCTAATTGGGAATTATCAGATAATGAAACTATAGAGATAAATTCAAATGGAATTGTAAAAGCAGTTAATGAAGGTACAGTATTTTTGAGTCAAAGAATAGGTGAAAAAGTGTATATAGTAGAAATATATGTACCATCAGAAATACCGACAATCAATATAGTATCTAGAGAGGCTAAACCTAGAGGATACTATAAAGTATTTATAGACGCAGGTCATGGTGGGACTGATCCTGGATCGTTAGGATGCGGATATAGAGAATCAGATATAAATTTGCAAGTAGCAAAAAAAGTAGAATCTAAATTAAAGAGTAAAGGCATAGATGTAAAAATGAGTAGAAGCTCGGATATTTACTATTCTTTATCTGAAAGATCCGAAATGGCAAATAATTATGGTGCAGATTTATTTGTATCAATACATCAAAATTCGGCAGAACAAAAATCAGCAAATGGTATAGAGACTTATTATACTGAAAAAAAACCAAATGATAAACCACTAAGTAATGATATACAAACTAATTTAATTAACAAAACAGGTGCAATTAACAGAAAAGTTAAAACTGCTAACTTTGCTGTATTAACACAAACAAAAATGACAGCTGCATTAGCTGAGTGTGGATTCATATCCAATCCAGAAGAAGCAAATAAAATATCAAACCCAACTTACCAAGATAAATTAGCTACAGGAATAGCAGATGGGATAGAAAAATACCTAAAAGAGAATGTAATAATAAATGAAATCCAAATGACGGCAACTGGTAAAGTAATAAATGCAAATAGTTTAAATGTAAGAAAGGGACCATCAACATCATTCAATATAATAGGAACATTAAATGGTGGAGATGAAGTAAAAATTGTTGGAAAAAGCAATGATTGGTATAAAATAGAATATAATGGCGTATATGGATATGTTTCAGGATCTTATATAGAGTTAAATACTACTGAACCAGATCAAGATAATAAAATAAATTTTACTGATGTAGGTAAAGATTACTGGGCATATTCTCAAATAGAAAGTTTTGTAGAAAAAGGATATATAGATGGATATGAAGATGGTACATTTAGACCTCAAGACCCAATAAAAAGAAATGAGTTTGTAAAAATATTTAATAGAGTATTTGGCTTGACTGAAAAAAGTGGAATAGTGTTTGATGATACTAAAGATAACTGGGCAAAGGATGAAATAGATATAGCAGTTACAAATGGAGTAGCACAAGGTGTAGGAGATAATAAATTTGAACCGGAACAATATATAACTAGAGAAGCAGCAGCAAAGATGTTAGCTAATTATATGAATATAGAAGATAAAAATCATGATAAGATAAATAAATTTTCAGACTATAATCAAATATCGGATTGGGCAAGAGATGCATTTGAAGGCAATCTTGAAAAAGGATATATTCAAGGAACTGATGAAGGAAAACTTGCACCAAAGAACAATATAACAAGAGCAGAGGTTGTTACTATTTTAAGTAGAGTAATTAATTAATATTTCGAGGGACATAAATATGAGGAAGACATTATCACTACTACTATCAATATGCATAATATTTGGTAGTGGAATAAAAACAAAATCATACGCAAATACAAATAATGTACAAGCTGCATGGTTAACAACTGCATGGAGCTTAGATTGGCCAAAAGTTAAAAATAATCCTACAGCTCAGAAAAATGAATTGATAGAAATATTAGATACGCTAAAAGATACAGGAATAAATACTGTTATGTTTCAGGTAAGACCATATGGGGATGCAATGTATAAATCTAATATAAATCCTTGGTCAAAAGAGTTAACAGGAACACAAGGAAAAGATCCAGGATATGACCCTTTAGAATTTATAGTTCAAGAAGCACATACTAGAGGAATGAAAGTACATGCATGGTTAAACCCGTATCGTGTAATAAGTTCAGGGACAGATATAAATGTATTAAGTAGTAATCACCCTGCAAGAAAAAATCCATCACTTCTTATAGAAAACAACGGTGGAATGTATTATAATCCAGATTTACAAGAAGTAAAAGATCATATATCTGATACTGTAGGTGAAATAGTATCTAATTATGATATAGATGGAATCGTATTTGATGATTATTTCTATCCTACAGATTATCCTCTACCGCAAGGTGAAGGAAAAGATGGTCTAGTAGCAAATGCCAGAAGAGAGCATATAAACCAAATGATACTACAAGTTAAAAGCACAATTAAAAGTATAAAACCAGAGGTAAGGTTTGGTGTAAGTCCAAGAGGTGTATGGAAGAATAAAGTAAATGATCCTGATGGTTCAGATACTGGATATGCAAAAGAAAGTTATTACTCAGATTATGCAGATACAGTTAAATGGGTAAAAGAAGGTTATGTAGACTATATAATACCACAAGTATATTGGGAAATGAATCACAATGTAGCACCATTTAAAACTGTGACTAATTGGTGGGAAAATGTAGTAAAAGGAACAAATGTAGATCTTTATATAGGACACATTACAGATAAAGATGTAGTAGCAAAAGAAATAGATACACAAATACAATATACTAAACAGTTTTCAACTATAAAAGGAAACTCATATTATAATGTAACATCTATAATTAATAATAACCAAGGTGCTAGAGATAAAATAAAAAATAGTATAGTGCCTATTTTACCGTTTTGGGATATAGAAAATCACTGGGCTCAAAATGAAATAATAGAATTTGCTAATAAAGGATATTTAAATGGAAAGCCTGATGGAGGATTTCATCCTCAAGACACTATAACAAGAGCAGAATTTGTAAAGATAATAAACAGAATGTTTGGATTAACAGCGACTAGTGGCGTTACTTTTACTGATGTGCCAAATGGATATTGGGCAAAAAATGAAATTGATATAGCTGTAACAAATGGGGTTGCACAAGGTGATGGTATGGGTAACTTTGAGCCTGAAAAACCAATAACTAGACAAGAAGCAGCAAAAATGATAGCAAACTATTTGAAAATAAGTGATACAAATCATGATAAAATAGTTAAATTCCCTGATTATAATCAGGTAGCTAATTGGGCTATAAATGAGTTTGAAGCAGTTATTGAAAGGGGATATATAAAGGGAGATGACTTAGGAATGTTATCACCTACAGCTAATATGACTAGAGCAGAAGCTATAGTAATGTTAGGAAGAATATAACTAAGAACCTCTATATTCTATTCAATAGAATTATAGAGGTTTTTTAATATAAAAAATTAAGGTATAATAAAATACAAGTAAAAAAATAGGGAGGAAGTAAAATGACACCATTAGAAAAGCTACTTAATAGAAGTGATAAAATTGAAATAAAAAAATTAAATAAAATAGTAGATGAAATAGATGCATTAGAAGAAAAAATATCATCACTAAATGATGAAGAACTAAAAAATATGACTAATATATTTAAAGAAAGATTAAAAAATGGACAAACATTAGATGATATATTACCAGAAGCATTTGCAATAGCAAGAGAAGCATCAAAAAGAGTATTAGGTATGAGACAATACAGAGTACAACTTATAGGAGGAATAGTATTACATCAAGGTAAAATTGCAGAAATGCGTACTGGAGAAGGTAAAACATTAGTAGCAGTAGCACCAGTATACTTAAATGCATTAAGTGAAAAAGGGGTTCATGTAGTAACTGTAAATGATTATTTAGCAAAACGTGATAAAGAACTTATGGAACCAGTATACAACTTTTTAGGATTAACTGCAGGGGTAATAATAAGTGGACAGGAATCTATTGAAAGAAAAGAACAGTATAAGTTCGATATTACATATGGAACAAATAATGAATTTGGATTTGATTATTTAAGAGATAACATGGTACTAAGTAAAAACGAAATGGTACAGAGAAAATTAAACTTTGCAATAGTAGATGAAGTTGACTCAATACTAATAGATGAAGCAAGAACACCGCTTATAATATCTGGACAAATAGAAGATGATGAAAAGCCTTATAGATTAGCAAATGTATTTATAAAAATGTTACTTCCAGAAGATATATCAGTAGATTATAAAGAAAAAACAGTATCATTAACAGAGCAAGGAATAAAAAAAGCAGAAATGTTTTATCAAACAGAAAACTTAATGAATCCAGAAAATATGGAAAATTACCACCACATAATACAAGCATTAAGAGCAGATATACTTATGCAAAGAGATATAGACTATGTAGTAAAGAATAACGAAGTAATGATAGTAGATGAATTTACAGGAAGAGTAATGGATGGAAGAAGATTCTCAGAAGGATTACATCAAGCTATTGAAGCTAAAGAAAATCTAGAAATACAAAATGAATCAAAAACATTAGCAACAATAACGTATCAAAACTACTTTAGAATGTATAATAAACTATCAGGCATGACAGGTACAGCTAAAACTGAAGAAAATGAATTTATATCGACATATAATTTACCTGTAGTACAAATACCTACAAATAAACCTGTTCTAAGAAAAGATTTGGAAGATAAATTATATAAAACAGAGAAAGCAAAATATTTAGCAGTTTTAAAAACAATAGAAAGTGTACATTTAACAGGGCAGCCAATACTAGTAGGAACAGCATCAATAGAAAAATCAGAGATATTATCATACTTACTAAATAAAAAAGGACTAAAACACCAACTTTTAAATGCAAAAAATGATGAAGAAGAAGCTAAGATAGTAGCAAAAGCAGGAAAACTAAATGCAATAACGATAGCAACAAATATGGCAGGTAGAGGAACTGATATATCTCTTGGTGGAGGAGATAAAGAAGAAGAGAAAAAAGTAAAAGAACTTGGTGGGTTATATGTAATAGGGACAGAGCGCCATGAAAATAGAAGAATAGATAATCAGTTAAGAGGTCGTTCTGGACGTCAAGGAGATCCAGGGACTTCAAGATTTTATGTTAGCTTAGAAGATGAGATAATGAAACTTTACGGAAGTTCTAAATCAAAAAAAATAGCAGAAAAATTAGCTGATGATGAAGAAATAAAAGATAAGAAACTACTTAAAACTATAGAAACTTCTCAACAAACATTAGAAATGAAAAACTTCGGAATAAGAAAAAGTGTACTTGAATATGATAATGTAATAAATAAACAAAGAGAATTAATATATGAAGATAGAAGAAAAGTTATAAATGGAGATTCTGTATTTAATCATATAAATGAAATGATAGAAAGTGAAGTTAAAGAAATATATGACGAATACATATCAGAAGGTATAGAAAAATATATAGAAGCAATAACAACAACATTTAGTTTATATAAGTATAATAAAGAATTAAATTTAGAAGATAAAAAAGATAATGAAATAGTAGACTATACTATAAATATAATAAAAGAAGTATATAAATCTAGAGAGGATTTAATAGGAAGTGAAGCTATGAGAGATTGGGAAAGAAAAGTTATACTTCACTTTGTAGATAATTATTGGATAGATCATATAGATGCAATTGAACAACTTAAAAAAGGAATAGGACTTTTAGCAGCAGGACAAAAAGACCCGGTTAAAGAATTTACAGTTCAATCTTTTGATATGTTTGATGATATAAATAAAAATATAAATAAGGATGCTCTTAAACATTTATTTGCATAAATAAAAAAGGACTATGGTAAACCATAGTCCTTTTTATTGAGGAATACGCTAGAGAGATATATTCTTTCTAACGTAATTTAATTATATCTCAAAAATATAAAAAAATAAACCCTTTGAGGTTAAAAAAATAAAATAATTATAAAATTATAAACAATATTTTATTACAAATGACAAGGAATGAAAAATGTCGAAAAAATAATAACAAGGAAAAATTCGTAAAAAAAAGAAAAAAATATACAAAAAATGTAAAAATACGACGAACGAAATATAGTTAAACAATGTATATTATTATTGAAAATGGATAGGGAATATATTAAGATAATTAACGAGGGATACGCAATACGAATAAAATAAAAGTTCATATATAGAGAGAATAAATACATAATTTGGAGGGAATAAAACAATGAAAAACAAAAAAAATATAGCAATGGCTATGGCTGCAGTTTCAACTTTAGGTGCAGTTGCTCCTGTATTTGCAGATGAAATAATAGGAACTGTAGTAGATAATTTTAACTTAGATAACTTAACATCTACAGATGATAAAGTAAGAGTACAGGCTGAAAAAGATTTAGAAGTTACAAAAGCAGCTATAGAAAAATTAGTAAATGAAGTAGATTCAAATGGAAATAAAATTTACGACGTAACACAAAGAGAAGAAATAAAAGGAGAAATTGGTCAAAGATATTCTTATGTATATGTTACATTAACATCAAAAGATGACGTTAATAATACAGTAGAACATAAATTCACGTTCTATAAAAAAGTAAAATTAGTGGGAGATACAGATCAAGATTTTGGTAAAGAATTACCATGGGATACTGAAAATAAAATAATATTTGATTTCATAGGAAAAAATAATAAAGTTTTTGTATATAATCCAGAAACTAAAGAAGTTAACAAAGAAAAAGATACAGATGCATATGCTGAATTAAGTAGAGTTATATATCAATTAAAGAAATCAAGTTCTAAAATAACAGCTATAAGAGAAGTAATACAAACTGGTGATACTTACGCAGATGGATATACTATATACGCTGGTAAGATAGGTCAAGATGCTACTGGAGAAACTAAAGTAGCTAGAATAGATATACTAGGAAATGTTGATGAAAAGTTAGTTAAACTTGTTGATGCTAATAATGACTTCGTAGGACACTGGGCTGAAGATACTATAGTAGATTCAATGATAGCAGGTATAGTTGATAATACAGCTAAATTCAATCCAGAACAAGAAATAACAAGAGCTCAATTTGCAAAAATGGTATGTGAAGCAAATAACATAGAACCAATAAAATACAATCAAGATAACAAAGAAAAGTTTGATAAATTTACAGATGTTTCAGTTACAGAGTGGTATGCAGGATATGTAGCAGCTATATATGAAACTGGATTAATGAAAGGTGACGGAAACGGAACATTTAGACCGGAAGATAAAATAAGCAGACAAGAAGTTGCTGTAGTTTTAGCTACATTAGAAAATAACGGTGTAAGTGTAGAAGAAGTTACTACTGATGTAAATGGAAATAGAGTTCATAAGGATACAAAAACTAACTTTGTAGATGATTCTGAAATAGCTATATGGGCTGATGAATCAGTTGAACATTTAAGAAACAAAGGATTTGCAAAAGGATACGCTGTATCAGGTGGAAAGTTTGAATATAGACCAGTTAATAATATGTCTAGAGCAGAAGCTTTAACAATGATAACTAGAGTTTCAAAATAAATATAATAGAAATGGTATATATTTGATAAGTGATTATTCATTGATATAATTTAATTTTAGTAATAAGAACATTATTTAATATGTGCTAATAAAAAGTGTGAAAGATATTTTAAAATGGACCCTTTGTCAAGGACACTAGAAAAAAAGGGTTATTAAGAAGTTGCTAAAAGCTGATTTCTGTATTGTACAGGAGTCAGCTTTTTTAAATTCCACTGACAACGGTCATTATTATAATAATCCATATAATCATCTATCAATATTTTAAGTTCTTCTATTGTTCTACAACTTTTGTAATCAATTTCATCTTTCATATGTCCAAAGAACGATTCTTGTGGAGCATTATCCCAACAATTGCCTCTACGAGACATAGATTGACCTAATTTATTTTTCTTAAGTAATTTTTGAAAAATTGGGCTTGTGTAATGAGAACCTTGGTCAGAGTGGATAAATGCATCTTTATGTAGTTTAAATGATTTTAATTTAACTAATTTATTTATAGTTTCAGTTACAATATCTATAGCTAAGCTATTAGAAAGATTATATGCTAATATTTCATTTGTTGAAGAATCTTTTATCGTAGATAAGTATGCTATTTTATTATTGCCGTACGGCATATATGTAATATCAGTTAACATTACCTTACCAGGTGTATTTTGTTTAAATTCTCTATTTAGCCTATTAGGAACTACTCTGTGTTCCTTTGTAGCTTTAGCGATACGTTTATATGGATTAGCTTTACGTATAGGACAAGTAATGTTATATTTTCGCATAATTCTTTGGATTTTCTTCCTATTCATTATGATATGAAATTTATTTTCTAATATCATTTTTATAGACCTAGAACCTTTCTTGTATCCACGATAGTTAAATGCTTTTAAAATAATTTCTTTAGATTTAAGATCTTTATGCTCCTTTATTCTTCGAGCTCTAAAATTACTTAGAAATTTATAGTAACCAGAAGCAGAGACATTAGCAATTTTGCATAAATGTCTCGTCATATTCTTAAGATTGAAATTTTTAATCAAATTTTGTATTAAATTAAATATTATAGATGACGGTATTTTTTTACTTATCACCTGCCTTTCTTGCAGCTCGAGCTTTTTTATTAATTCAAGCTCCGCTTTAAGGTACGCTATTTCAGCATCTTTCTTAGCAAGAATTTCTTCAACAGTTAAATCTCTATTAAGTGTTCTTCCTGAATTTAATGTTCTAGTATCTTCTAAACCTAAAACCCCTTTATCTTTATATGCTGCTCTCCATCTTAAACTAGCAGACTCTATGCGTTTAATTCCAATTACATCAACATCAAATCCCGCATCTTCAAAAATTTTTCTTGAAGTTTTTCCGTTCTCATATTCAGCAATAAACTGTAACTTAAATTCATTAGTATAAGTTATACCTTTCGAGGTTACATTTTTTACATATTTATTTTTAGATAAATCTAGCATTTCTAAATCTGTAAATGTCTTTTTACTCATATTATAATCACTCCTTGTTTAATATTTTATACAAAAAATCCTATATAGATAGACACTCTTTTTCTAGTGTCCACTATATAGGATCCATTTTATTTCACACTTTTTTACTTATAATGAGATTATGATATACTAAAATTTGTTTATGGATTATGAATTAATTAGTATCAACAGATATAGAAATGTAACTAATGATATTAGTTATATGAATTGATAAAATTTTTATATTTTAAATTTTAGGTTATAAATACATTAATTATAGCAATAGAAAATTTTATAGAATTTGAAATAAATGTTATATTAAATAATTTATTTACTGAAAATTAATAATTTAGCTAAATAAATTTAAAATGACTATTTATACATATTTAATTTGCAATAATACCTTATGTTATTTATGATATAATAAAATTATACAAATAATATCATATAGGGGGCTGAATATGAGGAAGAGTATAAAAAAATTAAGTGCTTATAGTATAGCAGTAGGCTTACTATTATGCACATCAATAATATCAAATGCACAAGGTATAAATAATACAAAATATGAAACATACAAAAAAACACAACCTAAAACAGTTATAATAAATGAAGATCTACCAGAAGAAGTCAAATCAGATATACAAAATTCAATGAATCTAGATTATTTAAAGAAAAAAACAGATAGTAAGTATGAAATAGCTTATGCACATTGTGATGGAACATATTCATATATATCTAAATCAGAGAATTTAAATGATGCCATTGAAATATGTAAACAACAACAAAATAATAAATCAAATGATATACCTGTAGTAATAAATGAAGATGGACTAGTAGTTTATGCAACTGAAGGAATAGGTAGGATAGTAAAAATTATAAATGGATCTGCGACAAATTCAACAGAATATACAGCATATTTATATAAAAATAAAAACTTAACTTCACCAGAGCATACATATATAAATCATGCTTATATAGATGATGTACCAATTATAGAAGATTTAGGCGATATAGTTAAAATTGAAGTAAGTGGATATACTGGATACATAAAAAAACAAGAAGATGATGGAAGCTTAAATATAATAACAGTTCCAATAAATCAAGTAAATAACTTAAGTCACTACACTGTAAATAATAACAATGAATTAGTTCATGCTATAAGCTCAGATATTACATCAGCACCAAAGTATTCCTATCAAATATTAGGTCCTGCACCAAATTTTATGAAAGTAAATACAAGATATTATAGTTACGATGGAAATTATTTTTATACAGATATAAATAAATTGATATCAGATGCTAAACTAGACAACCATAATAATGCTATAAATAGTAATAATCCCTATTATAATTACTATCAATATTTACCAGGAAGAAGTAAAACATCTTATACAGCAGATGATATAAATAGATATTTTGAGCAATATACACCAAGTGATAGTCTACTTAGAAATACAGGTAGATATTTTATAAAGGCTCAAAATGAATATGGAACCAATGCAGCTTTATTGATTGGTATAGCTATGAATGAATCTGATAGAGGAACTTCTAATTTAGCTAAAACTAAATTTAATGTATTTGGTACAAATGCTAAAGATGGATACGTTGAAGGTGCAGACAAATTTTCTAGTATAGAAGAATGTATAATAAGAGTTTCAAATTATTCTTTTTCAAATGGATACTTTAATCCTAAATCTTGGAAGTATAATAGTTCATCATTAGGAAATAAAAGTTTAGGAGCAAATGTTCGTTATGCATCTGATCCGTTTTGGAGTGAAAAGGCTATAAGTCGTATGTATCAATTGGACAAGTTTTTAGGTGGAGACACTGGGCTTAAAGACTATAATAGATATTTATTGGGTATGTACATTAATGAAACTAGTATAAAAAATACTTTAAATAAAGAACTATATAGCATATTACCTCAAAATACTAGAACGAAAAATACTTGCAAAGGACAAGTTGGAGACACAACTATTGTGTTAAATGAGAAAGATAATAATTATAATATAAGACCTGATAGAATAGTTTCTATCACAGAAACAAATATAAATGGAGATGGAACTTATTTATGGGATATAGATGGTGTTGTAAATAAAAATAATATAAAAATAATTAATGAAAAATCAGATCCTAATACTGATTTTATTAATCATTGGGCAAAGTCTTATATAATTGATGGAATGAATAAAGGATGGGTAGATACTACTAACATTTTTAAGCCAGAAAATTTTATAACTAGAGCAGAATTTATAAAAATTGTTAATAGAGCATTTAATATCACTCAAATCGGTGAAGAAAGTTTCAGTGATGTAAATCCGGGAGACTGGTTCTATGATGAGGTTAGAATAGCTACTAATGCGGGATATATAAATGGAAGAGGGAATGGCATATTTGCGCCATATGATCCAATAACTAGACAAGAGGCAGCTAAGATTATAGGATATATAACTAATAAAATTGATTATAACTTTACTTATTTATCAACTTTTAATGATGGAAACTCGGTGTTAGATTGGGCTAAACCGTATGTAGAAGGGGTTTTAAAAGCTGGATATATGAATGGATATGCTGAGGATAATACTTTTAAACCAAGTGATAATATAAAAAGAGCAGAAGCTGTAACTATTTTATCTAGAGCAAAGATGTTGTAATTTAATATACATAAGGCAAAAACTCATAAGATTAAATCTTATGAGTTTTTTATTATTAATGTTAACGATTAATTAATAGATAAAAATTACGATAAAATAATAAGATATTCAGAGTACTTAAATATAGCTCATTGGGAGATAGACGAGTTTGAAGCTATTGTTGAATAAAGATATATAATAGGTACAACTGAGTGGATGCTAGTGCAACAAGAAGATTTATCAAGAGTAGAAATGATAGTTATTTCATCTAGGATATAAGAATATTGATAATATATTGAGGAATTAAGAAAGATAATAGATTTGTGATTGGAAATTTGGTGAAAAACACTATAAAGTGATGAAGGGATGTTAGACAATTTTGCATATAAAACTGATAAACTTAACTAGAAAGATACATTATTAAAAATTAGGAGGGAATAGAGGGTGAAACGTATAGTTAATAGTATAATATCAGTTATATTGGCTATATCAATGGTATTGTGTACAAATTTGATTAATGTAAATGCGCAAGATAGAAGTACTCGATTATCTAAAGGACAGTATTTAATAATTAACTCAAAGGCAAATAAATTAGGGTATTTTAAAGATGGAGTATTGGTTAAAGAGTTTTCTGTTGCAACAGGTAAATCCTCAACACCAACACCACAAGGGAAGTTTAAAATAGTAAATAAAATAAAAAATAGACCATATTATAGTGGAGGAATTCCTGGAGGAAGCCCTAAAAATCCACTTGGAGATAGGTGGTTGGGTCTTCATGTAGGGGTTACTTACGGTACTACCTATGCAATACATGGAAATAATAATGCTAGTAGTATAGGAAAACATGTAAGTGGCGGATGTATTAGAATGCATAATAGTGAGATAAGATGGTTATTTGATCAGATTAATGTAGGGGCTTATGCTATAATTGACTATTCTGATAAAACATTTGTTCAAATTGCTGCCAAATATGGAATAAATTTAGGAAGTCAGAGTAGCGAGTCACAAAATATAAAAAACTTGAAAAATGCATATAAAAAGTTTTCTAGTTATAATGGAATAGATTTATTAAATAAAAATAGCATAATAACGAATATAAGTGACGCAGAAAATATTTTAGCATCTAAATATAATTATATAAATGCATATAATAAACTAAATTCTAGTGAAAAGAATAATGCTGAAGTTAAAGAAATAAATACTAATTTTAATAGAATTATAGAATTAGTTGAGTTTGCTCAGGCTAGTATACGATTTTATAATAATATAACTATAAATGCAGATTATATTGCTCAAGATATAGATTGGACTAGAAGACTTAATACACATGATAGTGATGAACTAGGAACAAGAGGAAAGGCACTTAAAGAGTATAATGATATAGTTGTTTTTGAAAATAAAGATAATTCACCAAGGATTAAATATTTGGATAAAATATATACTGAAAGTGTGTTATTTTTAAATGTAATTGAATATATATATAATGGTGATATAAATAATGCGAAATCTACAGCAAACTTAATAACTGATAGTAGATTAAACTCTGTAGCAAACATAGAAATAAAAAAACAAAGTGATATAATAGATCATTGGGCAGAATCAAATATAAAACAAGCTATGGAAGATGGATGGATAGATACTACGAATACTTTTAGACCGAATGATAGCATAACAAGAGCAGAGTTTATTAAAATAGTAAATAGAAAATTTAATTTTATAGAAATTGAAGATATTACATTTACTGATGTAGATAAAAGTGCATGGTATTATCAAGAAGTACAAAAGGCGGTTAAAGCAGGATATATAAAAGGTTATGGAGATAATACGTTTAAACCAAATGATAAAATAACAAGAGAAGAAGTTGCAGTAATTATAACTTCGATAATGAATAACAAACAAGAAAATTTAGAAAAAATATTTTGGTATAAAGATTATGATATGATATCTTCATGGGCGACGAGTTCTTTAGAAGGAGCTGTAGAAAATGAATATATGGGAGTATTAGAAACATATCTTAGACCGAAAGATAATATAACTAGAGCTGAGTCTGTAGTAACTTTACAACGGGTAAAATAAATGAAAAAGTATAGCTAAATTTGAAAAATTTAGCTATACTTTTTCATTTATTTATTAAAATTATATACAATTAAGGCGAAAAATGATAAAATTATAATTATAATAGCATAAACTAACATTTAATAGAAAAATATCAATAAATATCTTAATATATATATATATATTATTGTAAAAAATATAAAACAAAGAAAAAGGTTAAAAATATATTATAAAAGTTAGGAGGTATATGGTGGATAATAAGCTTATATATAATAAAGATGCAAGTGTAGCTAAAGCATCAGATGTAAAATCATATAAAGAAATAAATTTTATATACAAGTTTATAAAAAGGTTTTTTGATATTGTCTGTTCTATATTAGGGATAATTGTATTATCTCCAATATTTATAATAGTATCAATACTTATAAAATTAGAATCAAAGGGTCCAATAATTTTTAAGCAATTAAGGGCCGGAAAGAATAGTAAGCCTTTTTATATATATAAATTTAGAAGTATGAAAATAGAAACTCCAAATATAGCTACAAATGATTTTACTAATTCACATGTATATATAACTAAAATAGGTAAAATAATAAGAAAAACTAGTATAGATGAGATACCGCAACTTTTTAATATATTAAAGGGAGATATGAGCATAGTTGGTCCGCGACCAGTTATATTAGAAGAAGTTGACCTAATTGAATTAAGACAATCATATAATATAGATAAAATATTACCAGGGATTACAGGATGGGCTCAAATTAATGGACGAGATAATATAGGGAATGAAGAAAAAGTTAAATATGATTATGAATATTTAGTGAATAAGAGCTTTATAATGGATTTATATATTATAGTAATGACGGCCTTAAAGGTTTTAAAAAGATCAGATATAAAAGATTAGAAATTTTAGTATAACCTATTGTTTTATGAACAATAGGTTATACTATGTTATAGAGATAAAAAGTGGAGGATTATATGAAAGTATTAATTTCGGGGTATTATGGTTTTTATAATATAGGCGATGAAGCCATACTCAAATCTATAATAGAAGCACTAAGAAATGAAGATCCTAATATTGATATAGTAGTATTATCAAATGACGTGGAATATACAAAAAGTACATATAAAGTAAATGCTATTAACAGATGGAAATTAAATGATATATATAAAGAATTATTAAAATGCGATGGTCTCATAAGTGGAGGCGGAAGCTTATTTCAAGATGTGACAAGCTCACGATCAATATTTTATTATACTGGGATAATATGGCTTGCTAAACTTGCTAAAAAACCTATTTTTATCTATGCTCAAGGAGTAGGTCCTATAGAGAAAAAAAGTAATAGAAAAATTGTAGGTAAATTTTTTAATAAAGTAGATTATATAACGCTTAGAGATAAAGAATCAAAATTACTTCTTAATTCTATAGGTGTACGAAAAGATATAGAGATAGTACCAGACCCAGTTATGGGATTTAATATTGAAAATTACGAGTTTAAGATTGATAAATATTTTACAAATAATGATTATATAACAGTTAGCATAAGAGACTGGAAAAAAAATAATAGCAAATTTCAAAAAAACATAGCTTTAACTTGTGATAAAATCGTTGAAAGCGGAATTAATGTAGTATTTATACCTATGCATGGCCAATATGATGAAATAATATCAAAACAAGTAGTTAGTCTAATGAGACATAATGCAATGGTACTTTCTAAAGATTTAACTATGGAAGAAAAAATGATGTATATAAAAGAGTCTAAACTTATGATAGGGATGAGACTTCATGCGCTTATATTTGCAGCAACTGTTGGAACTCCAATGATAGGTATATCTTATGATCCTAAAATTGATTCATATTTAAAACTTATAGAACAACCATCAATAGGAAATGTAGACACAGGGTGGAGTCCACTAGAACTAACAAATATGGCTTTAGATATAATATCTAATTATGAGATAGAAAAAATAAGTCTAGAAAATAAAACAATTAAATTAAAATCATTAGCGCCATATACAGCTAAAAAAGCGCTAGAGATATTTAAGCGAAAATAGTAAATTAATAAGGAGAAAATTATGAGTAAAGTAGCAAAGGCAGCAGTTGGCCTTATGATAGTTACAATACTATCGAAAATAATAGGCTTTGCTAGGGAACAGGTACTATCATTTGTATACGGTGCAGGCATGTATACTGATATATATTTTGCAACGATGAATATACCAAATGTTATATTTGCAGCAATAGGTGCTGCATTATCTACAACATTTATTCCATTATATTGTGATATAAATGCTAATTTAGGAGAAAAAGAATCTCTAAAGTTTACAAATAATATATTAACTATTGTATTTATTATATGTATATTAATTGCTATGTTAGGGTTGGTATTTACAGAACCACTACTTAAAATATTTGCTTTTGGTTTTGAAGGAGAGAGGCTTGCAATAGGAATTGAATTTACAAGAATACTGATATTTAGTGTAGTATTTATAGGAATTTCAAATGTACTGACTGCGTATTTACAAGTTAAGAATAACTTTACTATACCAGGATTAATAAGTTTTCCTCAAAATATAATTGTTATAATATCAATTTTATTAAGTGCAAAGTATGGACCGTATGTTCTGGTTTGGGGAACTCTGATAGGTATATCTAGCCAGGTTATATTCCAATTACCATTTGCATATAAATCAGGATATAGATTAAAGCCTCATATTGATTTAAAAGATAGATATTTAAAGAAGATGCTTATTTTAACTGGTCCTGTACTTGTAGGTGTAGCAGTAAATCAAGTTAATATTATGGTTGATAAAAATTTAGCATCTTTATTGCCAGAAGGAAGTATATCAGCTTTAAACTTTGCAGATAGGCTTAATAGCTTTATATTAGCACTTTTTATTACATCAATAGTAGCGGTAATTTATCCTATGCTTTCAAAATTATCACATGAGGATAATAAAGAAAAGTTTAGTGAGTATATTGTAAAGAGCTCAAATAGTATAATACTTTTAGTTATACCTATATCGATAGGTGCTATAGTATTATCTAAGCCTATAGTTAAATTACTTTTTGAAAGAGGCGCATTTGATGCTAGTGCTACACTGATGACTGCGAGTGCATTATCTATGTATTCTATAGGATTAGTAGCATATGGACTGAGAGATATAATAAACAAAGTATTCTATTCCTTACAAGATACAAAAACACCGATGATAAATGGTGCAATAGCTATGGGATTAAATATAGTTTTAAACCTAATATTTGTTAAGTTTATGGGGCATAAAGGACTTGCTTTAGCCACAAGTCTATCTGCTCTTATATGTACTTTCTTATTATTTTATAGTTTAAGAAAAAAAATCGGGAACTTTGGTCAGGAAAAAATATTAACAACTGCTATAAAAGCGCTACTATCGGCAGTTTTAATGGGAGTATGCGTGACTTTTGCGCATGAGTTTATTATAAATCATACTGGAGTAGGATTTATAGGACAAGCTATTTCTATATTTGGATCAGTGTTAGTAGGAGTAATAGTATACGGAATATTTGTGATAATTCTTAAAATAGAAGAAGTATCTATGATAATTGATTTATTAACAAAAAAAATAAAAAGATAAAAACATAGGCCTGCTAATAGATATTAGTAGGTCTATGTTTTAGTGTATAAAAAAAAATACATTTATGGTACAATTATTTTGTATACTCTAAATTGATATGGAGGATAAAATACAATCTATCACAAATATATACAAAATATAAAAAATTATTTAAGGAGGGAAAAATGTCAAATATTTTTGAAAAAAAGTTTTTTTATCTGTTTATTATTTTGCAACCAGTACTAGATTTATTGACATCTTTTATGAGTAGAAATATTGACTTACCTTTAACAATAGGTATAATAGCACGAAGTCTATTTATGGGATATATGTTTATGTATGCATTATTTATTTATAGACCACAAGGGAGAGTTTACAAATATTCTAGATGGATACTAATAGGTATAGGTGTATATATAATTACTTTTTTAGGTTATACTTTTTTTAGCAAAGATACATCTATAATTACAGAAATAAAAGGTGTTATAAAACTATTTTATTTTCCTATAGTATTAACTGGAGTATTTATACTTAATGAAAAAGATAGATTAGAGATTTCTAATAACTTTTTAATGTATTTATTATTAGGATATACAGGAGTAATATTTATTGCAACAGTAACAGGAACGTACTTTAGAAGCTACAATGAATATTTATATGGTTTAGGAACCGTAGGATGGTTCTTTGCGGCAAATGAAATTGGATCTATAATTGCTATACTTACACCATTTACAATAATAAATATTATAGATAATAAGCTTAATATAGTTAATATTATATCTATAATATTATGTATTTTATCTTCTTTATATATGGGTACAAAAGTTCCTTTTTTAGGATTTGTAGGTAGTGTAGGTATACTAATGGTATATATAATATTTACTTCTATATTTACAAGAATTAAAAAAATACCTACATTATTAAATTATAAGAAGATAAGTTTGTGCGTAATCATAATAGGTATGGTATTTTGTAGTCTATTCTACAAATCGCCAGTATATAAAAATTTGATGTTTAATTATGGACATATTATAAATAAAATTGTCAAATTTATAGAGGGACCACAAGAGGAAAATCCTGCTACTAAGCCTATGGATCCTAATGAAGAGGTAGTAGTAGTAGAGCCAGAAGAACAAGAACCAGAACCAGAAATCAATATGCATATAAATCAAGATGATTTAGTAGGTTCATTATTAAGTAACAGAACGGCTATTGCTGAAGAAATTAAAAATATATATAAGAATTCATCTATAGTTGAAAAATTAGTAGGTCTAGGTCATGTAATTGAGATAAAGCCAGGTATATCTACAGATAAAACTATAGAAATGGATCAATTAGATATATTTTATAGACATGGTATAGTAGGTACTATATTATACTTTGGACAGTTAATAATATTGATGGTAGTTATAATAAAATCATTGTTTAGAAATGCGAGATACTTATTAGATTTAGATGTTATAACTTGTATGATATCTATATTTTTAGGTATAGCAATAGCTTTCTCATCAGGACATGTTCTAACAGCTCCAGCAGTAAGTATTTTTATAATACTTTCAATAATAAAACTATACAATAAAGTGGTAGAAGGGAATTAATATGAAAATTTCGATAATAATGCCGACGTATAATGATAGTAGTACTATAATAGATACAATTGATAGCGTTGCTAATCAAAGTTACACTAATTGGCAATTGATTATTATGAATGATGGTTCTACAGATAATGTAGAGGATGTAATAAAACAATATATAGATAATAGTGTTCATAAGGAAAAAATAGAATATTATAGTCAGAATAATCAAGATCAATTAAATGCAATAAGGAATTGTATAGATTATATTAAGGGAGAATATGTTTATATACTTCACTCTGATGATTTATTACCAGATGATAATTTGTTTATGCGATTAGTAAAAGAAGCGAAAGCAAATCCAGATACTAAAGTATTTATAGGTGATTTAATTACTATTGATGAAAAGAATGATATAACTGGAAAATTAGAAGTATTAAAGTACGCTAAAAATAAAAAGATACTACCTACTTTGATGTTATGGTTAGGGAGAAATTTATATGTAGATGTAATATTTGCTAAAAAGGAAACTTTTATTAAGGAAATTTATAATTCTTATTTAACATGGAATATGCCATTTTGGATAAATCTATCCGAAAAAGCTGATATGCTCAATGTAAAAAGTGTAGATTTTCCAATGTTAAAATATAGGCTTCATAGTGGAAACTATATAAATAACGACATTGGAAAATTAAATGTGATAAATGGTGAATTAAGAACTGTAACTAGACTTATGGAATTTTATAATATACCTATGTATAAGATACAATTTTATATATATAGAATTTTTAATAAATTAAAATTATCATCTAATTTCTCGCCATTATACTTCAATAGAGAAGAAAGAAATAAAGGAGCTATAGTAAAATTTGTTATACAAAAAAGATTTGGAGATGAATACGATAAAAATATATTTTTAAATGGATTGGTAGAATTCTATAAATCTAATATAAGTAGAAAAATATATATAAAAGATATTGATAAAAATGAATTTATATATAAAGGAAAGGATATGAGATTGTTCAATAATAGGTTATTAAACAATGAACTATCAGAGCTTTATTTATATATAATCAACGAAATGAAAATAGGATTTAATGAAATAGTGGTGAGTAATAAAGAGGATATTGATAAGGCTATTGATATAACTAAGTTCTTATGTTTATATCCATATGTAAAAGTATCATTAAAAAATAACATTTAGAGGTGAAAATATGGCAATACCTAAGATAATACATTATGTGTGGGTTGGAAATAATGAAAAACCTAAAGATATAAAAATGTGTATGAAAACTTGGAAAAAGCATCTAAAAGATTATGAAATTATAGAATGGAATGAGAAAAATTTCGATATAAATTCTAATAAATTTGTAAAAGAAGCTTATGAAGCTAAAAAGTGGGCTTATGTTAGTGATTATATAAGAGCTTATGCTATATATAATTATGGAGGGATATATCTTGATACAGATGTATTAGTTGTTGAGAGTTTAGATTCACTATTAGATAATAAAGCATTTGTAGGATATGAAAATCCACAATATCCATTTACAGCTGTATTTGGAGCAGAAAAAAATCATCCTTTTATAAAAGATATGTTAGATTACTATGATAATAAATCTTTTGAATTTGATAAGAATAATCAGTATGATAAAGTAAATACAAAAACAGTATCAGATATACTTATAGAAGATTATGATTGTAAGATAGGAAATCAAGAGCAAATGCTAAGAGAAGGAATAAAAGTATACAAAGACGATGTTCTTTGTAATCCATCAGTAAATTCAAAAACAATACATATATTTACTGGAACATGGCTAGAAGGAAACAGTAGTCTTATAAGAAATATAAATAAATTTATAAAACTAAGGCTTACTAATAAGTTTAGGTTAAAATTATATTCATATTATCGAAATATAAAATCTAAATAGTTTAATTAAGGAGATTAATATGAATTTTTTATTAAGTTCAAATTTAATAGTTAGCTTTATATTGATTCAGCCAATCTTGGATTTAATAACTTCTCTTGTAGTTAGAAATATGGCATTACCTATAACATTAGGTCTAGTGATAAGAAGTTTATTCATGGCGTACTTATGTATTTATGTATTAGTTACTAAATCTAATAATAATAAATTAATAAAGTATTCCAAGATAGCTTTAAGTATGATATTAATTTATATAGCATTTTTTTTAGTATTCACTATCTTTAATAAGGATAGAAGTTTGATTTTAATTGAAGTAAAAGGAATAATAAAATCTTTTTACTTTCCAATAGTTTTATGTGGATTATTTGTATATAATCAAAAATATAAAATTAATATCTCTAATAAGTTATTAGTTTTAACATTAATGATATATACATCAATAATATTTATAGCAACTGTAACCAATACATACTTTAATAGTTATAACAGTAATGGATACGGTTCGGTAGGATGGTTCTATGCAGCTAATGAAATAGGATCAATAATGGCAATATTAATTCCTTTTACTATCTCTAGCTTAGTAAATGATAAAGATAGATTGTTAAATACCTTAGCATGTACAATATGTATAGCAAGTACTATGTTTTTAGGAACTAAAGTACCATTTTTATCTTTGGGTGGAACTACAGTATTTATAATAATATATTATATAATCTTAAATATATATAATATATTTAGTACTTATTATAAAAGAGATTTTAATTTGAAAAGAATAATATTAATTATGAACACAATATTAATATCTATGATATTAATATTCCCATTTTCTCCATTATATAAAAATATACAACGTAATTATGGAGATCTTATACAGAGGATAGTGAATAATATAAGTCATAATAAAGTAGATAAAAATACTCAAATAGAAGATAAAGAGAACTCAGATTCTGTTAGTAAAGATGAAATAGTAACAGCCGTTTTAAGTAAAAGAACTATATATGCAGATATTATTAAACAAAAATTTAATAATAGTAGTTGGATAGATAAACTATTTGGTATTGGTTATAACGTTGAGATTAGAGATGAGATTTATACTAAAAAGACAATAGATTCTAAACAATTAGAATTATTGCAAAAACTTGGGTTTATAGTTGAAATAAATGATGAAGTATACACACAAAAAACTATAGAGTTAGATCAATTAGACATTTTATATAGACATGGAATATTAGGGTTTGTTGTGTACTTTGCTCAATTTATAGCAATTATTTTGCTTATAGCTAAGCAAATAATTCTTAAAATGGAATACTTCTTAAATTTAGACGTAGTTATATGCATTATAGATATAGTATTAGCTCTAGGGATAGCATTTACAGCAGGACATATACTAACTGCACCGGCTGTAGGATTCTTTTTGATAACATCAACAATAAAATTATATAATGATATATTTAAGAAAGTAGTATAAATAATAAAAGGATGAATTGAGGTGTTTGTTTTGTGTAAAGTTACAATACTTGCACTGCACTTAGGATATGGTGGAGTTGAAAAAGCAATATCATCACTTAGTAATATTTTAATTGATAAATACGATGTAGAAATTATATCAGTTTATAAATTATATGATAAGCCGGCTTTTTATATTGATAACAGAGTTAAAATAAAATATCTATTAGATGCTGAATTATCACCAAATAAAAAAGAGCTTAAAGATGCTATAAGAACTAAAAATCCAATTAAGATTTTAAATGAAGGCTTAAAAAGTGTGAAAATATTAAAACTTAAATCTTCTAAAATGATTGACGCAATAAAAAGTATTGATTCAGGGATTGTTATATCAACTAGAATAGAACATAACAAACTTTTGTCAAAATACGGAAATGATAATTTGATAACTATAGCTCAGGAGCATACTTATCATAATGAAAATGAAAAATATATAAAAGACTTGGTTGAATCGTGTAAAAATATAGACTATTTTATGCCTGTATCGCAAATGATGACAGATTTTTATAAGAAATATTTTGAAGGGACAAAGACTAATTGTATATTTATACCTCATAGCTTAGATTGTATTCCAAGTGAAGTTTCAACATTAGAAAATAAAAAAATAATTTCGATTGGAAGATTATCTCCAGAAAAAGGATTTGATGATTTATTAGATGTATTCAAAATAGTAAATAACCAAAAGAAAGATTGGAAACTAGATATAATTGGAGATGGAGTATTAAAAGATCATTTAATTAATAAAGTTAAGGAGTATTCATTACAAGATAATGTAATACTACATGGATACAAAGATAAAGAATTTATAAATAAACAATTATCAAGCTCTTCTATATATGTTATGGCATCGCATGAAGAATCATTTGGATTAGTATTAATAGAGGCACAATCTTTTGCGTTACCGTGTATAGCATTTGATAGTGCAAAAGGTGCTTGTGAAATTATAGAGGATAAAGTAAATGGATATTTAATAAAAGATAGGTCTAAAAAAGATATGGCTGATAAAATCATTAAACTTATAGATGATATAGAAGTAAGAAGATATATGGGAATGCAAAGTAGAGAAAATTCATATAAGTATTCTAAAGATAATATATCATATATGTGGTTTGAATTTTTACAATGCATATCTAGTAAGCAATAGGTGATAGGATGATTAATTATATAAAAAAAACATATAGAGGAAATAAAGAATCTTTTTTTAAAGTTTTAGAGAATAATTTAATAAATAATAATAAAATGTTTATAGTAACAGCTAATCCTGAAACTTTTATGAAAGCGGATTCTATAAATGAATTTGATGAAGCTTTAATGAAGCCAGATACTACAATAGTACCTGATGGAATAGGTGTAGTTAAAGCAGCAAATTATATAGGAATAAATGAAATAAAAGAAAGAATTACAGGAGTAGATATAAGTTATAAATTATTAGAGTTGGCTAATAAACATAAAAAAACAGTATATCTTTTTGGAGCAAGTAAAAAAGTAATTGAATTGACTGTTAAAAGTATAAATAAAGAATATCCCAATGTTAAGATACTAGGTTATTCGGATGGTTATATAGAAAATAAAGATGATGTATTTGAGGAGATAAAAAATTTAAGTCCTGATATTGTATTAGTTGCACTTGGAGTTCCAAAACAAGAGTTATTAATATATAAACACTATAATGAGTTTTTGAAAGGAATTTTTGTGGGCGTTGGAGGTACATTTGATGTTATCAGTGGAACTACAAAAAGAGCACCTGAAATAGTACAAAAATTAAATATAGAATGGCTTTATAGAATCGCAGGAGATAAAGAAAGAATAAAGAGATTTTATAATAGTAATATAAAGTTTGTTTTTAAATTAAGAAAATTAGCAAAAGAAGAAAAATAAGGTAGGAAGTGTGACAATATGAAAAAAATTAAGGTTATGACTATATTTGGAACAAGACCTGAAGCTATAAAAATGGCACCATTAGTTAAAGAGTTAGAAAAAAGAGAAGAAATAGAAAGTGTAGTTTGTGTTACAGCACAACATCGCCAAATGTTAGATCAAGTTTTAGAAACATTTAATATTACTCCAGATTATGACTTAAATATAATGAAGCAAGGACAAACTTTAGTGGATATAACAACAAGAGCATTACAAAGCTTAAGTGAAGTTATATCGCAAGTTAAGCCTAATATAGTTCTAGTTCATGGAGATACAACAACAACACTATCAGGAAGTTTAGCTGCATTTTATAATCAAGTTTCTGTAGGCCATGTTGAAGCTGGTCTTAGAACCTATGATAAATACTCTCCATTCCCTGAAGAAGTAAATAGACAGGTTACAGGGATTATAGCAGATATGCATTTTGCACCTACTGAGGTTTCTAAAAATAATCTATTAAAAGAAGGCAAGAAAGAAGAAACTATATATGTAACAGGAAATACTGCTATAGATGCATTAAGAACTACTGTAAAAGATGACTATTATCATCCTATATTCGACAAAATAGGAAATGATAAAATTATACTTTTAACAGCTCATAGACGTGAAAATTTAGGTGAACCTATGAAGAATATGTTTAGAGCTATAAAAAGAATTGTAGAAGAGTTTGATGGAGTACAAGTTATATACCCAGTACATTTAAATCCACTAGTAAGACAGGCTGCAGATGAGGTTTTAGGAGATAATAACAAAGTTCATCTTATAGATCCACTTGAAGTTTTAGATTTCCATAATTTCTTAAATAAATCTTATATAATAATGACAGATAGTGGAGGGATACAGGAAGAAGCGCCATCACTTGGTAAGCCTGTTCTTGTTCTTAGAGATACAACGGAAAGACCTGAAGGAGTTAGCGCAGGAACTTTAAGGCTAGCAGGAACAGATGAAGATGATATATATGATTTGACTAAGTTATTATTAACTAATAAGGATGAATATAACAAAATGAGTAAGTCATCTAATCCTTATGGAGATGGTATGTCTAGTAAGTATATAGTAGATGAAATAATAAAGAAATTTAGTTAAGATAAAAGTGAAATATATACTACAAATATAGTATATGTTTCACTTTTGTACAATTTAGGTATGTTGACAAATTAGTTAAAATTGTAAAGTAATTTACTTATACATTAAGATTTATAAATTTAAGTAGAAGCATAAAATAATAAAAGAGACTAAATTTAGTCTCTTTTATTATGGAATTATATTTTTAAATATAAAGTCATGTAACGTATCTAATGACGATTCATCAAATTTTATAACAAATCCTTTACCTGGAAGTGTAACGGATGTACTGGCATCTTCAAATGGAAATTCTATTTGAGTTATAGATAAATTACCTATACCTAACACCTTTCCTGCTAAACCTATTATTTGAGTAGGCTTCATATTAGTTTTAACGTATGGAAGTATAGTATCTAATAATTTGGGATACTTACTTACTGGTAAATCTTTTACACCATTCATAAGACCTTCTATAACAGCTCTTTGTCTCCTATCTCTTTCTTGAGTAGAGTCATTTTTTCTTATACGAGCATAAGATAATGCTTGATACCCATTAAGTCTTTGAATTCCAGGAGAATTAATATATTGTATAGATCCCTTATTAGCATTATTGTTAAAGCTGTATGTTTCATTAATAAATTTGTTCAACTCTTTGATTTCGCTAGATCGTACATCAACTTCAACTCCACCTAATGCATCAACTATATCCATGAATGAATAGAAGTCAACAACTGCATAATTTTGAATATCTATTTCAAAGTTATTTTCAATAGTCTCCGCTAATAAGTTTGCTCCACCATATGCATAAGCATGCGTAAGCTTTTCTTCACCATGACCAGGAATATTAACATAAGTATCTCTATTTAGAGATGTAAGTTTTAAGCTTTTATTTTTGCTATCTACTGTAAGTATCATCATAGAATCAGATCTGGAATTCTTTTCACCAGGTCTTCCATCAGTACCTGCTAATAATATATTTGTTATTCCTTTTTCTGATTGGAAATTAGTTTCATTTAATATATTTTCATCAGCAGTAGTATCGTGCATAGTATTTAACTTAAAATATATATATCCAAAAACCGCTACAGGAAATGCTATAACTAATATAGCAAGGAATATTACAAGTTTTTTTAAGCCAGAGTTTTCACTTTTTTCTTTTTTTCTCGCCAAAATAATCCCTTCTTTCTTTTTTATTTAACAACTTACACTTTAATATTACAATATACATATTATATTAAAGTATTAAGAGATATTCAAGATAATATAAATTACAAAAAAAATACAAATTATATATAAACTAGTATATAACCAAATATCAACTTCCTTCATATTAATAAATAATAAGTAAATATTAATAGGAGGATTTTCTAAATGGTATCAATACAGACGTCAAGTATAGAGAAAAAGGATAAACTATCTGTATACAATTTAAATTATCCGATAATAAAATCAGATAATAAAAAAAATATAATAAATAACATAAACCACAGGATATATGAAGATATAATAGCTTTTAAAAGTGCGATAGAGGATATAGCATATTGCAAAAATAACTGTTTATCTTGTATTAGTACAGATTATTATATTACCTATAATAATAATGGTATTATAAGTATACCTATAGAATTCTCACAATTAGATGGATTATACAATATAAGTTATATAAATTCATATAATTATGATATAAATTTAGAAAAAGAAATTAATATAAAAGATATATTTAATTCAGAAACAGACTATATGGAAATAATAACTAAAAAAATAGATAATAAAATAAAAGAATTATCAAGAGAGCTTAGCATAGATAAATATATTATGGTATTAGACTATTTAAAAGATATAATATTTTGTGATAATCCTACATTTTATATATCTACAGATAGTATAGTTATATGTTTTTCAAGTTATGAGTTAGACCCAACTATATCAGATTTAAGTACATTTAAAATTTCATTTAAAGAAGATAAAAGTTATTTAAGCAAGTATATTATAGAAAAAATAACCGATAGTTAAATTTGGAGGAGATAAAAATATGCTAGTATTTAAAGAATATAATAGAGAAGCTGCTGTAAGTTACGCTAGAAGATGGGCTTTAGGTAGAAATCCTGCTTATATGGACTATGAATTATGGGGAGGAGATTGTACCAATTTTATATCTCAATGTTTAAGAAGTGGTCAAATACCTATGGATTATACTGGCAGACATGTATTAGAAAAATGGTATTGGAATAGTGATAATAGTAGAACTCCAACATGGACTTCAGCAGAGCCATTTTATAAATATATCATAGGTAATAACAGTGAAAATACACAAAACTTTGGTATATATGCAAGGATAGCAAATTATAATGAACTTGAGATAGGAGATATAGTTCAACTTGTATACGATAATAATGCATATCACAATATGATAATAAGTGAAGTAATATTAGAAGGAGAGTATCTTGTTGATTATCTTATATGCCAACATACCTATGATTTATTAGATTATCCGCTTAGCTTAAAAGAAGGGGAGAGACGATATATTAAAATACTTGGATATTATAAATAGATTAAATAATGGATTAGGATATAATAATTTTGTAACTTTCAATAGTATATTAACTTATATTATAATTAAGTTAAATCTAAACTAGGGGGAAAAGTATGATTAAATTAATAGCATCAGATATGGATGGAACTTTACTAAATGATAAAGATGAAATACATGAAGAATTTTATCAAGTATTTCAAGAATTAAAAAATCAAAATATAATATTTGCAGCAGCAAGTGGAAGACAATATTATAATCTAGCAAAGCGATTTGAAAAAATAAAAGATGATATGATGTTTATAGCTGAAAATGGAACTTTTGTAGTTTATAAAGGTGAAGAATTACTATTAAATTCTTTAGATCAAGAAACTGCCGTAGAACTTATAAAAATCGGTAGAAATATAAAAGAATCATATGTAGTTTTATGTGGTAAAAAATCTGCATACATTGAATCTAAAGATGAAAGACTTATAAAAGAAGTTGAGAAGTACTATGAAGAGTACAAAATAGTAAGTGACTTAACGAAGGTTGAAGATGATATATTAAAAGTTACAATATGCGATTTCATTGGATCAGAAGAAAATAGTGATACTTATTATAATGACTATAAGGATAAATTACAAGTAAGTGTATCAGGAGAAATTTGGTTAGACATAACTGATAAGGGAGTAAATAAAGGTCTTGCTATAAATAAGCTTCAAGAATTATTAAATATAAAGCATGAGGAAACTATGGTTTTTGGAGACTATTTAAATGATTTAGAAATGATGGAAAGCGCATATCATAGTTATGCTATGGAAAATGCACATGATGATTTAAAGAAAGTAGCTAGATTTAGAGCCAAGAAAAATACAGAAAATGGTGTTGTTGAAAAAATTAAAGAAGTACTAAATATATAAATAACTAAAGGGCTGTATAAATTACAGCCCTAGTTATTTATAAAAAGTAGAATTAAATGACTGGATATTATTAATAAATAAAGCTTCAGTAATATTAGGATTTTTATTTAAATAATCTTCTAAATCAATATTATAATATCTAGGATCAACAACATGAATCTTGCTATAGTTATTAGTTAAAAATGGTAAGAGGTTATGAGCATATGAGTCTTTAAATACTATAACTTCATTAGATTTATTTTTATCTCCGTAAATAATAGCAAAAGAAGGATCTCCATGTAAGAAATATTGATATTTGTTTTTGCTATTAAGTTTATCATTATCATAAAGAGTATCATAAGTTTTATCAAAGTCTATTTCTATTTTAAAGTTATTAAAATTACTATAGGAGTATATTGAATCACCTTTAATCATAGGTAATAAAGCTTTAGAATAATAAGTTCCATAAAAATCATCAGAGACTTTATTATAATTATTAAAAAGTATTTTATTATCATATTTATAATCAAACATATCCAAATAAGAAAGATAAGCACCTAGTTGAGTCCAATGATGATCGGTATTGTAATATATATACTTATCCTTATTTTTACTTAAGATATCATAAGGTGTATAAAAATTTAAATAATTGTTATTTGAAATACTATTGTTTATATAATTTAAACTATATTTTTGATTATCGCTTATACAAAAGTTTGGTAAATCATTTTTATAAAAAGCTATAGAAGTAGGAACTACCATTAATTTTGATTTTATATTAAAACTTTCATACATATATGAAGCAGTATTTAATATATTAGAAATATTTTTATCTACACTTTCTTTATTAAATTTATATTTTTCCATAAGTTTATTATTTTTTCCAACATAAATATCTCTAAATTCTCTTTGACCTATTATGTAATTATAAGTATTTTTTAACTTTATAAAGTTAGCCCTTAATGGAAATTGATCAGATGTATATTCATCGAAATTTTTCATAAACTTCTTATTACATATATTTTCAAATGATATTCTAGGAAGTTGAGTTAATATTTTATTTTCTATTTCACTTATTTTTTTATCTTCCGTAAATAATGTTATTATAGGAACACTAAAAATAAAGATTAAGAAAAAAGATATTGTAATAAATTTTAATAAATTTTTATTTTTCATAAATTCACCAACTTCCTAAAATCTAAAATATAAAAATGGATTAAATGATGCATCTACTAAAAATGATGTAGAAAGTATCATACCAAATATTAAAGTTATAATTCTTATATATTTATATCTATCCAATATTATTTTTATAATAGGTGTAGAAGCAATAATGGCAAAAATTATAAGAGTTATATTAGGAATTAAATAGTATAAAAATACATCATCTACTATAATATTTTTAAAATTAAACATAGAAATTAAATAATTATAAACACCATTTAAACTATCTATTTCAAATAATACAAAACCTATTATAACTAAAAACATAGTATAAAAATGTTTTATCCAATTAGGTAGTTTTTTTAAAAATTGTAGTAAAAATAACTTTTCAAAAATTAATATAATTCCAAAGTAAAGTCCCCATAATATAAAATTAAAACTAGCTCCATGCCATAAACCAGTTAAAAACCAAACTATAAATATATTTAAAAACCATCTAATTTTACTACATCTATTTCCTCCTAAAGGAATATATACATAATCTCTAAACCATACCCCTAAGGATATATGCCATCTTCGCCAAAATTCAGTAATAGATTTTGATATATAAGGGAAATTAAAATTTTCTAAAAAATCAAATCCAAATATCTTTCCAAGACCTATAGCCATATCACTATATCCACTAAAGTCAAAATAAATTTGAAGTGTAAAACATATAATTCCTAACCAAGATGTAGCTAAGGATAATGTATTATAGGAAGTAGCTTTTATACTATACCAAATTACTCCTAAATTATTTGCTAAGATTACTTTTTTGCATAAGCCTATAATAAATCTATAAATACCATCATAAAATTTATCAAAGTTATGAATGCGATGATTTAAATCATAGGCAATATCAGAATATCTAACGATAGGACCCGCAACAAGTTGTGGAAATAATGTAACAAATGCAGAAAGTGAAAATATATCTTTTTGAACAGGAGCTTCATTTCTGTAAACATCTATAGTATAAGACATTGTTTGGAAAGTATAAAAACTTATACCAATAGGTAGTGAAATATTTAATAAAGACAAATTACTATTAGCAACATTATTCACTATAGAAATAAGAAAGTTACTATATTTAAAAAATCCAAGTAAGCTTAAGTTTATTACAATGGAGCAAATAAGTGCTAGCTTAGACATATATGTATTTCTATATTTATCTATAATCAGAGCATTTATATAATCTACAACACATGAAAATAGCATTATAAAAATATATATAGGCTCTCCATACGCATAAAATATTAAACTAAATATAAGTAAAATAAAATTTTTAAGTTTATAAGGTACTAAATAGTAACTAAACAAAACAAGTGGTAGAAAGTAAAATAAAAATGTTATGCTACTAAATACCAATATATCACCACCTTTAAATTTATAAAAAATTCATTTTGATTGAGCTATGTGTCAGTAAAATATTTAATGTCACTAACGATATATCCTTATTTTTAATATGGATATATATTGCTCAAAAATAATTATTTTATTGAAAAATATATATAAATATATATTTCGTAGTATATTAGTATATTGAAAAAGAGTATATCAATATAAAAAATATTAATATACTCATATAATTTTAATAAGTACTATTTGATCATTTCTAATATTTTTGATTCTATATCCTTAGCATTATTAGTAGCTATAAAATAAACATAATCACCAACACTTTCAAGTATAGAATCAGCAACAGCAGTTGCATTTTCTTCTCCTCCGTATCCATCAGAGAAACTTCTTAAATTGTTAGTTTTATACTCTTCTATTGCTTTTTTTACTTTTTCAACATTATCTGTTTTAACTACGAATACATCTTGTAATTTTACATTTATCATAGCTTGTAAAACAAAGCCTTCTTTTATATCATCTTTAACATTTTCAAATACATAAAATTCTTTTGCATCTATATCAAATATAGGTTGAATAGGTAAAAGTGTTTCATTATTTATTGCTGATTTTATATCAGAAACTGGTATATCTTTAACTTCAGACTTAGATGAACATCCAACAAGTCCTAATGTTAAAACTAATGAGAATAAAGCTATTAATTTTTTCATTGTATCCTCCAAAATATATTTATTTGTAATAATTATATAAATTTTACTATTTGCTACAATAAAAATCAACTTCAAAAAAGAAACAATATCTTAATTATTATTAAAACTTATTTCTAGTTATTTAGATATATATTTCATAAATAATAAATATTATAGTGTCTATAATATGTAAATAATGTAAATAATCTTAATAAAATTATTTATGAGGTGAATTTTAATGAGAATACCAAAACATGTAGGTATAATTCCGGATGGAAATAGAAGATGGGCACAAAATAAGGGAATGACTAAAGACAAAGGATATGAAAATGGACTTGATCCAGGCATTGAAGCATATAGAGCATGTAGAGATATGGGAGTAGAGGAAGTTACATTTTATGGATTTACTACAGATAATACTAAAAGACCATCTATTCAGACTAAAGCTTTTACAGATGCATGTATAAAAGCTGCTCATATATTAAATGATGAAGGGGCATCTCTTTTAGTAATAGGAAATACTAAATCTCCAATGTTTCCAAAAGAATTATTACCATTTACAAATAGGACAAAAGGAAAAGATGGACAAATAAAGGCTAACATATTAGTAAACTATGGATGGCATTGGGATTTAAATACATTAGCAGATGCACAAAATGTAAATAAAAATAATATACAAAATCATATACAATCATTTGATATATCAAGATTAGACTTGATTATAAGATGGGGAGGAAGAAGACGATTAAGTGGATTTTTACCTGTTCAATCAATTTATGCAGATTTTTATATATTAGATGAATATTGGCCAGATTTTAATAAAAATCATGTGTTAGAAGCATTTAAATGGTATAATACACAAGATGTTACATTAGGTGGATAATATAAGGCAAAACTAAGTTAAAATGTTTACAAATGTTGAAAAATGCGTTTTTGGATGTTAAAATATAGTTTATAATTATAAAGAAAACTATACATCTAGAAAGGCGATAAAATGGCTAGAAGAAGAAATAATAGAAGTAGTAGACGAAATAAAAAACGAAAAATAAATAAAATAAAATTATCAGTATTAATTATAATAATTATACTATTTATAGCTGGGACTTTTAAGTTAACACAAGGTGCTATTTTAGCGATTCAAAATATAAATGATAATAAACAAAAAACATCTGTTAAAGAGAGTTCGGAAAATGATAATGAAACTTTACAGACAGAAGTAGATAAAAATATAAATAAAAAATATACAATACTTATAGATCCAGGTCATGGAGGAAATGATAAAGGAACTATAGCCAATGATAAAGTAACATTTGAAAAAGATATAACATTAAAAATTGGGGCATTAGTAGCTCAAAAATTAACAAAACAAAAAGATGTACAAGTTATAATATCAAGAAATGAAGATAAATATGTAAGTTTAGCCGATAGAGCTAAGCTTGCTAATGAGCAAAATGTAGACGCGCTAGTATCTATACATCTAAATGGTCAAACTGGCGGAAGTGATGCAACTGGATTAGAAGTATATTATACAAAAGAAAAAGATGATGATTCATATGAACTTGCAAAACAAATTCAGGAGACTATAACTTCATATATAGATGTAAGAGATAGAGGTGTAAAATCAGATAGATTTCAGGTATTACTACAAAGTAAAATGCCAGCAGTATTAGTTGAATGTGGTTTTTTAACTAATAATGAAGAAGTTAAAAAGTTAAAAGATGAAGAATATCAAAATGATTTAGCAGAGGGAATAACTCAAGGTATACTTACATACATAGATGAAAATATGAAAAAGTAAAGGATGGCATATGCCATCTTTTTTTATGAAATAAAGTTACATTAATTTGAAACTATTAAAAAGAAATACATATATTAAAGTAAAATAGAAATAGGAGGAAAATTATGAATGATTCTATTTTTAATATATTATCATTTGATGGAGGAGGACTTCGAGGAGCTCTAAGCATAAAGTTATTAGAAAAAATACAAAGTAAAATTTCAGATATAGTAAAAACATCAAATATGATAAGTGGAACATCAACAGGTAGTTTAATAGCTTTAGGTTTAGCTTATGGAATGAGACCAGATGAAATAAGTAAATTATATTCAAAAGAGAATTTAGATTATATATTTGATAAGTCTTATTCACAAATATCAAGACCAAAATACGATAATAATCACCTAAAAGAAATCTTGCTTAGTGTATTTCCAGAGAATTTAAAGTTAAAAGATTTAGGTAAATTAGTTATAATACCAACCTTTTATTTAGGAAATAAGGATAATCCTTGGAAAGCTATTTTTTATAATAATATACCAAACTCAGAAACAGAAGATTATAGGGTTGTAGATGTTGCTATGGCTAGTAGTGCAGCACCAGTATTTTTTCCATCATATGATTGTCATATAGATGGAGGTATAATAGCAACAGATCCAAGTCTAGCAAGTATAATATATGCTATAGATGATGAACTAGGTAAAAGAATGGATCAAATAAGACTTTTATCATTTGGAACAGGGTATTGCTATAATAGTATAAAAGAAGATACAAGTAAATGGGGTGCTATAGAGTGGGTTACAAGCAAAGATCCAGATCTACCTATAATATCAGTAACATTAGAAGGAAATGCTCAGCTTAGTCAAGTTTTTTCTAAAAAGCTTCTAGAAAACAATTACTATAGAGTAAACCCTAAGATGGATAAGGATATATCAATGGATGATACGAAAGAAATCGATTATTTATTAAAACTAGCAGATGAATATAATATCAAGGAATGTGTAAATTGGATAAATAGTAAATGGAATAAAATATAGTGTGCTATAATTAAATGGAAAAGTGATTGTCGTGTTTAGGGGGAGAAATATGGGGAAAACTTTTAATATATCTAAACTATATGAAGAAAGTTTAGATGTAAATGTAAAAAAAAGTAAAGGGATATATTACACACCAAAAATTATAGTAGACTATATACTTAATAAAACTATAAAAAATCATGATATACTTAAAAATCCAACGCCGAAAATATTAGACATATCATGTGGATGTGGAAATTTTTTATTAGAAGTATATGATATTTTATATGACTTGATAGAAGAGAATTTATATGAACTAAAGGGGATATATGGTGATGATTATATAAGTTATGATACTATTCATAATCATATAATATCAAAATGTATATATGGATATGATATTGACACTGAGGCAGTGAATATATTAAAAAAAGGACTTAAAGATAAAGATAAAGTATCAACAGTGGATAAGTTTAATATATATTGTGAAGATTCACTAAAGATAAAACTAAATAATAAGTTTGATTATATAATAGGAAATCCACCTTATATAGGTCATAAAAATTTAGATAGTGATTATAAAAAATATATACTAAAAGAATATAAACAAGTATATAAAGGTAAAGCAGATTTATATTTTTGCTTTTATAAAAAAATAATAGACAATTTAAAAGATGATGGGGTTTGTAGCATTATAACTCCGCGATACTTTCTAGAAAGCCCATCAGCCAAAGACTTAAGAGATTACATAGATAAAAATATTAACATAATAGAGATAATTGATTTTTTAGGATGTGAAGTTTTTAAAGACATAGGAATATCTAGTTGCATATCTACATTAAAGAAAGAAAAAAAATCACAAAGTACAAATATATTAAGAATAAAAAATCAAGAAATAGACATAAATCAATTTCACTCCATAGAAGAACTTATAGAATATAATAATTTCGAAAAATTACAATTATATAAAAATACACTAAATAAAGAATGGTTAATAATTAAAGAAGATGATAAAATTTTTTATGATAAAATTGAAAGCTATTGTAAGCACTCATTAGAAGATATATGTACAAGTTTTCAAGGTATAATAACAGGGTGTGATAAAGCTTTTGTAATAGATAAAAATGATAAAAAGATAAATCTTATAGATGATAAATTTCTTAAATCTTGGGTAAAAAATAAAGAGATTCAAAAGTATATAATTGAAGATAATAGATATAAGCTAATCTATTCAAATGATATAAAAAATGAATCAGATAACCCTATAATAATAAATGATTTTATAGGGAAATATAAAGAAAGACTTCTAAATAGAAGAGAATGCAAAAAAAACTTAAGGCTGTGGTATGAACTTCAATGGGGAAGAGAAAAAACTAGTTTTGAAAGAAAAAAAATAATGTATCCATATAAATCATTTGAAAATAGATTTGCAATAGATGAAAATAATAGTTTTTCTAGCGCAGATGTATATTCATTTTATATAAAAAAAGAGTATGAGAGTATTTTTTCTTACGAATATTTAGTAGGAATATTAAATTCTGAAGTATATAATAAGTATTTTAAGATAAATGCAAAGAAAATAAGTAAAAATGTATATGATTATTATCCTAATAAGGTAATGAAAATTAAGATATTTAAGGATTCGAATTATACAAACATAGAGAAGTTATCAAAAAAAATATTACATAGACTTAAAAATGGCGAAAATAACATAAGTGATTTAGAGTATAAAATAAATAGTCTGATTAGAAGTTCACTTGGAATATAATCACAAATATAACCTTCTTACATATAATATATTTAAATGTAAAAAGGAGGAATATATATGATTAATGCAAGAATAGATCAAGATTCAAAAACTGTATATGTAAATGTTAGTGGGTATATAACTACTGAAGAAGCAAATTCATTTTTATCAAGACACAAGCAAATGACGAAGGGACTAAGAAAATCACAGTATAAATTAGTAGTTACACCATCTATGTTTGAATGTGAAAATGATAATGATATAAAATCTGTTTGTATAGCTTTATATAAAGGTGGATATAGACAAATATATATGGTAGATCCAAGAGGATATATAATGAACACAGTATCATTAAGCTCTTTAGAGCAAAAGATGTTTACAAAGGTAGTTAAGTTTGTAAAATCTTTAGATGACATAAAGTAATTCAACAATACTATAAAAATGAAAGATATATACCTAGCCACTTTTTAACTTGAAATACAGTACAATTTATAATATATTTTAAGTATATATCTTTCTTATTAATATAGGTGATTTTATGAAAGGTTTAGTATTAGAGGGCGGAGGCACTAAAGGTGCTTATCAAATAGGAGCATATAAAGCTCTAAGAGATTTAGGAATTGAGTTTCAAGGTGTAGCAGGAACATCAATAGGAGCTTTAAATGGCGCATATATAATTCAAAATGATATAGAAATTATGGAGGAAATTTGGTTAACATATGACTATACTCATTTCATGAATATAGATGAAGAAACTTATGAAAAGTATAAAAACGTAGACTTCACTACAAAAAATATAAATAATGTTATAGAGCTTATAAATAAAGCTAGAAAAAATGAAGGTATAGATATCAGTCCACTTAGAAAACTTTTAGAAAAAACGCTAAATGAAGATGCTATAAGAAAAATGAATAAAGATTTTGGTCTTGTTACTGTCTGGTGGGATAAAAAAATAAATCCACATCCCTTATACATAGAAGATATACCAAATGGAAGATTGGTTGATTATTTAATAGCCAGTTCAAGTTTACCAATATTTCAATTAAATCGAATGGATGATAAACTTTTTTTAGATGGGATGTTTTTTGATAATATGCCCGTATCTTTATTAGAACAAAAAGGATATAAAGATATAGTAGTAATAAGATTACTTGATGACTTTTTAGGAAAAATAAATTTAAATAAGCATCAAAATATAAATATAAAAACAATAGTACCATCTGAGTATTTAGGTGGATCATTAAATAAGGATAGGGATAACGTACAAAAAAATATAAATTTAGGATATCTAGATGCTATGAAGGCTTATGATAGATATGAGGGAATCAAATATTATTTTAATGTAGACTATATGTTTGATGAATGGTATTGTTTTAATAAGTTCAAAAGATTAAAAACAGAAACTATAGAAAATATATTAAATTTATTTAATATAAAAAGAGAACCTACATTAAGAACTTTATTAGAAGTCTTAATACCTAAGCTTGGAGAAAGTTTAGGATTAGATAAAAATTTTTCATATAAAGATTTATTTTATTATATATATGAAAAAAAGCTTGAAGAGAATAGTATAAATAGAATTCAACTTTATGATTTTCATAAACTTTATGATGCAGTAAATAAAAATATAAATGAAAATAAAAATATCTCTTTAACTTATGAAACTAAATCGATAATACCGATGCAAAAAAATAAGTTTATAAAAATAATTACTAATAATATCATAAAAGATTTTTCAAATCAATCTTAAAAAATCCCTAGGGACAAAAAAAGTCCCTAGGGATAAAAAATAACAAAAGTGCTGGAAATTTTACCAAAACCAAGTTATAATAAAATTAAGTTAATAAAGTAAATAAATACTTTAAAATAAATTTTGGAGGTTTTACAAATGGAAAAGAATGTAAATATAAAAAACGCAAGTGGATTACACGCTAGACCAGCAGGAATGTTTGTTAAAAAAGCTGCTGAATTCAAATCTATAGTAGAAGTAATAGCAAAAGGTAAAACTGTAAATGCTAAATCTATAATGGGGATAATGAGTTTAGGATTAGGTCAAGGTGATGAATTAACAGTTGTTGCTAAAGGTGAAGATGAAGAAGCAGCAGTTAACGCTTTAGTTGAATTAATCGAAGGTGGATTTGGAGAATAATAATTAAACCTCGGTTTTGTCCGAGGTTTGTTTAATTATACATATATATAAATTAGGAGGAGTAGTAATGTACAACGGAACGGGAGCATCTCCAGGAATAGCTTTAGGAAAGGCTTTAGTAATAGAGCATAGTGAATTAGTTATAGAGAAAAGAAATATTAGTAATATAGAAGAAGAAATACAAAAGCTTGAAAATGCAGTAAAAGTATCTAAAGATGAATTAACTAAGGTTAAGGAAAAGGCTTTAATGGAATTAGGGGAGCATGAAGCTGAAATATTTGAAGCTCATTTATTAGTATTAGAAGATCCTGAATTAGTAGATTCTGCAATATCTAAGATAAGAGATGAAAAAGTTAATGCAGATTATGCATTAAATGAAATAAAAGAAATGTTTGTTGCAATGTTTGAATCAATGGACAATGAGTATATGAGGGAAAGAGCAGCAGATATAAAAGATGTTACAAATAGAGTACTAAGACATATATTAGGTATAAAAGTAGTTGATTTAGCAGGACTTGATGAAGAAGTTGTATTAATTGCACACGACTTAACTCCATCAGATACAGCAACAATGAATAAAAGTATGGTGCTTGGCTTTTTAACTGATATAGGGGGAAGAACTTCTCATACAGCTATAATGGCTAGAACGTTAGAGATAGCGGCTGTAGTTGGTTTAGATGATATAACTAAAAAAGTAAAAGATGGAGACTATATCGTATTTAATGGTGATACAGGGGAAGTTATAGTTAATCCTGATGAAGAAACTAAAGCTAAATATGCATCATTAAAAGAGCAATTTGAAGAGTATAGAAAATCTCTAGAATTATTAAAAGGACAAGAATCAATAACTACTGATGGTAGACATGTTGAACTTGCAGGAAATATAGGAAGTCCTAATGATGTTTCTGGTCTTATAAAGAATGATGCTGAAGGAGTTGGGCTTTATAGAACTGAGTTCTTATACATGGATAAAGAGGATGCTTTCCCAAGTGAAGAAGAACAATATGAAGCATATAAAGCAGTACTTGAAGGGATGAATAATAAGCCTATAGTAATAAGAACATTAGATATAGGTGGAGATAAAGAACTTCCGTACTTTGAAATGGAGCCTGAAATGAATCCATTTTTAGGATACAGAGCTATAAGACTTTGTTTAGATAGAAAAGATATATTTAAAACTCAATTAAGAGCTTTATACAGAGCAAGCGTACATGGAAAACTAAGAATAATGTTCCCTATGATATCTTCTCTTGAAGAATTATTATCTGCAAAAGAAGTAATAAAAGAAGTTTTAGCAGAATTAGATGCAGAAAAAATAGCATACGCTAATGATGTAGAAGTTGGTATGATGATAGAAATACCATCTGCAGCAGTTATATCTGATATATTAGCTAAACATATAGATTTCTTCTCAATAGGAACTAATGACCTTATACAATACACTTGTGCAGTAGATAGAATGAATCAAAAGATAAGTCATTTATATAACCAGTTTAACCCAGCAGTGTTAAGACTTATAAAAATGGTTATAGATAATGCCCATAAAGAAGGAAAATGGGTTGGAATGTGTGGAGAGAGTGCAGGAGATCAAAGAATGATACCTATACTTTTAGGATTTGGATTAGATGAATTTTCTATGAGTCCAATATCTATACTTCCAGCTAGAAAATTAATAAATTCTTTATCTTATGCAGAAATGCAAAAATTTGGAGATGAAGTATTAGCTATGGGTACGGCTAAAGAAATAAAAGAGTACGTTGATAAAACTTTTAATATGTAGTAAGAAGGCCTTAAATGATTATTAATTCATTTAAGGCTTTTTACTTATATGTAAGTAAAGGATATAGATATTATATAATCTATAGATTATATAATATCTATGAATAAAGAAGAAATAGAAAATATGTGCTATTATATAATAATTAATAAAAAGGAGAGAATTTACGTGGCAACTTTAAAGGAAATATCAGAAAGAGCAGGCGTATCCATAAGTACAGTATCAAGAGTACTAAATAATGATGAGACTTTATTAGTATTAGATGAAACTAAGATGAAAATATTTGAGGCTGCAGAAGATTTAGAATATAAAACTATAACACAGAGAAAAAATAAAACTAAAAAAAATAATAATTACAAAATTGGATTAGTTGAAATGTACGATGTTTCAAAGCAATTAGAGGATCCATACTATTTATTATTAAAAAATACTGTTGAAAAAGAGTGTTTTAATAACAATATAAAATTAGTTAAGCTTTATAATAATGGTATGAAATATGAATCACTTGAAGAAAAAAACTTAGATGGAATAATAGCCATAGGAAAGTTTTCAGATAAAGAAATTAATTTGATGAATGAGTATTCTTCGAATATAGTATTTTTAGATTCTTCTCCTGATGATGAAAAATATGATTCTGTAAAAATTAACTTTAAGATGGGAGTTTTTGCAGCACTTGATCATTTATATGATTTAGGACATACTAAAATTGGATATATAGGTGATGGGAATACATTAGGTGATAATAAATTAAGAGAACGTGATGTAAGATTAAAGTATTACAATGAATATATGAAAGAGAAAAATATATTAAATGAAGAATATATAATAAATTGTGATATGACTGCATCTGCTGGATATACTGCTATGACGGAGTTTATAAAAAGAGAAACCTTACCAACTGCATTTTTTGTAGCAACAGATACAATAGCAACAGGAGTGTTAAAGGCTCTTTATGAAAATAAAATAAGTGTACCAAATGATATAAGTTTGATTGGATTTAATGATATATTTGTTTCAAGATATACATTACCAGCACTTTCAACAGTAAGAGTTCACATCGAGAATATGGCGAATGCATGTGTTGGTCTTATGATAGAAAGATTGAATAATAGAACTTACACTAAAAAGGTAATAATACCAAGTCAGCTTATAATAAGAGAAAGTACATCTAACATATCTAATGAAAATTAAATAAGTATAAAGTTTTAAATTATTTTACTAAAAATTTTAATAAATAGGAAAAAGATTTCTAATTTAAAAGAGAAAATTATTTTTATATTAAACTTATTAAAAAGTATTAAATTTAAAAATTAAGTAAAATGAATTAAAACAATTAAAATTAAAGCAAAAATAAAGTAATTGACAGGATAAAATAAACATTCTATCATTAACTTATATAAATAATCTAAAAACTGTGAATGGAAGAGTAAATATAGAATGTAGTCAAAGCGAGCTGGAGATGGTGAGAGTCCAGTATGAAGTCTATGTTGAAGAACATCCAGGAGTTGCTAACCGAAATTTAAATTTAGTAGGCTTAGCCGGTATCAATCCGTTACCAAATTGAACTGTATCGAATAATCTGTACAGATGAGAGAACTTAAATTTTAAGTTAATCAGGGTGGCACCGCGGAAGTATAACCTTTCGTCCCTATATTTTTAATATAGGGACGAAAGGTTTTTTTATGGACAAAAATTTATGGCCAGATTTTTGTTTAAAAATAAGTTTTGAATGAAAAGTATGATATCATGCTCAAATTATAATGATAAGGAGAGAATAATATGTGTTTAATAATACCAGAGCAATATAAATCAAGCCTAGGAGTAATACAAACTCAACAAGCAATAAAAGATCTAAAGGATTATTTTGAACAAAGACTTTCAGAAGAACTAAAATTAACAAGGGTTTCATCTCCTTTATTTGTAATACCGGAGACAGGGACAAATGATAATTTAAACGGAGTAGAAAAAGCTGTAAATTTTAATGTACCAAATATAAATAAAAATGTGGAAATAGTACAATCGTTAGCTAAATGGAAGAGAGTAGCTCTTAAAAAATATGGATTTGAGACTGGAAGAGGCATATATACAGATATGAATGCTATAAGAAAAGATGAAGAGTTAGACAATATACATTCAATATACGTAGATCAATGGGATTGGGAACTTATTATAGATAAAGAAGAAAGAAATGAAGCTAAGCTAAAAGAAGTTGTAAAAAAAATATATAAAGTTTTTAAAGAAACAGAAGAACATGTTCATGATATATACCCTGAAATAAATAAGATGCTTCCTGAAGAAATAACATTTATAACTTCTCAAGAATTACTAGACATGTATCCAGAACTATCTCCTAAGGAAAGAGAAGATAAAATTGTAAGAGATAAAGGTGCAGTATTTTTAATGCAAATAGGAAAGATACTAGATAATGGAGATAAACATGATGGAAGAAGTCCAGATTATGATGATTGGGAATTAAATGGAGATATATTATTCTATAATCCAATATTAGACAATGCTATAGAGCTTTCATCAATGGGAATAAGAGTCGATGAAGAACGCTTAAAATATCAGCTAGATGTATCAAATTGTAATGACAGAAAAGAATTAGATTATCATAAGGCATTATTAAATGGGGAATTACCATATACAATAGGTGGTGGAATAGGTCAATCAAGAATATGTATGTATTTCCTAAATAAAGCACATATAGGAGAAGTTCAAGTTGGTGTGTGGCCTGATGATATGATAAAAGAATGTTCAGAGTTAGGTATACATCTTTTATAAAATGAGCTATTTATATAAGCTAATATATGGGTTATAATATAACTTAATATATAGCTTATGAGGTGATAAATATGAGTAAAAGATCATTTGTTACTGATATGATATTAGATACACTTAAAAGAGTATTAGTCAGATTTAAAAATGCAAAGTTTGGATTACTATTTTTTATCAATATATTTAAAATACCTGATTTTTTAACTGATAATAGAGTTAATATATTTAGTAAGTTTAAGTTAATATTTTCATTATTAACTGCTGTTATATATATTGTTTCGAGTATAGATTTAATACCAGAAATACTTACAGGGATGTTTGGATTTATTGATGATATATTTGTATTAGTTTGGAGCTTAGGTATTGCTAATGAAGAAATAGAAAAGTATAAAAAGATTTTAAAAGATAGTAAAGACCCAAATGTGATAGAAAATGTAAATTATAATATATATGATGAAAATGAATAGTAATTTATTTTACTATTCATTTTTGCATATAAGAAAGTTATAGTATTAATTTTTAAATATATATGTTTTAATTAAGATACTTCATTAAGTAAAGTTATCATGTTGTATTGTTTAAAAGTACCATAAATAATAAAAGTATTTTATAATGTAGAATTATTATTAAAACATATATATAAAGATATAAAATTAAATTTTTATTTAAAAATATTTATTAAGTTATCTATTAATAATTTATTTTCCTCTGGTTTTAAAATACAAACTCTGAAAAAATATTCATCTAAGCCATCAAATGATACACAGTCTCTTATTATAATTCGCTTATGTATAAGTTTTTCTCTAACTTCTTTCGCTGTAATAGATTTTGATTTTATTTCACATAATATAAAATTTCCTTGACTGTTATAAATTTTTAAATCAGTGAACTTACTAAGTTCGTTTACTAAATAATCTCTTTCTTTTGTCATTAAAGAGTATGTATTTTCTATAAATTTGTTATCGTTAAACATTACTTCACCCATCATAGACGCAAATATATTTATATTCCATAAATCAAGATTAGAGTTCATTTCATACATGACTTTATAATTAGAAATTAGTCCATATCCAAGTCTTATCCCAGGTGTTGAGAAGAACTTAGAAGTACCTCTTATAACGAATAAGTTATCATACTTATCAACTAATGAAGTAGATGAATAGATTGACGTATTTGTAAATTCTATATATGTCTCATCTACCATTACAAAAGAGTTAGTATTATTTAATATTTTTTCTATTTCATTTTTACTAAAAGTAAACCCTGTTGGATTATTAGGATTACATATTATTATTAACTCATAATTATTTTTGTTTATAATTTCTATAAGATTGTCTATATTTATAGTAAAGTTATATTCCTTTTTCGAAAAATATTTAGTTATGTTACACTTTATTTTAGATAATTCTTTTTCATATTCTGAATAAGCTGGAGATAAAATTAGTGCTTTTTTAGGATTAATAGTTTTTATAAAGGATGAAATTAATTCTGTAGCACCACTACCTAAAAGTATATTATCTATTGAACAGTTACAGTAATTAGATATAGAAGTTTTTAATTCTAAATATTCAGGATCAGGATATACTGATACTTTATCTATGTTATTTACTATATATTCTTTAGCTAGTTTTGACGATCCAAAAGGATTTATATTAGAACTAAAGTCCATAATATCTTCTTTTGAAAAGCCATATTGACTAGATAAATCATATAAATTTGCACCATGATTTACTTTCACATAATCACCATCCTAAGATTATTATTTACATATATAGATTATAATATAAATATATGATTATTCCAAATTATACTACTCAATTATAAACAATACGAATTATATATTAAAGTTAAATAAAAACATTCTAATATTTATGTAGATATGATATACTAAGTTTATTATAATATACGTAAAGGAGACAGGAAAATGGCAACTATAGATGTAATGATATCTGAAGAAGAAATATCTAAAAAAGTAGAAGAATTAGCGAAGAAAATACAGAAAGATTATGAGGGAGAACAATTACTAGTAGTAGGTATACTTAAAGGAGCCAGCGTATTTGTTTCTGATTTAATAAGAAAGATAGATTTAGATGTAAATATAGATTTTATGAGCGTTTCAAGCTATGGAAATGGAACTGAAAGTTCAGGAACAGTTAGAATATTAAAGGATTTAGATGTTGATATAGCTGGAAAAAATGTATTAATTGTAGAGGATATAATAGATTCAGGTCTTACTTTAAGTAATTTAGTAAAAGAGTTAGAAATGAGAAATCCTAAATCTTTAAAATTATGTACTTTATTAGATAAGCCTGAAAGAAGAACTTCAAATATACCAGTTGATTATGTTGGATTTGTAATAGAAGATAAATTTATTGTTGGATATGGAATAGATTGGGCAGAAAAATATAGAAATCTGCCTTATATAGGTTCAGTTACAGTTTAAAAATAAATAAAAATATAAAATCCGTATTACTTATTTGTAATACGGATTTTTTTATATTAAATATAAAATTTTGTTTAATAATAAATATAATTGGTATAAATACAAGAGAATGATAATTAATATCAATAAAAAAGAGGTGGATAAAATGGATTTAATTACTAAAATAAGAAGAAATACAGCTGCACTTCATAGTGCATCAGAACATACAGGTTTTATAAAAAGAATAGTTGATGGAAATGCGTGTAAAGATAGTTATGCAGAGTATTTATTTAACCTTTCAGCTATGTACAAAGCAATAGAGGATACTATTGAAAACAATACATCTAATGAAGTTATAAAGAATTTTGCAACAAAAGAATTATATAGATATGAATTAATACAAAAGGATTTAGAATTTCTTTTAGCTGATAAGTTAAATGATATGACTTTACTACCATCTACAGAAGCATTTGTAGAAAGGGTAAAAGAGATAGATAAAACAAATCCAGAGTTAATAATTGCATATGCATATACAAGATTTATAGCAGATTTATTTGGAGGAAGAACATTTATAGCTTTATTAAGTGTAAATTATAAAGTACCTAAGGAAGGATTAAATTATTATAATTGTGATCAAATAAAGGATATTAGATCTTATGTTATGAACTATGCTTCAAAAATAAATAGTATAAATTTAACTGAAGAATTAGAAAATAAGCTAATAAATGAGGTAAGTAATGCTTATATTTATAATTTAGCTATATCTTGTGAATTAGAAGCTAAATTATATTCAAATTAAATTATTTGAACATAATTTATAGGTTTGAATAATCCAATATATGAGTAGCATTTAGTATGATTAATGAAAAAGGAGCGTTACTAAGTATTAGTTATATGATAATAATTTAAAATAACAGGCATTGATATTAATATATCACTGCCTGTTATTTTTTTATATGATAATACATTACAAAGGATTTAATTTATTGATAATTATTAATATATAATTAAGTTTAAAATTTTTAATAGTATATTACTTAATACCCGTATTTTTTAGAGTAGTTTTATAATATTATTTATGATATATTTTAAAGATATAAAAATATCATAAGTAATATTTAGTTAATTAAAAATAGATAATATATAAAAATAAATTATCACCTCATATAGAAAGGATAATTATAAAATGAGTACATACTTTACTATTGGTGAAATATCTAAGTTTTTTAATATATCTATAAAAACTCTTAGATATTATGATGAAATTGGATTATTAAAACCAGCATATATAAACCAAGAGAATAAATATAGATATTATAGTATAGAGCAATTTATGAAAATAGATTTAATAAAGTATTTTAAAATAACAGGAATGTCTTTAGATGTAATAAAAGATATATTAAACTCTGAATGTTCTATAGAACTAGTAATGAATAATATAAAAATTCAGTCAAGTAAACTTGAAGAAAAAATTAATGAACTAACTATAGTAAAAAATTATCTAGATAATTTAGAAAATAATATATCTGAAAATATTAGATATGGATTAAATGAGGTATTTATAAAATACAATGAAGAAAGAATTTTTATGAACTATGATATAGTATCTAATAATACAGAAGAGTTAGATTTAAACTTAAGAGATATAATACTAGATTTAGAAAATAGACAAAATGAGGTATATGTACAAATGGGTTCTACAGTACAGTATAAAGTACTAAAAGATGAAAATAAAATAGTATATAAAGGAATTAAGGCCTTTTGCAAAGACGAAAAAAATCAAAATATACTTCCAGAAGGAGAATATGTAACTTTAATATTTGAAGGTAGCTTAAAAGAAAGTATAAATCATTATAAAAAAATTCTAGATTATATTAAAGTTAATAATATAGAAGTAGTAGGAGATTTTAATGAAATATGGTTAATGCCTAAAATTGATGAAAATCTAGAAGAAAAAAGTTTAGTAAAAATAGAAATATTAAAAAAATAAAAATATTGACCCTCCCCTTAGTGGAGGGTTTACTATTGTAAGAGGAAATAAAAAGGAGGAGAAGGAAATGGTTAAACAGTTTTTAGGTTATGCAGTACCATCGGCTTTAGCTATGTGTATAGCATCATTGAATACAATCATAGACGGTGTATTTTTAGGTAATGGAATAGGAGATGCTGCACTAGGGGCAGTTAATATAGTAATGCCAATTACAATAGTATTTTTTGGTCTTGCAACTATGGTATCAGTAGGTGGCGGCGCATTAATATCAAAGTACTTTGGAGCAAATGAAGATGAAAAAGGAATTAGTATATTTAGACAAGTTACATATATGCTAATAATAATGAGTATTTGTTTAAGTGCGGTTTGTGTTATATTTGCAAAACCAATAGTTAAAATGATGGGAGCTACTGAAAATCTACAGCCGTTAGCAGCTGAATATCTAAAATATTATGCAATGTTTTGTTTACCAAGTTTATTAGGAATTGCATTTAATAGCTTTTTAAGAAATGATAATAGACCTAAACTTGCAATGGTATCCACTATATGTGGAACTATAAGTAACATAATTTTAAATTATATATTCATATTTGAATTAGGATTAGGAATAAAAAGCGCAGCAATAGCTACAGGATTTGGCCAAATAGTAACTCTTTTAATAGCTCTTCCACATTTTATATTTAAGAAAGGAAAATTAAGTTTTGGAAAGCAAAACTTAGAGATTAATATAATAAAGGAAGTATTTAGAATAGGACTACCATCATTTTTTGCAGAGGCAGCTTTTTCAGTAATAATATTTGTTCATAATTTAGTTTTAGTAAATACAATTGGAGAAATAGGTATATCTACCTATGCAATAATAAACTATATAACTACAAATATATATTTAGTGCTTCTAGGAGTTACGCTTGGTGCTCAACCACTTATAAGTTATAATTATGGCGCTCAAGATAGTGAAAAAATGTTAGCATTTTATAAAATTTCAAATAAAACATCATTTATAATAGGAATAATTTTTGCTTTATTATGTTTTGTATTTGGAAAAGAGATAATTGCTGTATTTACATCAGATAAAGAACTTATAAATATATCATATATAGCAGTAAATATAAATAATTTAGCGTATTTATTCATAGGAAAAAATTTAACGACGACTATGTATTATCAGGCTATAGAGATACCAAAATATTCAAATATGATATGTGCAATGAGATCTATATTAATTTTACCGATAGTATTAGTTATTATGGCAAAAACTTTTGGGGAAAATGGAATATGGATTAGTATGGCGATATCAGAATTTATAATTATATTAATATCAAAAAAAGTATTCAATATAAACAAATGTACAGAAAATGCAATAATTAACTTGGTATCATAAATTTAAATGATTTTAGAAAAAACCATATCATTAAAATGATGTGGTTTTTTATTTTTAAAAAAGGTTATTATGCAAATAAATTTTTCTTTAATATTTATATAAAAAAAAGTGTATAATCATATCAGGTGTAAAGATAAGGAGGAAATGATGAACGTTCAAATTAATATACTAAAATTTTTTCAAAGTATAAGAAATCCAATACTAAATGCTTTGTTCTTAATATTAACGATAAGTACAGAAACGCCAGTTATAGTTATATTAACTGCTATTATGTATTGGTGTATAAGTAAAAAATATGGTCAAAAACTTTTATTTACATTGATACCAAATATAGTAATAAATACAGGAATAAAAGAATTTGTAAAAGCACCGAGACCTATAGGAACTGAGGGTCTTGAATCTTTAAGGGTATCTACTGCTACAGGTTATTCTTTTCCAAGTGGACATACACAAACAGCTACTACATTTTGGACCAGTTTAATGATTATATTTAGAAAAAAATGGGTTTATATATTAGGTTTAATAATGATATTAGGAGTTGGAGTATCTAGATTGTATTTAGGTGTTCACTGGCCTATAGATGTAATTTGTGGATGGATATTTGGTATAGTATTTACAATAATATTCTCAAAATTATTTGATATCGTAGATAAAAATAAAGACTATAAACTTTTATTATTAACGTTAATACCATTTATAATTTTTATTTTTATAGTAAAAAGTGAATCATATATTAAAATGTTTGGACTTTTAGTAGGATTTATATTAGGGTATATAATTGAAGATAAGTTTATAAAATTTAATACTATAGATGAATATAATAAAGAAATTAGTTTTAGTACAAAAACAGATACTAAGAAAGGATATATAGTTAAAAGTGTATATAGATTTATAGTAGGAATATTTACGCTTTTATTAGTATTTTTAAAATTAAACTATATAATGCCTAAATATGTATTATTTAAATTTATAAAATATTTAATAATATCTTTATATGCTGTAGCAGGAGTTCCAGCATTATTTAAGATTACAAAATTAGCTTAAAATAAATATAAACTTGAGGTGACAATTTGAAACGAGTAGTAGTAATAGGAGCAGGACCAGCGGGTATGATGGCAGCAGCAACTGCAGCAAATAGAGGATTAGATGTAACATTAATAGAGAAAAATCATAGGGTTGGAAGAAAAATATTAATAACAGGAAAAGGCAGATGTAACATAACTAATGATTGTGATATAGAAGAACTGATAGAAAATGTACCTACCAATGGTAAATTTTTATATAGTGCATTTTATACTTTTACAAATACTGATGTTATTGATATGTTTAATAAACTAGGTGTGGAAACTAAAACGGAAAGAGGAAAAAGAGTATTTCCTTTAAGTGATAAAGCACATGATGTTGCTAATGCCCTTGAGAAAATGATAAAAAATCAAAAAGTAAAATTACTTCTTAATACTAAAGTGGAAAAAATAGTATCTAAAGGAAGTAAGATAGAAAAGGTAATTTTAGATAATAAGAAGGAAATATTATGTGATAGCCTCATCATTGCAACGGGAGGACTTAGTTATCCATTAACAGGATCAACAGGAGATGGATATAAGTTTGCAAAGAATCTTGGCCATAGTATAGTAGATACTAAGCCGTCATTAATAGGGATAGAAGTACAAGAATCATTTGTAAAAGATCTTGAAAAATTATCTCTTAGAAATATTGAAATATCAGTTTATAATAGTAAAAATAAAAAAATATATGATGATTTTGGAGAACTTGAGTTTACAAAGTATGGTGTAGATGGGCCTGTTATAAAGTCAGCTAGTTGCAGAATGAAAGATACTACAAAAGAGAATTATAAAATAGTATTGGATTTGAAACCTGCATTAGATGAAGAAAAATTAGATAAAAGGATACAAAGAGATTTCAAAAAGTATACTAATAAAAAATTTGAAAATGCATTAGATGATTTGTTACCTAAAAAACTAATACCTACAATAATAAGATTGAGTGAAATTGATAAGGATACAGTTGTACATCAAATATCTAGAGAACAAAGAAAGTCTTTAGTTCACTTATTAAAGAATATAACTTTAACTGTAAAAAGATATAGACCTATAGAGGAAGCTATAATAACTTCTGGTGGAGTTAAAGTAAATGAAATAAATTCTAGTACTATGGAATCAAAACTAATAGAAGGTCTTTTCTTTGCTGGAGAAGTTATAGATGTAGATGCATATACAGGTGGTTTTAATCTTCAAATTGCATTTTCAACAGGATATTTAGCTGGATACTATTGTTAGAAAAATAATATTTCATGTAAAAAATTACCAAGAATGAAAAATAGTAAAGTCCATATAATACTACCAAGAAACAAAATTATTTAGAAAGAAGGTAATTAACAATGGAAAACAATAATAACAATCAAAAAGTAGTTCCACAAGCTAAACAAGCTTTAAATCAAATGAAATTAGAAATAGCTAACGAATTAGGTATGGCTAACTATCAACAAATGGACAAAGGTAATTTAACAGCTAGAGAAAATGGTTATGTAGGTGGATATATGACTAAAAAGTTAGTTGAAATGGCTGAACAACAAATGGCTGGAAAACAACAATAATAATATAAAAATTAGTGAAAATAGCCTTATAAATTTATAACCTTATAAATTTATAAGGCTATTATTATTTTAAACGGTAATAAAATTTTACTTTATGGATAAAATACAAAAGAATATATATATAAGGAGTGGTACATATGTCTACAGTTAATTTTGAGGAAATAAAAACTAAATTTATAAATGCAGATTTGGATGAAAAAATACGTATTTATACAACAACAGAAGGATTATCAGTAAATGAATTCAGAGAGTTACTTAAATATTATCCAATACAACATTTATCAAAGCTAGAAAAAGCATTAGGTTAATATAAAAATAGAATATAATAAAAAGAAGTCATATGACTTCTTTTTTAATTTAAATTAGATTTATGTACATAATTATAAATTCGTTCATTTCCTAAATCTATAGACTGAGTAGTTATATATTTTATAATACAATCAACATCACAGCTATTTAAATATTCAATAGGAATTGATAAGGTGTATCCGCTAGATTCTAGTAGATTTTTTAGTTTTATTTTTTGGGAGATACTAGGTTTTTCTGGTGTAGAGTTTACATTTCTTTTTTTGCTCTTTGATAAGTTTTCCTTTTGAATATGTATTAATTTATTTATATAAGACGTATAGGATTGTTTAAAATCGTTTTCTGATAAAAGATTTTTATCCAATATATCATTTATATATCCGTCAGAGATTATATTTTCAACAAACTTATCAGCAGTTAGTTTTCCGGTAGTAATTCCTTTTTGATATTTTCTAAGTATTTTTTTCGTATAGTTATAAATTTTACTACGAGTTTCTAAATCTAGTTGTTCTATTTGCATAATAAGCACTCCTTTATTTTATAGGGTTAAAAAACTCAATGTTTTTATTATTGTCAAGTATAAAAAATAATATAATTGTAAAAATATAAAAATATAAATAAATTTGGAGGTTTTACTATGATAAATGGAATAATAAAGCTTTTTTATTCTGAAGTTGTAAAAACTAACATAAAGAAAATGCCAATTGGAGAATATTCTTTAAAAGATGAATATAAAGAAATTAAAAACTTAACACTTAAAATAGATAGCTTGATGCTTAAAATAATAAAATTTATGGCAGGTATAATTACACTTATATTAGCATTTGAGATAAATACTATATTAGGAATCGGATTGTTTTTAATAGAGATTTTATATGTAATTTATAAAAGAAATCTAGAACAACAAATTTTAGAAAATATAAAGAATTTAAAAGATAATGTAGAAATGACGACATTAGGTATATTAACTGATAGAGGAAAATCAGGTATAAACATACTTATAACTCTTTTGATACTTGGTCTTATAACAAATTTTAATTGGTCTATAGTGATTACTTTTATAGTTGTTTTTTTATTTACTATAAAAGATATATATAGTAATATTAAATAAATGACGAAATAAGGGAGAGGGCTAGTATGATTGATAACGACAATGATAATATAGACAATTATAAAATGAAAAATTTGGTTGATATATCAGCAATGGTAACTCAATCATTAAATTTTTTTGATATAAAGGATAAAATAATAGAAAAAATGCTTGAGGTAGTTCATCCCACTAAGGCATGTGTAAATTTATTTTACAGAAATAACTATGAATATGCTTATTTGGTGTGTTCGGAAACTTTAAATGAGATACCAGATTTCTTTGATGTAAAGACACCAAGAGGAGTTAAAATAGACTTTAATGAATATCCTAAGTACATACATGAAGCTGTAGCTAAAAAGGAAATAGTGTATATAGAAAATATCTTTGAAGATGAAAGATCTATAGATGAAAGAGATTTAGCTAAAATAGAGGGATATATCGGAAGAATTGTGTTTCCTCTTGTTGTTAATTATAATGTGGTCGGTTTTATGACTTGCTTTTTAACTGAAGAGGATAAAATTAATGAATATGATATAGATTTTATATCATCTGTATCATCGCTTATAAGTTTATCTATAGACATAACAATGAAAAATAATAACACTCATATGTTAGTTCATAAATTAAGAGGTGCAATTAGCTCTATAAATGAAGCAATACAAAAGTTGTATTTTAATAATAATATAAATGAATTTTTAGATCATTTAAGTAAACAAGTATGTCATATAACAAATAGCAAGGAATCTATAATAATAACGGAAAAAGTAGATAATAAAAATAAGCTTTTTAGTTTTTACAGCGTAGAAGGTAAAAAGCAAACTAATATATATCCTATAATAGGAAAAATCCTATCTCAAGATTCTATAGGATCATATTGTAATGAAAATAAATTAAATTACAAGGAAATAAATAATTATATATATTATAAGATTAAAGATAAAGATAGTAAATCAGTTATTGGTTACATAGTATGTGCAAATAGTCCTAATTATACAGAGGATGATTTAAATATATTAAGTATATTTGCAAGACAGCTTTCGGTAGCCCTTAAACTATATGAATATAATTTAGTAGAGGTTAAACATAAGATTCTTGAAAATGAATTAGATGTACTAAATAAACAGCAAAAACTTATAATGAATGAAAGTAAAATAAAGTACAATATAGATAATGAGTTAAATTTCTACCATAAACCAGCCAAGGTAGTAGGTGGAGATTTTTATCATGCAATAAAAGTTAGCGATGATAAGATAGTATATATACTAGCTGATGTAATGGGGCATGGTATAGTATCAAATTATGCAGTCGCTATTATAAAAGGTGCATTTAAAGTATTATCTAGAACTTGTAACTCTCCTGGAGAAATAATGACTAATTTAAATGATATGCTTTATGATGAATTTGATAAAATGGGGATATTCACTACTTGCTTAGTAAGTATGATAGATATAAAAGAAAATACAATAACCATATCAAATGCAGGTCATTATAGTCCTATTATAATAAAAAGGGATAGTTCTATAAAAAGAGATTTAAATTGTAAAAAAGGAATACCTATAGGGGTTATAGAAGACGTAAGTTATGAAAATAATGTATTAAGTTTAGATGAATGTAGTATGATTTGTATGTATACGGATGGGGTATTAGAAATAAAAAATAAATCAAAAGAAGAATATGGAATATCTAGATTAGAAAAATTTATAAAAAATAATTATACAAACAATCAAGAAGTAATCATAGAAAACCTTAAAGATGAACTTGAAGAATTTTCTAATAAGGATAAATATGATGATGATATATTAATAGTGATGTTAAAGAATAATTAAAGGGGAGATAATATGAATATAGACATTTTAATAATAAATGGAAGCCCTAGAAAAAATAAAAATTGCTTTAAAATTTCTGAAGAAATAACAAATATATTAAATCAGAATAATATATCAAATAAAATATTTAATATTTATGATATGAATATAGAATACTGTACAGCATGTGGTTTTTGTGAACAAACCGGATTTTGTAAATTTAAGGATGATATGACTCCAATGTATGAAATGTTTGATAAAGCTAAAGGAGTTATAGTTATAAGTCCTGTAAATTTTGATAGTATAACGGCAAAGTTAAAAACATTAGTAGATAGAACTCAGGCAATTTACGCAAGTAAATATATATTAAAAAAGCCTTCAATAGATAGAAATAAAACGCGTATAGGAATGTATATTGCGGTAGGAGGATCTACTTCTTATGAAACACAATTTATGGGTGGGCAAATAGTAATGGACTTTTTCTTTAAAAGTGTAAATAATAAATTAAAATATAATATATATTTAAATAATACAGATAAATTAGAATATGAAGAAAATACATCATTTAAAGAAAATTTAAAAGAAAATTTAAATAATTATATAATGGATATAAAAGAGCTTGATTAAACAAGCTCTTTTTGAGCAGAAAAACAAAGGAGGTACCTATGTTAAGATATTTAACTAGTGGAGAATCACATGGAAAAAGCTTAATATCAATATTAGATGGTGTACCAGCTAATATTGAATTAAATATAGAGGAAATAAACTATGAATTAGAGAAAAGGCAAGGTGGATATGGTCGCGGTGGGCGAATGAAAATAGAAAAAGATAAGATAAATATTTTAGGTGGTGTAAGAGGAAAAATCACACTAGGTGGACCTATATCAATAGAAATAAAAAACAAAGATTATGAAAATTGGGTACAATATATGAATCCTATGGAAGATATTGATTTTGAAACTAAAAAGGTAGATAAAGTAAGACCTGGACATGCTGATTTAGTAGGTTGTCTAAAATATGATTTCGATGATGCTAGAAATGTACTTGAAAGATCAAGTGCAAGAGAAACTGCAAGTAAGGTAGCTATAGGTGCTATTTGTAAACAAGTTTTAAAAAATTTTAATATAGATTTTACTTCTCATGTAGTTCAAATTGGGAATATAAAAGATAATAATAAATATGAATTTGATTATATAAAAGAAAATGTAGATAAAAGCCAAGTTAGATGTATAAATCAAGAAATAGAAAAAGAAATAATAAATGAAATAGACAAGGTAAAATCTGAAGGTGATACTTTAGGTGGAGTTGTGGAAATAAGGGTAAAAAACTTAATACCAGGATTAGGTTCATATACTCAATTTGATAAAAAAATAGATGGAGAGTTAGCGATGCACTTAATGAGTGTACAGGCTATAAAAGGTGTAGAGATAGGGATAGGATTTGATGTTGCAAATAATCCTGGCTCTAATGCAATGGATGAAATATATTATGATGATGAAAGTGGAATAAAAAGAAAGACTAATCATTTAGGTGGTATAGAAGGCGGTATGACAACCGGAGAAGAACTTGTTATAAGATGTGCAATGAAGCCTATTCCAACCCTTTATAAACCACTTAAATCTATAAATATAAACACATTAGAAAGCTATAGTGCGAGTATAGAACGCTCAGATAACTGTGCTGTTCCAGCGTGCAGTGTAGTTTGTGAAAATGTAGTGGCATTTGTTATATGTAAATATTTCTTAGATAAAATAGGTGGAGATAATTTAAATGATTTAAAATCAAACTATAATTCATATATAAAAAGGTTAGGTGATAGAGGATGGAAAAGATAATAAATGAGGTTTGCAATATAGTAATAGATAATAGCTATAAGAACTTTACAACATTAGTTTATGAGTTTAATAATAAGAATATTGAAAACTTATCTAAATTTAATATAAATGAAATATATGATGAAGTATTAATTATAAGTGATGAGAATGTATACAATCATCAACTTGATAATTTTATAAATAATATAAAAGCAAAGATAGTATATGAATATATAATTCCATCAGGGGAAGATTCAAAATCATTATCGGTATATGAAGAGATAATTAAGTATTGTATAAGAATAAATTTATCTAGAAAATCACTAATAATAGCCTTAGGTGGTGGGGTAGTAGGAGATTTAGCTGGATTTGTAGCATCTACATATATGAGAGGCATTGATGTTTGCCAAGTACCAACAAGTCTACTATCACAAGTAGACTCATCTGTAGGGGGAAAAACAGGTATAAATATAGGAAATTTTAAAAATATAATCGGGGCTTTTTATCAACCTAAATTTACATATATAAATATAGATGCTTTAAAAACATTGTCTTATAATGAATTTATAGCTGGAATGGCAGAAGTTATAAAATATAGTATAATATACGATTATGACTTTTTAGATTACCTTATAAATAATAGCGAAAATATATTAAATAAAGATAATAAAACGCTACATTATATGGTTAAGAAATGTATAGAAATAAAAGCTGATATAGTTTCTAAAGATGAAAAAGAAGGCAATCTTAGAAAAATATTAAACTTTGGACATACATTTGGACATGGAGTTGAAAAGCTTTGTAAAATAAGTCATGGTGAAGCTATAAGTATTGGTATGAACATGGCATTTAAGTTGGCACTAGAAAAAGGATATATAAATGGAAGTTATTATGATAAGTTTATAAACGCCTGTGATAAGTTTAATTTACCTTTAAATTTTAATATATCATTATATGAAAAAGATGAAATTACTGAAGAAAGCAAAGATAAAATAAACAAAGAAATACTTGAAATAATGAAAAATGATAAAAAAAATAGCTTTGGAAAAATCAATCTAATACTACCTATAGGATTTGGAAAAGTTAAAATTATAGATGATATAGATGACGGTGAAATATTAAAAATAATAAAGGAGGTAAATAATGCTTAGAGGGTGTTTCGAACTTATAGGAGATAAATCTATATCTCATAGAGCAGTGATGTTTTCTTCTATATCTAAAGGACATAACAAAATAAGCAATTTCTTAATGGGAGAAGACTGTTTAAGTACAATATCTTGCTTTAGAAAAATGGGAGTAGATATACAGATAGATGGTAAGAATGTATATGTGAAAGGGAATGGATTATATGGACTAAAGAGACCTGAAGATATATTAGATGTGGGGAACTCAGGAACTACAATAAGGCTGATGATGGGAATACTTGCAGGAAATAAATTTGATGCAACTTTAATTGGAGATGATTCGATAGCTAAAAGGCCGATGAAAAGAGTAACAGATCCATTAAAACTTATGGGATGTAATATAGAAGGAAATGATGATTCTAACTATACGCCTATAAAAATATATGGTGGAAATTTAAATGCTATAGATTATCATATGCCTGTTGCATCAGCTCAAGTAAAATCAGCTTTAATACTTGCAAGTCTTTATGCTAATGATACTAGCTTTATACATGAAAAGATAAAAAGTAGAAACCATACAGAAATAATGCTAAAGTCATTTGGAGCAGATATAAATATAGAAAATTTAAAAATAAGTGTAAAACCAGTAAATGAGTTATTTAGCCAAGATATATATGTACCTGGAGATATATCATCAGCAGCATTTATAATAGTTTCAACGTTAATAACTAAAGATTCAGAAGTTATTATAAAAAATGTGGGGTTAAATGAGACTAGAACTGGGATAATAGATGTTGTTAAAAATATGAATGGAAATATAGAAATAATAAATGAAAGGTTAGTTGGTGGAGAATTAGTAGGAGACTTATTAGTTAGATATACACCAAATTTATGTGCAACTACAATAGATAAGGATATAATTCCAAGATTGATAGATGAAATTCCAGTAATAGCTGTACTTGCTACACAAGCTGAAGGTACAACTATAATAAAAGATGCACAGGAACTGAAAGTAAAAGAAAGTAATAGAATAAAGGCTATGGTAGATAACTTAAAAATACTAGGTGCGAATATAGAAGAATTAGAAGATGGAATGATAATAAAAGGAAAAGCTAAATTAAATGGTGGAAAAATAAATACATTTAAAGATCATAGAATAGCAATGGCATTTTCTACTTTAAACTTAATGTCTGACGAAAAAATAAAATTAGATAATGAAGATTGTATAAATGTATCATTCCCAGGCTATTTTGATCTTATAAAAAGTCTAACAAAATAATCCTAGATTACAAAATATATAAAGTATAAAAACAAATTAAAGTTAACAAAATAGTATAAGAGAGTTTTTGATAAAAACACTAAATTATCAAGAACATATATCGATGATTTTATTAGCTAAAAAGTAAATAAAATCATTTGATTTATTGTTAAATATTATATATAATGTATCATGTATACAAAAGAATTAGGAGGAATTTAAGATGAAATTACCGATAGCATTATCTAATAGACATGTTCACTTAAGCCAAGCAGATATAGAAACATTATTTGGTGCAGGACATGAGTTAACTCATTTCAAGCCATTATCTCAACCAGGACAATATGCTTGTGAAGAAAAGGTTGATTTAGTAGGACCTAAAGGAACTATAAAAGGAGTTAGAGTTTTAGGACCAGCTAGACCTAATACACAAGTTGAAATATCTTTAGCAGATGGATTTGCTTTAGGAATAAAAGCTCCAATAAAAGAATCTGGTGATATAGCAGGAACTCCAGGTGTTAAATTAGTAGGACCAGCAGGAGAAGTAGAATTATCAGAAGGTGTTATAGTTGCTTCTAGACATATACATATGAGCTTAGAAGATGCAGCTAGATTTGGTGTAACTGATAAGCAAATAGTAAAAGTTAGAACTTTCGGACCAAGAGCAGTAGTATTTGAAAATGTATTAGTAAGAGCTAATGCTAACTTTGCATTAGAAATGCACGTAGACGTTGAAGAAGGAAACGCTGCAGGTGTTAGAAATGGTGAAGAAGTAGAATTAATAGCTGAATAATTATATAAAAAAGAACGGACTTTTTATTTAATAGCCGTTCTTTTCTTTTTTATTATTTTTTTCATATTCAATTCCGTAATCATACATTTGTTCAAGTAGAGGTATCATTTTTTGACCCATATCAGTTAAACTATACTCAACTTTAGGTGGAATAATAGGGAAAATTTCTCTATGTACAAGTCCATCTTCTTCTAAACTTCTAAGTTGGTTAGTTAGCATTTTTTGAGTAACATCTGGCAATTTTCTTTTTATTTCACTGAATCTAAGACTTCCACCGCTTAAATACCAAAGGATAAGTATTTTCCACTTACCAGAAACTAATCTGTGAAATAAAGTCATAGGACATGTTTCATATTTTAAACAACGGTTTGACATATGACATTTACTATGAGAATTTAAACTCATTTGTAAACACCTCACATTTTTATTTTATAAAAATAGTATATCATAAATTTAGTATATAACAATATATGATATACATAGTATCTAAAAAGATACTATGTATACTTTAAGTTTCTACATATAAAAAAAGTGCCTACTTGTTAATTTTAAATTAAAAATATATTATTAAATGTGTAAATTATAGTAAATAAGATATTGTTTTTTGTTAATTATAAGTAGTGTTATAAAAAATAAATTCATATAAATTACATAATATGGTAATATCAAATATGAATATATAACGAAAAAAGTAGCAAAAAGGAGAATTTATAATGAACAAAAAAATAGCTAATATAATAGATCATACAATATTAAAAGCTACAGCAACTAAAGAAGATGTAGTTAAATTATGTAAAGAAGCGAAGGAATATGGATTTTTCTCAGTTTGTATAAATCCAGCAAACATAGAATTAGCAAAAGAAAAATTAAAAGGAAGCGATGTAAAAGTTTGTACAGTAATAGGTTTCCCTTTAGGAGCAAATACTTCAGCTGTTAAAGCATTTGAAACTAAAGATGCAATAGCTAAAGGTGCAGATGAAGTTGATATGGTTATAAACATAGGTGCTTTAAAAGATAAAAACTACGAATTAGTATATGAAGATATAAAAGCAGTAGTAGATGCAGCAAACAAAGAAGCTTTAGTAAAAGTTATAATAGAAACTTGTTATCTAACTGATGAAGAAAAGAAAATAGCTTGTGAACTTGCTGTTAAAGCAGGAACTGACTATGTGAAAACTTCTACAGGATTTGGAACAGGTGGCTCAACTCCGGCTGATATAAAACTTATGAGAGAAACTGTAGGAGAAAATATAGGTGTAAAGGCATCTGGTGGTGTTAGATGTGAAGATGATGCAGTTAAAGTAATAGACGCTGGAGCTAGTAGAATAGGAGCAAGTGCTTCAGTTGCTATAGTAACAGGAAATAACGCATCTAAAAGTGATTATTAATAATAAATAAAAAAATAATATTTAAGTCTTAATTTTATGGGTATTTAATATATATGAAAAAATAAATTAATTTGTTTTATGAGTTAATTTATTGTATATATTTAAAATACTATATAGATTTTTGACTAGCACAAAGCATTAAATTAGTTATAAATAAAATATAGAATTAAATTAGTTTATAATATTATTTATACTTATAATAAAGAAGGAATCTATACAAATTTATGGAATACCTTCTTTATTATATAAATTTAACATAATATTTATATATATAAATTGTACTAAATTATACATTGTATTCATTGTACACTGTAGCTAAAGATATTTAATACTTAAACTACATAGGAGTAATATTAAGGAGGATACACATTATGGCTAAATTCATGAAAACTGTTGATGGAAATACAGCTGCTGCACACGTTGCGTATGCATTTACTGATGTAGCTGCTATATTCCCAATAACTCCATCTTCAAACATGGCAGAAGCAGTTGACGACTGGTCAGCTCAAGGAAGAAAAAATATATTTGGACAAAAAGTTAATGTTGTAGAAATGCAATCAGAAGCAGGAGCTGCTGGGGCATTCCACGGTTCATTACAAGCAGGTGCATTAACAACAACATTTACAGCATCTCAAGGTTTATTATTAATGATACCTAACATGTATAAAGTTGCAGGAGGATTACTTCCAGGAGTATTCCACGTAAGTGCTCGTGCTCTTGCTACTTCAGCATTATCTATATTTGGTGACCATCAAGACGTTATGGCAGCAAGACAAACTGGATGTGTATTATTAGCTTCAGGATCAGTTCAAGAAGTTGCTGATATAGCACCTGTTGCACACTTAGCGGCAATAGAAGGTAGATTACCTTTTATACATTTCTTTGATGGATTTAGAACATCACACGAAATACAAAAAGTTGAATTATTAGAATACAGTGACTATGCATCATTATTAAATATGGAAGCTGTTAAAGCATTTAGAGATAGTGCTTTATCTCCAAATCACCCAGTAACTCGTGGTACAGCTCAAAATGATGATATATATTTCCAAACAAGAGAAGCATCAAATAAATACTACAATAATATAGTAGGTGTAGTAGAGAAATACATGGCTAAAATGTCTGAATTAACAGGAAGAAAGCATGGATTATTCAACTACTACGGAGATGAAAATGCAAAGAATATAATAATAGCTATGGGTTCTGTTACAGAAACTATAGAAGAAACTATAGATTACTTAAATGCTCAAGGTGGAAGCTATGGTTTAGTTAAAGTTCATTTATACAGACCATTCTCTAATAAGCACTTATTAGAAGCTATACCAGCTTCAGCTGAAAGAATATGCGTACTTGATAGAACTAAGGAACCAGGTTCAACAGGTGAACCATTATACTTAGATGTTCGTAATGCATTCTTCGATGTAGAAAATGCACCAATGATAATAGGTGGAAGATACGGATTAGGTTCAAAAGATGTTACTCCTACAGATATAAAAACTGTATTTGATAACTTAACATCAGAAAAACCTAAGAATAACTTCACATTAGGTATAATAGATGATGTTACAAATACTTCATTAGAAAAATCTGAATCAATAAAAATAGCTCAACCAGGAACTGTAAGATGTAAATTCTGGGGATTAGGATCTGATGGTACAGTTGGAGCTAATAAGCAAGCTATAAAAATAATAGGAGATAACACAGATAAGTATGCTCAAGCTTACTTTGCATATGATTCTAAAAAATCTGGTGGTATAACAATGTCTCACTTAAGATTTGGAGATGCTCCTATAAGATCAACTTACTTAATAGATGAGGCTGATTACATAGCTTGTCATAACCAATCATATGTTAATCAATATGATTTATTAAAGGGACTTAAGGAAAGTGGAGTATTCGTACTTAACACTATATGGTCTCAAGATGAATTAGAACAACACTTACCAGCTAAAATGAAGAAATTTATAGCTGATAACAATATAAACTTCTACACTGTAAATGCTACTAAGATAGCTCAAGAAATAGGTCTTGGAAACAGAATAAACATGATAATGCAATCTGCATTCTTCAAGTTAGCTGCAATAATACCTGAAGCTGAAGCTGTAGAATACTTAAAAGATTCTATAAAGAAAGCTTACGGTAAAAAAGGTGAAAAAGTTGTTAACATGAACTTTGAAGCTGTTGAAGCAGGATTAAATGCTTTAGTTAAGATAGATGTTCCTGCTATCTGGTCTAATGCTGAAGAATTAGAAATGGCAGTAGATTCAGACGAACCAGAATTCATAAAGAACATATTAAGACCTATGAATGCTCAAGAAGGTAACAACTTACCAGTAAGTGCATTTGAAGGTTTAGAAGATGGTACATTCCCAGCTGGTACTGCAGCATACGAAAAACGTGGAGTAGGTGTTAATGTTCCAGAATGGATAACTGATAACTGTATCCAATGTAACCAATGTGCATATGTCTGTCCTCATGCATGTATAAGACCAGTATTAGTAAATGAAGAAGAAGTAGCTAATGCTCCAGAAAGCTTCAATACTAAGAAGGCTATAGGTAAAGGATTTGAAGGATTACAATACAGAATGCAAGTAAGTCCAATGGACTGTACAGGATGTGGAAACTGTGCTGATATATGTCCAGCTAAACAAAAAGCTTTAGTTATGAAGCCTCTTGATACTCAAGAAGTAGAAGTAGAAAACTGGGCATTTGCAGTTGATACTACTAAAGTTGCTCCTAAAGGAGATATAGTTGCACCAACTACAGTTAAGGGAAGTCAATTTAGACAACCACTTATAGAATTCTCAGGAGCTTGTGCAGGATGTGGAGAAACTCCATACATCAAATTAGTTACTCAATTATTTGGAGATAGAATGATGATAGCAAATGCTACAGGATGTTCTTCTATATGGGGAGGATCTGCTCCATCAACTCCATACACAGTTAACCATGAAGGTAAAGGTCCATCTTGGGCAAATTCATTATTCGAAGACAATGCTGAGTTTGGATACGGAATGATGCTTGGTGTTAAGCAAATGAGAAATAAAATAGCAGAAACTATGCAAACTTTATTAACTATGGATATATGTGAAAGTGCTAAAGAAGCATTTACTGCATGGTTAGACGCTAAAGAAGATGGAGAAGCTTCTAAAGCTGCTAGTGAAAAGGTACTAGAAGTGTTAGCTGGAACATGTTCTTGTGAAGATGAAGAAATAAAATCATTATTAGCAGAAATAGAATCAAGAAAAGATTACTTAGTTAAGAGATCTCAATGGATACTTGGAGGAGATGGATGGGCTTATGACATCGGTTACGGTGGATTAGATCACGTTCTTGCTTCAGGTGAAAATGTAAACGTGCTTGTATTTGATACAGAAATATACTCAAATACAGGAGGTCAAGCTTCTAAGTCAACTCCAGTTGCTGCAATGGCTAAGTTCGCTGCTGCTGGTAAGAGATCTAAGAAGAAAGACTTAGGTATGATGGCTATGAGTTACGGAAATGTATACGTTGCTCAAGTTGGTATGGGTGCTGATAAGAACCAATTAATGAAGGCTATAATAGAAGCTGAAAAGCATGATGGACCATCATTAATAATAGCATACTCTCCATGTATATCTCACGGAATCAAAGAAGGTATGGGAAGAGCTCAAGCTAATATAGAAAAAGCTGTTAAAGCAGGATACTGGCATTTATACAGATATAACCCACAATTAAAAGCTGAAGGAAAGAATCCTTTCACTTTAGATTCTAAGGAACCAACTGAAAGTTTCAGAGAGTTCTTAATGGGTCAAGTAAGATATGCTGCTATAGCTAAGCAATTCCCAGATGTAGCTGAAGAATTATTCAGTATGGCTGAAGAAAATGCTAAAGAAAGATACAATAACTATAAAAGATTAGCTGAAAATTTCTAATATTAAAATAAAGGATGGACAAATTTTGTCCATCCTTTTGTTGTAAATGTGCTAAAATGTAAGTAGTAATAATATTTGGAGGTGTTAAATGAAGAATATTGAAAAAGAACTTAAATATTTAAAAGTATTATCAAAGCAATATCCAAGTATATCAAAAGCAAGTACAGAAATTATAAATTTGGAGGCAATTCTTAATCTTCCAAAGGGAACAGAGCATTTTATAAGTGATATACATGGAGAATATGAACCATTTGTTCATGTACTAAAAAATGGGTCTGGAGTAATAAAAAGAAAGATAGAAGAGCTATTCTCAAGTACTATAAGGGAGAGTGAAAAAAAGACATTAGCAACTTTAGTATATTATCCAGAACAAAAGTTGGAGTTAATAGAAAGAGAAGAAGATAATATAGATGATTTTTATAGAATATATATATATAGATTAGTGGAGTTATGTAGATATGCATCGAGTAAATACACTAGGTCTAAGGTGAGAAAACTTCTTCCAGAAGATTTTAAATATATAATAGAAGAGCTTTTAAATGAACATGTAGAACAAGTACATAAACAAAACTATTATAAAAGTATAGTAGATACAATTATAAACATAGATAGAGCAAAAGAGTTTATAATAGCTATATCTAAGGTTATACAAAAGTTAGTAGTAGATAGACTTCATATAGTAGGGGATATATATGATAGAGGTCCTAGACCAGATGTAGTTTTAGATACATTAATGGATTATCACTCAGTAGATATACAATGGGGAAATCATGATATATTATGGATGGGTGCTGCAAGTGGAGAAAAAACTTGTATAGCAAATGCGCTTAGAATATCAGCTAGATACTCTAATTTAGACATTATAGAAGATATATATGGGATAAACTTGCTACCATTAGCAACATTTGCACTAGATAAATATAAAAGTGATCCTTGTACATGTTTTATGCCAAAAGGAAGTGGAGGAGAAATATCAACTAAGGAAAAAACACTAATAGCAAAAATGCATAAGGCAATAAGTATTATACAATTTAAACTTGAAGGTGAAGTAATTAAAAGAAGGCCAGAATTTGAAATGGACCATAGGTTACTTTTAGATAATATAAATTATAATGAAGGAACTATAAATTTAAAAGGAAAGGTATATAAATTAAAAGATAATAATTTTCCGACTATTGATCCAAACAATCCATATAAGTTAACAAAAGAAGAAGAAATTGTAATTGATAAACTAGTATCTTCATTTAAAAATAGTGAAAAGCTACAAAAACATGTGTCATTTTTATTCTCAAAGGGAAGTATATATTTAGTTTGTAATGGAAATTTATTAATACATGGAGGAATTCCTTTAAATGAAGATAAAAGCTTTATGAGTATGAAGCTACAAGGTATAGAATATAGTGGTAAAGAACTAATGGACCAAATGGAGACTTTAGCAAGAGAAGGATATTTCTTTAAAGAAAAGAGCAAACAAAAACAATATGGTATGGATATTATGTGGTATTTATGGACAGGTAAATGTTCTTCATTATTTGGAAAAGATGATATGACAACTTTTGAAAGACATTTTATAGCAGAAAAAGAAACTCATAAAGAAAATAAAAATCCTTATTTTACTCTAAGAGAAGATGAAAATGTGTGTAATAAAATATTTGATGAATTTGGACTAGATATAAATGAATCACATATAATAAATGGACATGTTCCTGTTGAAAGTAAAAATGGAGAAAGTCCAATAAAGGCTAATGGAAGAATAATAGCCATAGATGGGGGATTTTCAAGAGCATATCAATCTAAAACTGGAATAGCTGGGTATACATTAATATACAATTCGCAAAGCTTACACCTTATATCTCATGAGCCGTTTACATCTACTGAAGAAGCAATAGTAAATGAAAGTGATATATTGTCAACTACAATGTTAGTTGAACATAAGTTAAGTAGAAAAACTGTAAAAGATACTGATGCAGGTAAGAAGTTATTAGATGAAGTAGATGATTTAAAATTACTTTTAATGGCATATAAAAAAGGTATTATAAAAGAAGTATAAAATATATAGGAAATTGATTTTTTAAGTGCTTGACATAAAAATATAATTAATATAAAATGATAAATATAACTAAATAAAATATATCTGTTTAAATTAATAAAATGGATTGTTACTGATAGAGCAGGCAATACCTAAGTTAAGAAGTACTTTTTGTATCTTGATTTAGGTATTTTTATTTTTAGGGGGCTAGAAACAATGGTGACCATAAAGAAGGTATATAATAATAATGTTATTTTAGCATTTGAGAATAGTAGTAAAAAGGAAGTCATATTGACTGGATGTGGGATTGGATTTAAAAAGAAACCGAATGATAATGTTGATGAAAGTAAAATTGAAAAGACGTTTGTAATACAAGATGATAATTTTGAAAGTAAAGTAAATAAATTAGCAAGTGAAATACCAGAAGAAGTTTTTGGTGTAAGTAGTGCAATAATAGAATATGCAGAAAAAAATTTAAATACTACGTTAGATGAATATATTTATATATCTTTAACAGATCATATATCTTTTGCACTTAAGAGATATAAAGAGAATTTACCTATAAAAAATGAATTATTATCTGAAATTAGAAGAATTCATAAAAAAGAATATGAAATAGGGAAATGGGCAATAGAATATATAAATAAAACTTTTGATGTAGATTTTTTAATAGATGAAGCAGGATTTATAGCAATGCATATTATAAATGCAAACTATCGAGAATCTACTAATGAATCATGTTTAATGATGGATATTATAAATAAGATACTTGATATAATCAAAAACTATTACTCTATAGAATTTATAGAGGATGAAATTAATTTTGATAGATTATTAACACATCTAAAATTTTTTGCAAAACGATTAATAGATAAAAAGGAATCTATAGATACTAATAATAATGGTTTATTAGAAGTAGTAAAAGTACAATATAAAGAAAGTTATAATTGTGCTAAGCAAATAAAATTATTTATAGAAGAAAATTATAAATATAAAGTAAATGATGATGAGATATTATATTTAATATTACATATAAATAGAGTGATATCTGTTATAAATTTTAATAAGGAAGAAGTTATAAATTAATTATAATATTTAATTCAATATAAAATATAAAATAATAAAGGAGAAAATAAAATGAGCTTTTTTAAAAATTTATTTAAGGGTAATAAAGAACAGGAAGTAAAAAAAGAACAAATAGTACCATTAACTAATGGAGAGTTAGTAAACATATCTCAAGTTCCAGATGAAGTATTTTCAAGCAAAATGATGGGGGATGGATTTGCTATGAAAACAACTGATGGGATGATAGTATCACCAGTAGAAGGTACAATAGTAACAGTATTCCCAACTAAACATGCTGTAACTATAAACTCTGTAGATGGAAGAGAAGTGTTAATACATTTAGGAGTAGATACAGTTAACTTAAAAGGTGAAGGATTTGAAATATTTGTAGAAGAAAATCAAAAGGTTAACGTTGGAGATAAGTTAGTTAAAATGGATGTAGAATTCATTGAAAAGAATGCAAAATCTTCAATGCCAATAGTAGTATTCACTAATTTATCAGAAGGTGAATCAGTTAAATTAGTAGAAGGAACTGCTAAAGCAGGGGAATTAAATAAAATAGAGATAGTAAAATAATATTTAGTGAAAATGTTTGCAAAAAATATTTACATAGTAATATTAATATGATATAATAAAAATATAAAGTTAATATATATAGCGTGTTACTGGTTATGCAGGCATGAGCTAAATTACTTATGGTACATCTATGTCATAAATAATTTAGCTCTTTTTTATTGCAATAATGATTTTAATAATTAATAAAAATAATAAATTCATAACCAGATGCTAGTAAAAACTAAAAAAATAATAGGGGGGAAATAAGAAATGCTTCAATACTTACAAAGAATTGGGAAAGCAATAATGCTTCCGATAGCAGCATTACCTGTTGCAGGTATACTACTTGGAGTTGGGGGATCATTAATAAATATAGCAGCGCTTGAAAATGCACCAGCTATATACCAGCCATTAATTGCTTTCGTTAATATTCCGATGATAACTATAATATTAAAAATAATGCAAGGTATAGGAGACATAGTGTTTGGAAACTTACCAGTATTATTTGCAGTAGGTACAGCTGTAGGTCTTGCTAAGCAAGATAAAGGGACAGCAGCACTTGCTTCTGTATTTGGTTTCTTAATAATGAACCAAGTTATAAGTGTACTATTAGGTATGGGTGCTACACCTCTAGGTACTTTAGTTTCAGGAGATGTACCATCTCAATATGCACAATATGTAACAACTACATTAGGTATATTTACTCTTAATATGTCAGTATTTGGTGGTATTATAACAGGTATAGTAACGTCAACATTACATAATAAATACTATAATATACAATTGCCAGCAGTTATAGGATTCTTTTCAGGGTCAAGATTTGTTCCAATAGTAGTATCTTTAGCTATGGCGGTTGTAGGTGCATTATTAGCATATATATGGCCATTTGTACAAGATGCAATAGCAGTAATTGCATTATTCGTTAAAAATGCAGGACCAATAGGAACATTCTTATATGGATTAATAGAAAGAGCTTTAATACCATTTGGTCTTCATCATATATTCTATACACCATTCTGGTATGGATCATTCGTTGACGGTCAAGTTATAATAGATGGAGCATGGCAAACAGTTCAAGGTGCTAACTATGCTTACTTTGCTCAATTAGGAAATATGCAAAGTATAGTTGGTGCAGATGCAGATACTATGTCAACTATAGTTTCTGGAACAACAAGATTCATGGCTGGTAAGTTCCCATTCATGATGTTTGGACTTCCAGCTGCAGCATTAGCAATGTATCATACTGCTGCTCCTAACAAGAAAAAAATTGTTGGAAGTTTATTAGTATCAGCAGCATTTACATCTTTCTTAACTGGTATAACTGAACCATTAGAATTTACATTCTTATTTGTTGCACCAGTATTATATGTAGTTCATTGTATAATGGCAGGATTATCATTCTTCTTAATGGATATACTTAATGTATTTATAGGTATGACATTCTCAGGAGGATTAATAGATTTCACTTTATTTGGAATACTTCCTTCAGGAGCTGGAGTTCCAACAAACTGGATAAGAGCGATATTAGTAGGCATTGGATATGCAGTAGTTTATTACTTCTTATTTAAAACTTTAATACTTAAGTTAAATTTAAAAACTCCAGGTAGAGAAGGTGATGAAGAAGAAGCTAAGCTTTATTCTAAAGCAGATTTCCAAGCTGCTAAAGGTTTAGATGGTAAAGAAGCTCCAAGCAAAGCTAAGGGAAATGATGAAATAGTACAAAAAGCTCCAGAAGTTTTAGCTGCATTAGGTGGAGAAGAAAATGCTGTATCAATAGATGCATGTATAACTAGACTTAGAGTTGAAGTTAAAGATAAATCAAAAGTAGATAAAGATAAGTTAAAAGCATTAGGTGCTGTAGGTGTTGTTGAAGTAGGTAATGGAATACAAGCAATATTTGGTGCTAAAGCTGATGCTTATAGACATGAGATAAATAGAATATTAGGAAGAAGCTAATATAAAAAGGTATGAAATTTAAAATTTCATACCTTTTTTAAGTATCAGATATAGGGTTTTCAAAATTATGTATTGTAGGATTGTAATTACTTGGAGAAACACCATATACTTTTTTAAATGCTCTTACAAAACTTGAATAATCATTAAATCCACATTTAGAACAAACATTACTCATAGTTAAACCCTCAGATATAAGTGATTTTGCAAGTATGAGTCTTTTTTGGATAATATAATTATGAATAGAGCTTCCTATCTGACTTTTAAATTTTCTCATAAGGTAATATTTACTTATAAAAAATTTTGAAGCTATAGTATCTATAGATAAATCATTTTCTAAATTAGAGTTTATATAATTTAAAACACCTTCTATTGTTTTATCATATTGAATATCTTCCATATCTCTATTTTTATCACTATTTAAAAATAACCTGTTCATTAAAACCATCAATTGGACAAATAATGATTCTTTTAAAATCTCACTTCCAAATTCATTACTATCATCGCAACTTTGTATATCTTGAATTATATTTTTTATAATCTCAATGGATTTCATGTTCAATCTAAGCAAATTATAATTATTTTTTATTGCTACCTCAAAGCACTTAAGTAAATTATTATTACCTTGAGCATATTTTGACATAAAATCTGGATTTAACCAAATAACTATACGCTCATAGTATTTATCAGGGTTTACTACTGGTTTGTGAATTTCATTTTTATTTATAAATAAAATATCCCAAGGTTTTAATATATAGGCTTTACCTTCTATATAATAAGTTAAATCACCATCGATCAAAATAACTATTTTACTGAAATCATGATGATGGTATTCAAATTTTATATCTTTCTTATCTCTAATATGGAAGATTTTAAAATTGTCATTTAAGTAACCAACTTTGTTATTTATATCTTTCATAACCCACCTACCTTTAGAATAGATTATAGAGCATTTTTTGCAATGTAGCAAGCATCTTAAACAATGTACATAGTAAATTTGAATTTATATAATAATATAAGTTAGGCATTTAGAATAGAGAATAATATAGATAGATTAATATAAAATCTGGAGGGTAAAATTTAATGAAATTACATGATTTATTAAAAGGATTAGATATAGTTAGTGTAACTGGAGATTTAAATATAGATATAACTAATATAGCGTATGATTCAAGAAAAGTTGAAGAAAATACGTTATTTATATGCATAAAAGGATTTAACTCAGATGGTCATAAATATATAGAAAGTGCGATAAAAAAAGGAGCTAAAGCCTTTTTAGTACAAGAAGATATAAATATAGAAGGATATACTTTTATAAAAGTAGAAGACACGAGAGCATCAATGGCAAATGTTGCTGATAATTTTTATAATAATCCATCAAAAGAATTAGGAGTTATAGGGGTTACAGGAACTAATGGTAAAACAAGTATAACAACTTTCTTAAGTGAAATACTAAGTTTAAATAATAAAAAAGTAGGTCTTGTAGGAACTATAAAAATATTTGATGGTGATAAAGAAGTTGAATCTAGTTCAACAACTCCTGAAAGTATAGATTTACAAAAGTATTTTAGAAATATGCTTGATAATGGATGTGACTATTGTGCAATGGAAGTATCATCTCATTCATTAGTATTAAATAGAGTAGATGAGACAGAATTTAAATTAGGGATATTTACAAACCTAACTCCAGATCATCTAGATTTCCATAAAGATTTAGAGGATTATAGAAATGCAAAAGAAAAATTATTCTATAAAACAACTAAAGCAAACATAATAAATATAGATGATGAAGGTGGGGCAAAGATATATGAAAATATAAAATCTTTAAATACACCTTGCTATACTTATGGAATAGATAATAAAGCAGACTTTATGGCAAAAGATATAAAGATAGATGCAAGTGGGGTATCTTATACATTAGTAACTCCAACATATGAAGAAGAAATGTTTGTGCCGGTACCAGGTAAATTTACAGTTTACAATACTTTAGCAGTAATAGCAGCTTGTTACATGTTAAATATACCTAAAGAAATAGTTAAAGAAGGTTTAGGAAAAACTAAGGGTGTTGCAGGTAGATTTGAAACAATAACTAATGATAAGGGAATAAGTGTTATAGTTGACTATGCACATACACCAGATGCATTAGAAAACATATTAAATACTGCAAAAGGATTTGCAAAGTCTAATATAATAACTGTATTTGGATGTGGCGGAGACAGAGACACAACAAAGAGACCATTAATGGGAGCTATAGCACAAAGATTATCAGATATATGTATAGTAACTTCTGATAATCCAAGAACTGAAGATCCTAAACTTATAATAGAGGATATATTAAAAGGATTAGATAAAAATAAAGAAAACTATAGGGTAGTTGTAGATAGAAGAGAAGCTATAAAAGAAGCTATAGAAATGGCTCAAAAAGATGATATAGTAATCATCGCAGGAAAAGGGCATGAAAATTATCAAATTTTAGGAAAAGTTAAACACCATTTTGATGATAAGGAAATAGCACTAGAGTTTTTAAATAATAAATAGACATAAAGGAGAAAAGTATGAAATCATTTTGGAATAATTATAAGTCTTCTATAGTATTACTAGGGGCTATATTACTAGGTGGTATAGTAGGTGTAACTATGGGAGAAAAAGCAGTAGTTTTAAAACCTATAGGAGAATTATTCTTAAACTTATTATTCATGACATTAGTACCATTAGTATTTTTCAGTGTTACATCTGCAATAGCTAATATGGGCGGAGGAATGAATAGATTAGGGAAGATACTAAAAAGTATAGTTATAGTATTTTTAGGAACAGCTTTAGTTGCTGCTGTTATAGGATTAGTTGGAGTACTTTTAATGAATCCAACAAAAGGATTAGATACATCATTATTTAAAGATATAATAGCATCTGCTAACGATAGTTCAGCAACAGAAAAAGTAGGATTATTACAACAAATAGTAAATACATTTACTGTAAATGACTTCTCATTACTATTATCTAGATCAAATATGTTACAATTAATAGTATTCTCAATATTATTTGGTATAGGTACTTTAATGGCAGGAGAATCTGGAAAGTCAATAGCTAAGTTTGTTCAATCAGGTTCAGCAGTCATGATGAAAGTAATCAATATAATAATGATGGCAGCGCCAATAGGACTTGGATGCTACTTTGCAAATGTTATAGGAGAGTTAGGATCACAGTTATTATCAGGGTACTTAAGAGTAACTATATTATACTTAATATTAACAGCAGTAATTTACTTCGGTTTATTTACTTTATATGCATTTATAGCTGGTGGAAAAGATGGAATAAAGGCATTCTGGTCAAATGCAGTATCTCCAACAGTTACATCATTAGCTACTTGTTCAAGTGCAGCTTCAATACCTGTAAATTTAGATGCAACTAAGAAAATGGGTGTTCCAGAAGATATAGCAGAAACTGTTATACCATTAGGAGCAAATGTTCACAAAGATGGTTCAGTTGTAACTGGAGTATTAAAAATAGCATTTTTATTAGGATTATTAGGAACTAATATGAATACTATTCCAATGATGTTAGCGATATTAGGTGTTGCATTTATAAACGGTGCAGTTATGGGAGCTATACCAGGTGGTGGATTTATGAGTGAAATGTTAATAGTAAGCGCATTTGGAATAGATCCAGCATTACTTCCAATAATAGTTGTTATTGGAACAATATTAGATGCGCCTGCAACATTATTAAATTCAACTGAAAATACAGTATGTGCTATGCTTGTAGCAAGACTTGTAGAAGGTAAGGATTGGTTAAAAAATAAAATAAATAATTAATATATATAAGAGTGCGTTTAGCACTCTTATTTTTTTGCTATATATCATTAATGATATATATTGATTTATTTATAATAATCTAGTAAATTTAAAATTGATTGAAAGTAAATTATATTTAAGGAGTGACACATGGACAAAGGAGCTATATTTTTGCAATTACTTGAAAAATCAAGTTTAATGACAGTATTATTTATAATAATTACTAAAATTCAAGGATTTAAATATATATTTCAAAAAGAAAATTATAAATTAAAGGATTTATTAGTTATATCATTAATATTTACAGCCCTTGCTATACTTGGTACATATAATGGAATAGATGTACAAGGTTCTCTTGCGAATACTAGGATAATAGCTATTGTATCAGGTGGAGTTTTATTTGGTCCATTAGTTGGTATAACTTCAGGTATTATATCTGGTTTTCATAGATATATAATAGATACTGGAGGTATAACAGCTTTTCCATGTTTTATATCTTCTATATTTGCAGGAATACTATCTGGATTTTTTTATCAAAAAATTAGTAACAGATACAAGTGGATATATGGAATAGCATGTGGGGTAATATCAGAGAGCTTTTCTATGCTTTTAATATATTTATTATCAAGACCTCATAATATTGCTATTGGAATAATAAGAAAGATTTATATACCAATGATTGTTGGACAAATTAGTATAGGTCTTTTGATATCTATAGTTGATGCTATAAAAAAAGAAAAAGAAGAAGTAGCTGCTATGCAATCAAAGTTAGCTTTAGATATTGCTAATAAAACACTACCATATTTTAGATCTATAAATGAAGAGTCTCTAAAAAAAATATGTAAGATAATAAAAGATGAAATAAACTCAGATGCAGTTAGTATAACTGATAGAGACGAAGTATTAGCATATGTTGGAGTTGGAGAAGAGGCTTTTAAATTTCCTCATACAGAAATTAGCAATATAACAAGATGTTCTATTAGAGAAAATAGTATTTTAAATATACAAGTAAAAAAGGAAGAAAGCTCAATCAGTGAAAAAGTAAATTTAAAGACAGCTATGATTATTCCACTTACAGATTCTCAAGGTGTGGTTGGGACATTAAAGATTTACTATACAAAGAAATATGATATGAGTCATTCTAAAAAATCTTTAGCGATAGGATTGTCACAAATTATTTCTACACTTATGGAAATATCGAAAATAGAAAAGATAGAGAAAGAAAAGAAAAAATCAGAAATTAAAGCTTTACAAAGACAAATTAATCCACATTTTTTATTTAATGCATTAAATACTATAACTTCATTTATTAGAATCAATCCTGATAAAGCAAGAAAGCTTATTATAAATTTATCTACTTATATGAGATACAATTTAGAAGTAAATGATAATTTGATAGACATAAATAAAGAATTAGAACAAGTAAAGGCATATGTAGAAATAGAAAAAGCAAGGTTTGGAGATAAACTTACAGTTTTATACGATATAGATGAAAATATAGATGCAAAGATTCCAAGCCTTACAATACAGCCATTGGTTGAAAATGCAATAATACATGGAATAAGAAAAAATGGAGGTTGCGGAACTGTAATTATTGGAGTTAAAAAAGAAGATGGATATACTAGGGTATGGGTAGAAAATGATGGTATAACTATAGATCTTGATATAATAAAAAAGGTATATAGTGGAGAAATGCCAGGCAATAAAATTGGACTTTATAATGTTCATTTAAGATTAAAATTAATATATGGACAAGGTTTAAATATATATAGATTAGAACCTGGAACTAAAATGGAATTTTATATATAGAGGAGATATTATGAGAGCAATTATAGTAGAGGATGAATTTCCAGCAAGAGAGGAATTAAAATATTTTATAAAAAATTTTAGTAAAATAGAAATATTAAATGAATTTGACAATGGAGTAGAAGTATTAAAGTTTATACAAGAAAATATAGTCGATGTAATATTTTTAGATATAAATATACCTTTATTAGATGGCATGCTACTTGCAAGAACTATAAATAACTTTAAATTTAAACCTAAAATAGTATTTATAACAGCATATAAAGAACATGCAGTAGATGCATTTGAGTTAGAAGCTTTTGATTATATATTAAAGCCTTACTCTGATGATAGAATAATATCTATGTTAAATAAATTAGAAAAAAGTGGATCTAGTAATATAAGTACGGATAATAAATTAGAAGAAGAAAACAAAATTGATCAAAGATCAAAAGCTTCGAGCATTAGTTTATGGAAAAATGATAAATTAAGAGTGGTTAATGTAAAAGATATATATTATTGTGAAGCTAGGGAAAGAGAAACTATAGTATATACAAAAGATAGTGAGTATGTTGTAAAAGGACCTATTAAAGAATTTGAAAAAAATTTAGATTCAAATTTATTTTTTAAAACACATAGATCTTATATAGTAAATGTATTTAAGATAAATGAAATCATACCTTGGTTTAATAATACGTATAAATTAAGGTTAAATGATATAAATTCAGAAATACCAGTTAGTAGAAGTAAAATTAAAGACTTTAGAATGATTATGAATATATAAATGCATTTCATGTAGTAAATAATGCATTTCATGTAAAAATATGAATAAAATTTGAAAATATAATGTATCATACTAAATGAAATAATAATTAATTCTTAAATTTAATAAAGGAGAAAATGGTATGATAACATTTATAGCTTGTTTAGCAATATTAATAATAGGTTACTTTACTTATGGAACTTATGTAGATAAAAATGTAAAGTTAAGTGATGATAATCAAACACCAGCAGTTAGATTAGAAGATGGTGTTGATTATATGCCAATGCCTTGGTATAAAGTATTTTTAATACAATTCTTAAATATAGCAGGTACAGGGCCTATATTTGGTGCGATAATGGGAGCATTATTTGGACCAGTAGCATTTTTATGGATAACGTTTGGAACTATATTCGCAGGAGGAGTACACGATTACTTATCAGGTGTTATATCTATGAAGCATGATGGGACTTCTGTTTCTGAAATAGTTGGTATATACTTAGGTGATGGAATGAAAAATGTAATGAGAGTATTCTCTGTTATACTATTGATATTAGTTGGTACAGTTTTTGTTACATCACCAGCAGGATTATTAACATCTATGACAGGGCTTAATAAAAATATATGGGTAGTTTTAATAATAATATATTATATAGTTGCTACAGTTTTACCAGTAGACAAAGTTATAGGTAAGATATATCCAATATTTGGTGCATCTTTATTATTCATGGCAATAGGTTTAGCTGGAGCTATGATGATAGGACACTTTAATGGAAGTATGGTAATGCCTGAAATGACATTACAAAACTTACATCCAAGTGGATTATCTATATTCCCATTCTTATTTACAACGATAGCTTGTGGAGCTTTATCAGGGTTCCATGCTACACAATCGCCTATGATGGCAAGATGTATACATAGAGAAAGTGAAAGTAAAAAAGTATTCTATGGAGCAATGGTTGTAGAAGGGATAGTGGCTTTAATATGGTGTGCGGTTACAATAGCATTCTTTGGAGAAAGTGGAGTTATACAATCAGCCCTTGATAGCTTTGGTGGTCAATCAGGAGTTGTAGGTCATATATCTAAAGAATTATTAGGTCCAATAGGTGCAGTTCTTGCAGTACTTGGTGTAGTTGCTTGTCCTATAACAAGTGGAGATACAGCATTTAGAAGTGCTAGACTTACAATAGCTGATGCTTTTAATATAAAACAAGAAGGATTATTAAGTAGATTTAAGTTAGCAATACCATTATTCGTAGTTTGTATATTCTTAACGACTATAGATTTCAACATAATATGGAGATACTTCGCTTGGTCTAATCAAACGTTAGCTACTATATTCTTATGGACAGCTACAGTATACTTAATAAAAAATCAAGCGAATTACTGGATAGCTTTAATACCAGCAACATTTATGAGCTCTGTATGTGTATCTTATATATTACAAGCTCCAGAAGGATTTAAGTTAAATGCTATGCTTTCTAATGGAGTAGGTGTAGTTGCTGCAATAGTATTGTTTGTATTATTTATGTTAAATAAAAATAAGCTTATAAAAAATAAAGATTCTAAAAATATAGCTTAATAAAATAAATTAAAAGGTAAACTCATTAGAGTTTATCTTTTTTGCGTTCAAAATTAGTTAATTGATATTACTTACATTCTGGCGTTACACACATTTTTAAAGTATTATAATATACTTAAGCATAAAAAAGGATAGGTAATCTACCTATCCTTTATATTATACGTTAAATCTGAATAATATAACATCTCCATCTTTAACTACATATTCTTTACCTTCAAGTCTAACTAATCCTTTTTCTTTAGCAGCAGTCATAGTACCAACTTGTACTAAATCGTTAAATGCTATAGTTTCTGCTCTGATAAATCCTCTTTCTATATCAGAGTGTATCTTACCACCAGCAGCTGGAGCTTTAGTTCCAACTTTTATAGTCCAAGCTCTAACTTCTTGAGGTCCAGCAGTTAAATAAGATATAAGACCAAGTAATGCATAAGACGATTTTATTAATTTATCAAGACCAGATTGCTCAAGTCCTAAAGTTTCTAAGAACTCTTTCTTTTCTTCTTCAGTATCAAGTTCAGCTATTTCTGCTTCTATTTGAGCACAAACAACAACAACCTCAGCATTTTCAGTAGCAGCGAATTCTCTTACTTTAGCAACGTATGCATTATTTTCACCTTCATCAGCTAAATCATCTTCACTTACATTTGTAGCATATATTACAGGCTTTGATGTAAGTAAGTTTAATGAATCAACGAAAGTTTTTTGATCTTCACTAAAGTCCATAGTTCTAACGCATTTACCATCTTCTAAAACAGCCATTATTTCTTTTAAGAACTCAACTTCAGCAGCGACAGATTTATCAGCTTTAGCAGCCTTAGTTGATTTTTGTATTCTTCTATCTAATATTTCTATATCAGAGAATATTAATTCTAAGTTTATAGTTTCTATATCTCTTAATGGATCAACAGAACCGTCAACGTGAACTACATTTCCATCTTCGAAACATCTAACAACGTGAACTATAGCGTCAACTTCTCTTATGTGAGATAAGAATTTATTTCCTAAACCTTCACCTTTAGAAGCTCCTCTAACAAGTCCAGCTATGTCACAGAACTCTATAGCAGTAGGAACTATTTTTTTTGAGTCATATAACTCTCTTAATTTTTCTAATCTTTCATCTGGAACAGAAACAACACCAACGTTTGGCTCTATTGTACAGAAAGGATAGTTAGCAGATTCAGCACCTGCTTGTGTTATTGCATTAAATAGTGTACTTTTACCTACATTTGGTAAACCGACTATACCTAATTTCATATATATCTTCCTCTCTTTTGTCAATTTTATTTATAAATTTAAACAACCTATTAAACTATGAGATAGGCTTAATAAGCTAACTTATCAAGTTTATTTAATATTTTGTGTAGACATACATTCTAATTATACAACATATATATAATAGATGTAAACTATACAATTAAGTTAATACAGATAATAAAAACTTATTTAAAAGTTAATTTTTATAGAGAGGTTGATTTTATGTTATTTTCTATAATCTTATTTTCATCTTTAGCGCTTAGCTTTATATTAAAAGGAAGCTATGAAAACATATTTATAGTTTTAGCAACAATAGCATTTTATAAGCAAGTAATAGTCAATAAAAATTATAAATATTTAATTTATGGAATTCTAATTTCATTTATTGGGGTAAACTTAGTTATATCTTTTATATTTAAAGACTATATAGTAATTAAGGATACAGAGCCTATAAAAGAAAAAAAAGAGACTTTAGTTTTATTGGTATCAGAAGGTGAGGATAAAAACTATAATATAAGAGAGCGTTCAACGCAAATTTACTATGAAGAAGGCTATAAGGCTATGTTTACTGGTATAAATAGTTTATATAATTATAAAAGCTACTATAGTAAATTGGGGTTTAGTGAATTTAAACATAAAGCAGAAGAAATAGCAGAAAAATTAAGACATAGTTTAGGTAGTGGATATAGAGTAGTTAATTCTTATATGTATTCAAAGCCTTATTTTGAATACTCAGTAGAGTCAATTATAGAACAAGGATATAAAAATATAATAATATGTCCCTTATTTATGACAGAAGGTACTGATTACGAGGTTTTTATTAAAAGATATGAAGAATTAAATCTTGCATCTAGAAATATAGCAGGTGTTGAAGTGCTAGAACCATTTTATAATGCTAATAACTTAGCACAACTTTATAAAGATGAAATTTTAAATAATATAAGAAAATCAGGAGAGGATAGCGGAGTATTACTAATTGGGCTTCATAATAAAAATAATCTAGAGCAAGATATATTATTTAGAGAAAAAATAAAAAAATACATAGAAGATGCTGAAACAGATATAGATGTTCAAATAAAATTACCTCTTTTAGAAAACAATAAAAAAGATATAATTAAATCAGGTGAAGAATTATTAGAATATGGAATAAATACTTTATATGTTGTTGCACCGACATCTGCTATAGATACTATGTATACTAGACATTTGATCAATAGTATACTTGAAGAATTAGATATGGGAGATACTAAATTTTATTACATAGATCCACCAGATAAAATAAATACTTTAGTTGATACTCTATATACAAAAATAATACTTATGCAGGTCTAGGTATAACTATAGAGAGTATAACTTTAACAGATAAAGTAGAATAAGCTTATCCTAATGAACTATTATATGTAAATAAAAATGAAGTTATAGTGTAGTTTTTAGTATTGATACCTATGTCTAATATAGTTTTCAAATATAATAATGTAGGAATAAATGAAAATGAGTTACTTAGAAAAAAATTATAACAGAAATTTTGATAGATATAAATTTAAACGAAAAAACTGTATAATATCTATAGGAAAATCTATTAAATATCAAAATAAAAGTAGAATTATTACAATTCTACTTTTATTTTGATATAATATTATAATAAAATTATACATAAAGTATGGGGGTAATACATATGATAGATATTCATTGTCATATTGTTCCAAATATTGATGATGGAGCAAAAAGTTTAGATGATGCTTTAGAAATGGCTAAAATTGCATATGGTGAAGGGATAAGAAAAATAGTTAATACATCTCATTATCATCCAAATTTTGAATATAAAAAAGGAGAAGAACTTTTTGAAAATATAAAAGAATTTAATAATATACTTAAATTAAATAATATAGATATAGAAGTATTTATAGGAAATGAACTTTACTATAGTGAAGATATAATAGATATTATAGAACAAAAAGAGTTTTATACCTTAAATAATAGTAAATACTTATTAATAGAATTTCCACCTATTAGATTTCCTAAAAATATAGTAGATATAATATATGAAATAAAAATAAGAGGATATGTACCTATATTAGCACATGTTGAAAGATATAAAGAAGTGCAGGAAAATGTAAATATAATTTATGACTGTATAAATGAAGGAGCTTTAATTCAAGTTAATTCATCAAGTATAATTGGTAAAAATGGAAAAGATGCAGAAAGAGTAAGTAAAATATTACTTGATAATAATATGATACATTTTATAGCTACAGATGCACATTCAAGTACAAGACGTAGGCCTATAATAAGAGAAACTTATGATTATATAGTTAGAAAATATGGAGAGCAAAAAGCAGAAATGTTATTCACACAAAATCCATATAAAGTTATAGAAGATAAAGAAATATCTATAGAATATCCTGTAAAATATGAAAAATCCAAAGGATTTTTTAAAAAATTATTTAAAAAATAGAGGTGTATAAATGGATAGGATTGCATTTAGTATATTTGGCATAGATGTTATGTGGTATGGAATACTTATGGCATCGGGAATGGTATTAGGAACAATAATAGCTTTAAAAGAAGCCAAAAGAGTAGGAATAAAAGAGGATAGCGTACTTGATTTAGCTATAATAGCTATACCTATGGGACTTCTTGGTGCTAGATTATATTACGTTTTATTTAATTGGGATTTCTATTCTCAAAATCCTTCTCAGATACTGAACTTTAGAGGTGGAGGTATGGCAATACATGGTGCACTTATTGCTGGATTACTTACAGGATATGTGTTTACTAAAGTTAAGAAAATTAATTTCTTAAAAATGGCAGATGCTGTTATGATAGGTATGCCTCTTGCACAAGCCATTGGTAGATGGGGAAATTTTATAAATCAAGAAGCTCATGGTGGTCCAACTAATTTACCATGGGGAATTATGGTAGATGGAGTAAAGGTTCATCCGACATTTTTATATGAATCAATATGGGATACATTAATATTTGTATTTTTATGGATGTTTAGAAAGAAAAAGAAATATGAAGGTCAAATTATAGTATACTATATAGGTCTTTATTCTTTAGGAAGATTTTTTATAGAAGGACTTAGAACTGATAGTTTAATGATAGGACCATTAAGAATGGCACAAGTTATAAGTTTAGTTGGTGTCGTTGGTGCTATAATTGCACATATATATTTATCTAAAAAAGAAAATAATAAAACAAAAGAAGACAAACAAGGAGAGAATTAAAATGGAATTTCATCACGTGTCCGTACTCTTAAATGAGTGCATAGAGAACTTAAATATAAAGCCTGACGGAGTATATGTAGATTGTACTATGGGAGGAGCAGGACACTCTAAAGAGATAGTTAAAAGATTATCTGATAAGGGTCTATTTATAGGATTTGATCAAGATAAAAATGCTATAGCTACTGCAAAAGAAAGATTAAGTGAATATAGTGATAGAGTTAGATTTGTTCATAGCAATTTTGAAAATATAAAGGAAGAGCTAGCAAAAATAGGAGTTCATAAAATAGATGGAGTACTTGCTGACTTAGGTGTATCATCTCATCAATTAGATGAAGCGGATAGAGGATTTTCATATATGCAAGATGCTCCACTTGATATGAGAATGGATATAAGATGTGATTTCTCGGCATATGATGTTGTCAATACTTATAGTGAAGAAGAATTAGCTAAAATAATAAAGGATTATGGTGAAGATAACTGGGCTAAACGTATAGCTAAATTTATAGTAGAGGAAAGAGAAGAAAAACCAATTGAAACTACAGGAGAACTTGTAGAAGTTATAAAAAAAGCAATACCTAAAAAGGCAAGAATAGATGGTCCACATCCTGCAAAAAGGACTTTCCAAGCTATAAGAATAGAGGTTAACAATGAACTTGGAGTAATAACTAAGATGATAGATGATGCTGTTTCTATAATGAATGAAGGAGGGAGAGTTTGTATAATAACTTTCCATTCATTAGAAGATAGAATAGTAAAAAATGAATTTAGAGACTTAGCACTAGATTGTGTATGTCCATCACATTTACCTATATGCCAGTGTGATAAAGAATCACTAGTAAAAGTTATAACTAGAAAGCCAATACTTCCAAGTAAAGAAGAAATAGAGGAAAATCCAAGATCGAGAAGTGCTAAATTAAGAGTAGTGGAGAGGATATAATAGTAGATTAAAAAGGATTATGTAAAGTAATTGAATTATTTTACATAATCCTTTTTGTATGTAAGGAAAAGTTATAGCATAATGTTTAGTTGTTACACACAGAGATTTAAATAAAGTTAGTTTTAAATAATGTATTTATTCGAAGTTGGAGTGCGAAGATATCGTTGGTGATACTAAATATTTCAATGACATGTGGTTTATATAAAATAAATTTTACAATAAAATTCAATATATAACATGAATTAATATATTGTTTAAAAATTTTAAATATTAATAAGATATTATGTGTTAATTTTTCTATAACTTTTAAAAGGGACATTGAATATTTATCACAAATATATAACTAATTAGAGTATATAGAGGTGGATAGATGAAAAAGAAGATTAAAAATGATAAAGTTAAAAACATAAATGAATATAAAAAAGAAAAGAAGAATAAACATAAAAAGAGACAAGGCAGAAAAATAAAAAAAGTAATAAGAAGGTTTGGATTATTTTTAGTTTGTTTCTTAATGATTATCATTAATATATGTGGACATTCAATCATAGGAAATCTTAAATATGATATCCATTACTTAAAAAAAGAACTTAAACAAGAGGAAATAAGACTAGAGGAGTTAAAGGCAAAAGTAGAGACGAATACTTCTATAAGAGAAATAGAAGAAAGAGCAAAAGAAGAACTTAATATGGACTATCCTAAGCAAAATCAAATAAGATATATCGAAGTAGATAGTTAAAGGGGGGCTACACTTGAAAAAGATAAAACTAATGAGTAAAAAAAGATTAGTGATTATTCTTATATTGGCGTGTGTTTTATTTTTAGCGCTTACATTTAGAACCGGATATCTTCAAATTATAAAAGGGGATTGGTTAAGTACTAGGGCTATTGATCAACAGACAAGGGAAATACCGATAGAACCTAAAAGAGGAACCATATATGATAGAAATATGAAAGAGATAGCTGTAAGTGTTACAAAATATACAGTATGGTGCAAGCCAGTAGAAGTAAAAGATAAAGAAGCTGCAGCAAAGCAATTAGCTGAAATACTAGGAAAAGAGTATGATGATGTATATAAATCAGTATCAAAAAAGAATACAGCGCTAGTAAAAGTACAAAGATGGATAGATGATGAAACAGCAAGCAAAATAAGAGAGGCTAAAATATCTGGTATATGGGTAGCTGAAGATAATCAAAGATATTATCCATATGGAAACTTTGCGGCGTATGTTTTAGGTCATACATCAGCTGATTCTGAAGGTATAGCTGGAGTGGAGATGCAATATAATAAGCGATTAAAGGGAACAGCAGGAAAGCTTATTGTAAGTACGGATGCATCAGGTAGAGAGATACCACAAGGTTTAGAACAATACTATGAACCAGTACAAGGGAATGGTTTAGTATTAACTATTGATGAAGTAATACAACATTATACTGAAAATGCTGCTCAGAAAGCATATGAAATTAATAATGCTAAAAGAGTAACTGTTATATCTATGGATCCTAAAACAGGTGATATATTATCTATGGCATCAAAGCCGGATTATGATCCAAATGATTCGAGAACTCCGATATATCCATATTATGAAGAAGAATTAGATAAATATGATGAGAAAGATAAAATTAATGGATATTATAAAATGTGGAGAAATCCTGCTGTAAGTGATACATATGAGCCAGGTTCTACTTTTAAATTAATAACATCATCAGCAGGAGTTGAGGAAGGTGTTGTTAAAGAAAGTGATAAATTTACTTGTACTGGAAGTTTAACAATAGGTGGAAGAAAAATAAAATGTTGGAGACATTATAGACCTCATGGTGAGCAAACATTTGCTGAAGGTGTTCAAAACTCTTGTAACCCTGTATTTATGACTATAGCAGAAAGATTAGGGGTAGCTAAGATGTATGATTATGTAGAAGCTTTTGGCTTTATGGAAAAAACAGGGATAGATTTACCTGGAGAAGCTAAAGGAATAGTTTACAATGAAAAAAATGTTGGACCAGTAGAACTTGCAACAATGTCTTTTGGTCAATCTATATCGGTAACACCGATGCAACTTATAAGAGCAATTTCTACATTAGCAAACGATGGTAAAATGATGCAACCGAGAGTTGTAAAAGGATACACTGATAATAAGGGGAATATAATAGAAGAAATTGAACCTAAAATGATAAGACAGGTAGTTTCAGAAGATACAGCTGATAGAATTATGAAAATAGCGGAGTCAGTTGTTAGTCAAGGAGGAGGTCATTCTGCTTACATACCAGGATATAGAATAGGTGGAAAAACTGGTACTGCTCAAAAAGTTGTAGATGGTAAATATGCTCAAGGTAAATACATATGTTCATTTATGGGAATAGCACCAACAGATGATCCTCAAATAGTAGTTCTTGCAATAGTAGATGAACCAACTGGTGTAAGTGCATTTGGTAGTACAACAGCAGGTCCTATAATTAAAGAGATAATGAATGATGTGTTACCATATTTAGGTGTAGAACCAGTATACACTGAAGAAGAAAAGAAAGAGTTACAAAAAAATCAAGTAGTAGTTCCAGATATAAGAAATTTAGCTATAGAAGATGCAGTTAAAATATTAGAGGAAAGTAATCTAAAAGCTAATTTAGATCCAGATATAGAAATTTCAGAAGGTTCAAAAGTAGTAGATATGTTCCCTAAGCCAGGAGTTAAAGTAGATGAAAACTCAAGTATAACGTTATATTTTGATAATTAAAAGTAACATATAGTTAGAAATACCTTCAAAAATCTATAAATATAGTATATAATTATTAAGTTGATATTTACAAAGGGGGCAATGTATATAAATTTATACATTGCCTTTTATTAAGATAAATATAGTTAGAAATTAAAATATAAGGAGGATTGAGTATGAATAGTCTAACAATATCAGAACTAGCAATTGCTACAAAAGGAAAATTAGTAATTGGAAATGAAAGTGACACTATAAATGATGTAGTTATAGATAGTAGAAAAGCAGATAAAGATAATGTATTTGTCGCTGTAATAGGAGAAAACTTAGACGGTCATCAGTTTATGCAATCGGCATATGAAAATGGGTGTAAAACATTCATAAAAAATGCAAGTAGTAGCATAAAATTAAATAGTTCGGATATAAATTTAATAGAAGTAAAAGATACTCAAATAGCATTAGGTGATATTGCTAAATATTATAAAGAAAAATTTGATATACCATATATAGGAGTAACAGGTAGTGTAGGAAAAACAACAACAAGGGATATGATATATGCTACAGTTTCTTCAAGATTTAATACACTAAAGAATCAAGGTAATTTAAATAATCATTTTGGAGTTCCTTTAACTTTATTTAATTTAGACGAATTTTATGAGTGTGCAGTTATAGAAATGGGTATGTCACACTTTAAAGAAATAGAATATTTAGCAAATATAGTAAACCCTAAAATAGGAGTTATATCTAATATAGGTTTATCGCACATTGAAAATTTAGGATCTCAGGAAGGGATACTGCAAGCTAAAATGGAAATCGCAACTAACTTTAATGAGTCTAACACTTTAGTTGTTAACGGAGACGACAAATTTTTAGGAACTTTAAAGGGAAAACATCTTAATTATAAATTAAAAACATTTGGATTTAATAAAGATAATGATATATACTGCGAAAGTTACGTAATGAACGAAGAAGATTTAACTTTTGTCTGTTATATAGATGGTAAAAAAGAAGAAATATTTATACCTACAGTAGGAGAACACAATATATATAATGCAATGGCAGCTATATTAGTAGGGAAAGAATTAAATATATCTTTAGAAGATATAAAAAGTGGATTAAGAAACTTTAAAGCAACTAAAATGAGATTAGATGTAATAAAAAATGATAAGATGACAATAATTAATGATGCATATAATGCAAGCCCTGACTCTATGGAAGCTGCTTTAAAAATACTTGGAAGATACAAAAATAGAAAAGTAGCTATACTTGGAGACATGTTTGAAATGGGTGAACATACTGAATATGGACACCGTTTAGTAGGAAAATGTGCTATAGATAATACAGATGTATTAATAGCTATAGGAAAAGATTCAAAATTTATTTGCGAAGAAGCTAATTCTCTAGGATTTAATAAAAATAACATACATCATTTTAATACAAAAGAAGAAGCTATAGAGAAGATAGATGAACTTGTAAACAAAGATGATGTAGTTTTAGTAAAAGCATCTAGAGGTATGGAATTAGAAAAAATAGTAGAATATCTTAATAAATAATCACAAAAGAAATAGCCAGCAAGGGAGAGGAGATATATATTATGTTAGGAATAACAGAACTTACTTACACAGCATTGTTTTCGTTTCTAATAGTAGTTATATTAGGTCCAATATTTATACCTATGTTAACTAAATTTAAATTTGGTCAAACGGTGAGAGATGACGGACCAAAAACGCACTTAGCTAAAAATGGAACCCCTACAATGGGAGGAATATTAATGATAGTAGCTATACTTATAACAGGACTTACTAGAAGTAAAGTAGGACCAGATATGGTTATAGGCCTTATATCTATATTCGGATTTGGATTAATAGGGTTTATAGACGACTTTATAATAATAAAAAAGAGAAGATCGTTAGGACTTAAACCTTGGCAAAAGATAGTAATGCAATTTGGATTAGCTTTATATATTGCAAATTATCAATATACTGCATCTGCAAGTGCGCCACAACTTATGATACCATTTACAGATATAGCAATAAATTTAGGCCCATTATATGTTCCTATAATGGTATTTGTAATAGTTGGAACGGTTAATGCTGTTAACTTAACAGATGGATTAGATGGATTAGCATCAGGAATAACATTAATAGTATCTACATTCTTTATGTTACTTGCATCTTACTCAGGTGTTGCAAACACAGAAGTTGCTGTATTAGCAGCAGCTACTATTGGTGCTTGTTTAGGATTTTTAGGATTTAATGCATATCCTGCAAGAATATTTATGGGTGATACTGGTTCAATGGCTTTAGGTGGAGCAGTTGTTGCCTTTGCTATATTAACAAATAGTGTACTTTTAATACCATTAGTTGGTGGTATATACTTTGCAGAAGCTATATCAGTTATACTTCAAGTAGCATCATTTAAATTAACAGGAAAAAGAATATTCAAAATGGCTCCTATACATCATCATTTCGAACAATGCGGATGGCCTGAAACTAAGGTAGTATTTACATTCTGGATAGTAACTGTAATACTTACTTGGATAGGTATAATAGCAATATTCTAATTCGGGGGTATAAACAATGAATCTAAAAAATAAAAAAGTTTTATTAGTAGGTCTAGCAAAAACTGGTGTATCTACAATTAAACACTTGAATAGATTAGGTGCAAAAGTAGTTGTAAATGATATAAAAGATAAAGATAAGTTAAAAGATATATTAGATGAGCTTTCAGATTTAAATAATGTAGAATATATATTAGGATATCATCCTGAAAATGTAGATGATGTAGATATAACAGTTGTATCTCCAGGAGTACCATTAGATTTACCTTTTATATTAAAGTTAAAATCTAAAAATATAGAGATAATAGGAGAAGTAGAATTAGCTTATAGGCTTTCTCAAAATCCTATATTTATAGGAATAACAGGAACTAATGGAAAAACAACTACAACATCTTTAGTAGGAGAAATATTTAAAAAGGCTAGTAGAGATACTTATATAGTTGGAAATATAGGAAATCCTGTGATAGATACAGTAGGTATTGCTAATGAAAATTCTGTATTGGTTACAGAATTAAGTAGTTTTCAACTTGAAAGTATAGATAAATTTAAACCTCATGTAAGTGCGATACTAAATTTTACAGAGGATCATTTAAATAGACACCATACTATGAAAGCTTATATAGAAGCTAAAGCTAGAATATTTGAAAATCAAGATAGCAAAGATTTCTGCATCTTAAATTATGACGATGAAGATGTAAGATCTTTATCAGATAGTGTAAAAGCTAAAAAAATATTCTTTTCTAGGAAAAAAAGCTTAGAGTATGGAATATATTTAGATGAGAAAAAAAATATTATTATAAACATAGATGAAAAAATTACACTTTTAAATAAAGATGAACTTAGTCTTCCTGGAGACCATAATCTAGAAAATTGTATGGCAGCTGCAGCAATAGCATATGTATCTAATATAGATATAGATGTTATAAGGAAAGTATTAAAAACTTTTGCTGGGGTAGAACATAGACAAGAGTTTGTAAGAAATTTAAATGGAATAATGTTTGTAAATGATTCAAAAGCTACAAATCCAGATTCAAGTATAAAAGCTGTTCAATCTTATAATAGACCAATAGTATTAATAGCTGGTGGAATGGATAAACAAAGTAGTTTTGATGAATTTTTAGATATTGCAAAAGAAAATGTATATGCATTGGTTTTACTAGGTGAAACTGCACAAAAGATAAAAGAATGTGCTCAAAATAAAGGATTTGATAATATAACTATAGTAAAAGATATGAAAGAAGCTGTAAATGCTTCTTATCAAATTGCAAAAGATGGAGATGTAGTTTTATTATCGCCTGCATGTGCAAGTTGGGATATGTATAAAAGTTTTGAAGTAAGGGGTATTGACTTCAAAGATAATGTAAACAATTTAAGGTAACCTCTTATCTAGGGAATGGAGGGAAAGCTTTAGCATGGCAAAAGAAGCTTTAAAAAAACAAATTGATAAGAGTATTAAAACGGAATTTGATAGTGTAATATTTTATACAACTATGACTTTAGTATTTATAGGTATCATTATGGTGTTTAGTGCAAGTTTTGTTCAATCTGCATTTAAACATAATGATTCTTATTACTTTTTAAAAAGGAATGTTATTTATGCTATTTTAGGATTTATATCTATGATTATAATATCTAATATAGATTATAGATTTTGGAAGAAAAATGCTAAAGTAATAGGAATAGTATCAGTTATATTATTACTTTTAGTATTAACACCATTAGGTATAAAAGCAAATGGTGCAAGGCGCTGGTTAGGATTTGGGGCATTTACTATACAACCAGCAGAAATTGCAAAATTTGCTACTATCATAATTACAGCGAAGCTTATAGAAAAAAGATATGACAATATGAAGTCATTAACTAAAGGAGTATTACCAATTTTAGTAATACCAGGGATATTTTTCAGTTTAATAATGCTTCAACCAAATATGTCTACGGCAGGAACTATAATATTAGTTACATTTGTTATGATATTTGTAGCTGGTCTTAGTATGAAGTTTGTAATGGCTATGTTTGGTAGTGGTGTAGGTTTATTTTTACTTTTAGCACTTACATCTGAATATAGATTAAAACGTATATTATCATTTTTAGATCCATTTCAAGACCCATTAGGAAATGGATACCAAGTTATACAAGGTCTTTATGCATTAGGATCAGGTGGACTGTTTGGAATGGGTCTTGGGAAGAGTCAACAAAAATGGTTTTACATACCTGAACCACAAAATGATTTTATATTTGCTATAATAGGTGAAGAGCTAGGGCTTATAGGATGTGCAGTAGTAATAATGTTGTTTGTCATATTAGTATACAGATGTGTAAGAATAGCATTAAATTGTACAGATATATTTACATGTATGGTTGTAATTGGTATAGGCGCTCAAATAGGAATTCAAGCGGCATTAAATATAGCGGTAGCAACTTCATCAATGCCAGTTACAGGAGTTGCACTTCCGTTTATAAGCTATGGAGGAACCTCACTTATTATATTTATGAGTGCTGTTGGTATAGTATTAAACATTTCAAAATATGTCAAAATGAACTAACAGGAGATGGTTAAATGAGAGTTTTATTATCTGGCGGTGGAACTGGAGGGCATGTGTATCCAGCTATAGCTATCGCAAATAAAATAAAAGAAGAAAATCCAGATGCAGAAATATTATTTGTAGGGACAGAAAAGGGAATAGAGTCGGAGATAGTTCCTAAGTATGGATATGAATTAAAAACAGTGACAGTTCAAGGATTTAAAAGAAAAGTAGATTTAGATAATGTAAAAAGAGTTTTTAAGTTATTTAAAGGTTTAGAGCAATCTAGAAAAGTAGTTAAGAAATTTAAACCAGATGTAGTAATCGGTACAGGAGGTTATGTAAGTGGACCGGTACTATTTAATGCAGCTATGGGAAAAGTTCCAACTGTAGTACATGAGCAAAATTCTTTTCCAGGTGTTACTAATAAAATACTTGCTAAAATGGTTACAACAGTATTAACTAGCTTTGAAGACTCACATCAAAGATTTCCAGAAGGAACAAGAGAAAAATTAGTACTTACAGGAAATCCGGTTAGAAAAGAAATATTAGTGGCTAGAAAATCTATAGCAAGAAGAAATTTAGGAATAACAGAAGATAAAAAAATGGTTCTTTGTTATGGTGGTAGTGGAGGATCTAGAAAAATAAATGATGCTATGAAGTTGGTAGTTAGAAATATGGTTAAAGATGATGTTGCTTTTATATTTGCTACTGGAAAGTCATATTATAATGAGTTTATTAATAGCATAGAAGATTTACATTTAAAGCCATATCAAAGAGTAGTTCCGTATTTAGAGGATATGGCGAATGCACTAGCTGCAAGTGATTTAGTTATAGGCAGTGCAGGTGCTATATCATTAGCTGAGATAACTGCGCTTGGAAAGCCATCTATAATAATTCCAAAAGCATATACTGCAGAAAATCATCAAGAGTATAACGCTAAAAGTATAGAAAAACAGGGTGCAGGAATTGCTATACTTGAAAAGAACTTAACTGATGTAAGATTAAATGATGCAGTAACTAGACTTTTAGGAAATAAAGAAGAATTATTAGAAATGGCTAATAAAAGTAAAGAAATAGGAAAGCCAGAAGCTATAGATCTTATATATGATGAAATTTTAAAGATATATAATGCTAATAATAAGGAAAAATCACCTAAAAAAGAAAATAAAAAATCTAAAAAAGAAGAAGATATCGAGACTAATGTAGACTTAGATAAAAAAGAAGACACAGGTAGTCAAGGTAAAGTAATAGGAATAAAGAAAAAGTAACATACATCCCCTTTAGTATATGATTTTAAATTATATACTAGAGGGGATTATTTGTGTTTAAGTATATAGTTAGCGATGACAATAAAATAAAAGGAAGGCTATATTATATAAAAATAAGATATCTTGCAGGATGTGAGTGTATTTCATGAAAATATCTTTGAAAATAGATTTATACATTGTACAGAATTTATTAGAAGGGTAGCTGATATATAACAGAAAATATATACATTGTAAAGGGTTTAGAAAAACTACACAGTTAAATTGTTAAATCTACTGATTTAATGGGGATGCATTTATAACTAAATAAAAGATAAATAAAGGCTTTATGACATTTTTATATTTAATAAAGAAGTTTAGAGCATTAAGTAAATGAATAAATTTATAAGTTAAAATATAATATAAATTAAGATATATGTAGGAAATCTCACTATAAAAGTTGTATTTATATATAAAATATAGATTAAGAGAGGTACATATATGAAAAAAAATAAAAAAAAGATAAACAATAGCAAAGTAGTTATTATTTTTAGTCTTTTATTGATTATAGTTATAGTTTTATATACAGCATTAAATAGTGGAGTATTTATTAGTGAAAATATTGAAATCGATGGAAACAAATATGTTGAATCAGAGTATATTATAAAAGCTCTAGATATAAATAATAGCAAGAACATATTTAGATATAATATAAAGGACATGGAGGAAAGTTTATTAAGAAATAAATATATTGATGAAGTTGAAATAAAAAGATCGCTACCAAATACTTTAAAGATTAATATAGTAGAAAAAGAAATAGTGGCAAATTTATATAATGAAGAAGTATATTGTTATATAGATAAAGAAGGTAATTTTATAGATAAAATTGATGAAGATAATAAAGATAATGGAGTAATTATAGTAAATATAGATTATAATATAACTGATTTACAGGAGATAAAATTTAAGAATGAAGAAGATAGAAAAAGGTTACTATATTTACTAGAGTCTATAAAAGAAGAAGGCATTTATAAAAAAATAGACAATATAGACATGACAAAAGATGATTCTATAAATATTAACACTAATGATGATATAAATATATTATTAAATAATGATGAAGAGGTAAAATATAATATATCTAGATTAGCAATGATTCTAACTGATTTACAGAATAAGAAAGAAAAAGGAGGAGAAATTGATTTGTCTACTGGAAAGAATGCGTTATATAGGCCTTAAAATTTAAGTCCAATAGGAGTTGATATTATGAAAATAAAAATTCCATATAAAAGTGTAGTTATTTGTAGTATATTTTTAGGTGTATTAATAAGTATTCAATTCAAGACAATTAACTTAGAAAATGAAGGAATGACTACATCTAAAAAAGGAGAGCAACTACTACTAGAATTAAAATCATTAAAAACAGTAGAAAATAGTTTGAAAGAGCAAATAAATACAATAAAAAGGGATATAGATAAATATAAAGACGGTGATGATATATTAAAAGCTGAAATTAATTATTATGAAGAACTAGCAGGGTATACAAATATTAATGGACCTGGAATCACAATTAAATTGATAAATAATGGTTCGGAAGATAGTATAATTTATAATTATGATTTAATATTATCCATTATAAATAAATTAAATTCAGCTCAAGCAACTGCTATATCTATAAATGAAGAAAGGATAGTATTTGATACATATTTAAATTTAAAAGAAGATAGTTTATATATAAATAATACTAAAATAAAAGAGCCAATAACTATAAACGCTATAGGAGATAAAGATACATTAGAGTCTGCACTTAAAATTAAGTATGGTATTGCTTGGGAGATAGAAAAATATTATAACTATAAAGTAGATATAAAGAGTGATGATAATATAAACATAAATGGTTATGATAAAAAAATAAAAGATATAGATGTTGGTAATTTAAATGAATAAAAGAAAGAAATATATAAATCATAAAATGGTTGTTTTATGTGCGTTTATATTAGGTATTCTTATAGTGATATATATTAAGACTTTAGATCCAAATAAGGTTTATATAACATTAGAAGAAAAGAAAAATTTAGAATATGAAATCGATATAGAAAATAAACAAATAGAAAAGCTTAGAAAAATTAAAAGTGAATATCAAAAAGATTTAGAAATATACGAGCAAAAATTTTCAAATGAAAAATCTGTTAGGGAACTAATGGAATATGAATTATCATACTTAAAAGATATTACAGGAGAATCTAAAGTAAAAGGAGAGGGAATAATAATAACTATAAAAGATAGTGAAAATGAGTTAAAGGAAAATCAAAATCCAAATGAACTTATAGTTCATGATATAGATATATTAAGAATTGTTAATGACCTAAAAAAAGCTGGGGCTACAGCGATATCTATAAATGAAGAGAGGATACTTACATTAAGTAAAATAAAATGTTCTGGTGCAACTATAAAAGTAAATGATACTACTTATGGACAACCATTTATAATTAAAGCTATAGGAAACTTAGAAACATTAAAAGCTTCAGTACTTTCTCCAGAATCATATGCTAGTATATTACAAGAAATATATGGCATTTATATAAAAGTAGATGAAGAAAATGATATTATAATAAATTCTTTCAAAAAATATGAATAAAAAAGTATTAAAAAACTTGAAAAATATATTAGTTTCAAAGTAAAATAGAAAAGGTGAGAATTATGATATGGATACTAGTGGGGCTAGCACTTGGTATAGTAGTAGGATTTTATATTCCATTTACTTATCCAGCAAATTATTCTTTATATATGTCGGTAGCAATACTTGCGACTATGGATTCAATATTTGGTGCAGTAAAGTCAGGATTACAAGGCAAGTATGATAACTTAATATTTCTAACTGGATTTATAGGAAATGCACTATTAGCTATAATATTGACATATATAGGAGATAGATTAGGTCTACCGCTTTATTATGTCGCTATACTAGTCTTTGGGTCGAGATTATTTGACAATTTATCGCTAATAAGGAGACATATTGTTACAAAAATTAGTGATAAAAAAAGAGGAAAATAAATATTTTTGTGGAATAAATTACTTAAGAATTAACAAAACGTAGAATTAAATGATATAATTAATACATACATTTACTTACAATTATAAAACAAGGAGGTCTATATATGCTAAACTTTGACGTAGAAATAGATGGTCTTGCGCAAATTAAAGTAATCGGCGCAGGTGGCGGTGGAAATAACGCAGTTAATAGAATGGTAGAAGCTCAACTTCAAGGTGTCGAGTTTATCGCAGTTAATACAGATAAGCAAGCTTTACATACATCAAAAGCTGAACACAAAATCCAAATAGGTGAAAAGCTTACTAGAGGATTAGGAGCAGGAGCAAATCCTGAAGTTGGAAAGAAAGCAGCAGAAGAAAGTAAAGATGAAATAATAAAAGTACTTGAAGGTGCTGATATGGTATTTGTTACAGCTGGTATGGGTGGAGGAACAGGTACTGGTGCAGCGCCTGTTATAGCTCAATTAGCAAAGGAAATGGGAATTCTTACAGTAGGAGTTGTTACTAAGCCATTTGTATTTGAAGGTAAAGTAAGAATGAAAAATGCTGAAAATGGAATAGCAGAATTAAAATCTAAAGTAGATACATTAATAACTATACCTAACGATAGATTATTACAAATAGTTCAAAAGAATACTTCTATGTTAGATGCATTCTCTATGGCAGATGACGTATTAAAGCAAGGTATACAATCAATATCTGATCTTATAGCAGTACCAGGTCTTATAAACCTAGACTTTGCAGATGTTACTTCTGTAATGAAAGAACAAGGGCTAGCTCATATGGGTATAGGTAAAGCTACTGGAGAAAATAGATCTATAGAAGCAGCTAGAGAAGCAATACAATCTCCACTTTTAGAAACATCTATAAGAGGAGCTAAAGGTGTATTACTTAATATAACAGGTGGAGCTAACTTAGGTCTTCTTGAAATAAATGAAGCATCAACTTTAGTTCAAGAATCTTGTGACCCAGAAGCAAATATAATATTTGGTGCTTCTATAAGAGAAGATTTAGGCGAAGAAATAAGAATAACAGTAATAGCTACAGGATTTGATGAAGCAAAACATATGGAATCAGAAGTGATAGAAAAGGTTAAAACTACGCCTAGACCAACATTAAATACAGCTCCGATAGCTACTAAGCCTATCGAAGTTGAAGTAAAGGAAGAGGTTGCTGTTACTAAAGAAGAACCAAGAAGAAGTTCTATATTAGATGATGATATGGAAATACCAACTTTCTTAAGAAGAAGAAGATAGATATATTAAGAAGCCAATCGGCTTCTTTTTTTTATGCTTAAGGAAATTATAGTTAGAAAAAAATATGGATAACCTATGAATACAAGTATTATCAATAACCTTATAAATGTAAAAATGATATTTTGAAATATTTCGCCGACACGTCGCTCAAGCGAAGTGAATTTTTTATTAAAGATATTATAATACTTAAAAGGTGAGGATAATTTCTGGATTTAAATAATATAAATAAACTAGTTTTGGTAGTAAAAAAGATTTTGAATAACAGACAAAGTTTTGTGCTATATAAGCAGAGCAAATTTTTATTTAGATTATGTTTATCTATCAATAAAAAATAAGATAAAAATTTACTTATATTAAATTAATTCAACAAATAAATAATATAAAAACATAAGCAACTAACACTTAATAGTAGAATGCTTTATTTTTTTGTTTATTTATATTATAAATTAAATACCTTTCGACTGTTAAAAGTGACATAAAATAAAGTATAGATTGACTTATAATATATTACAAAGATAAAGGGAGGTAATGTAATGTATATAGAATATTACATTATAGAAAACCTATTAATAAATTATATTATTATAAGTTGTACTTCTATTCTTATAAAAAAGTATAGTAGCAAAAAAAAAAGATGGCTAGGTTCTTTTATGGGCACTATATACTCAGTTGTATATCTATATCCTAGATTAGAAATATTATTCACATTGCCATTTAAGTTATTAATTATGACTTTTATAACATTAATATCATTTACCTATAGAGATAAAAAAGAATTTATAAGAATATCTGTAGTGTTTTATTTAGTAAATGTTTTTATATGTGGAAGTACTTATTTTATAATTTATTTCACAGGTATAGAACATATGAAAGTATCATTCTTAATAGTATGTGCGTATATAAGTTGCGAATTGCTTAAATACATATACAGAGATATAAAAACTCTTAAATATATTAAGGATATAAAAAAGACAATAGATATAAATTTACTTGGTAAACATTGTACATGTGAGGCTTTAATAGATAGTGGAAATTTATTGAAAGACCCTCTAGGTAATAATGAGGTTATAATAGTTAAATCAAGGACATTAAAAGGAATTATAAGTGATGAGTTAGTAGAATATGATTATGAGAATATGGATATATCCAAAGTGCAAAATATTATAAGTTCTTCAGATAGAGGGTTAATCTCAAGAGTCAAACTTATTCCATATAAGCATGCAGGAGGTAATAATAGTTCAATAATTTTAGGGATTAAAGTTGATTATGTTGAAATTGATAAAAATAAGATAAGTAATGTTGTTATTGGACTATCTAACTTTGATGATTCTGAATATGATGCTATTTTAAATCCAAGTATATTACAAGAGGTTTAGTTAAAAAGGGGGAGAAAAAAGTGAAGTTATTAATATCAAAGGTGTTAAGTAAAATAGTATTAATACTAATTAAGCTTAATATTATAAAACCAAAAAGTATTTTTTATATGGGAGGGGTAAATATACTACCTCCGCCATTAAATCCAGAAGAAGAAATGGAATTATTACAGCGATTAGAAACTGATGATAGTATAAAACAAATTTTAATAGAAAGAAATCTAAGATTAGTTGTATATATATCTAGAAAATTTGAAAATACTGGAATAGATATAGAAGATTTAATATCTATAGGGACAATAGGGCTTATAAAAGCAGTAAATACTTTTAAATTAAATAAGAATATAAAATTGGCAACATATGCATCTAGATGTATAGAAAATGAAATTCTTATGTACCTTAGAAAAAATAATAAGAAAAAAATTGAAGTTTCGTTTGATGAACCATTAAATATAGATGTAGATGGTAATGAATTATTATTATCAGATGTATTAGGAACTGAAAATGATGAAATATACAAAATTATAGAGGAAGAGATAGACAAAGATTTATTAGTTATGGCACTAGATAGATTATCAGATAGGGAAAAGCAAATAATGGAATTAAGATTTGGATTAACTACAAGAGGTGAAGAAAGAACGCAAAAGGAAGTTGCTACAATGCTTGGAATATCTCAATCTTATATATCAAGGTTAGAAAAGAAAATAATATCTAGATTAAAAAAAGAAATGAAAAAATTTGTGTAGATAAATAATTTACTCTTAAAAGTATAAAAATATATGATGTGTAAATAATTTCATATAAGAAAACTTTTAAGAGAGGACTGAAATATATGCAAATAAATAAAGTTGAAATCTGTGGTGTAAATACATCTGAACTTCCAGTTCTTAAAAATAATCAAATGATGGAACTTCTTTTGAAAATAAAAGCGGGAGATGAAGAAGCAAGACAAGAGTTTGTTAGAGGTAATTTAAGATTAGTTTTAAGTGTTATACAGAAATTCAATAACAGAGGAGAAAACATAGATGACTTATTTCAAATAGGATGCATAGGACTTATTAAAGCAATAGATAACTTTGATCTAAGTCAAAATGTAAGATTTTCAACTTATGCAGTACCTATGATAATAGGAGAAATAAGAAGATACTTAAGAGATAATAATCCTATAAGAGTAAGTAGGTCATTAAAAGATATTGCATATAAGGCATTGCAAGTTAGAGAAAGATTAGTAAGAAATAATGCTAAAGAACCTACAGTATCGGAGATAGCAAAAGAGTTAGAATTAGAAGTAGAGGATGTAGTTATGGCTCTAGATGCAATACAAGATCCAATATCTTTATTTGATCCAGTGTATCAAGATAATGGAGATGCAATATTTGTAATGGACCAAGTACAAGACAAGAAGGATACAGATGAAAATTGGTTACAGGAAATAGCATTGAAAGAAGCTATTAAAAAATTAAATAGTAGAGAAAAATTAGTATTGGATTTAAGATTTTACAAAGGAAGAACTCAAATTGAGGTAGCAGATGAAATAGGTATATCGCAAGCACAAGTATCAAGAATAGAAAAAAATGCACTTAAAAATATGAAAAAATATATATAATAAACTTATTATTATCGTTGGTATTTATATACCAACGTTTTTTTATCCGAATAAAATGTAAAAATATAGCATTATAGTTTGAAATTTCATATTAAATGATGATATAATATGAGTATACATTAAATAGGAGGATATTTCGTGCTAGAATCATCTTTAGTTTATATATTTACAAGGACTTTTCCTGAAAGTTTAATTTTAGTATTATCTGGGGTAATTCTATTAGGTATTAATATAGATAAGAAAAAAATATTTAAATATGGAATAATTTTAGGGATTATAATAGGTATTATAAGGTTATTACCTATAACTTTTGGAGTTCATTCAGTATTGTCTATGATAGCTTTATGTATAATACTACTTAAGTGTGCCCGTAATGATATAGTAAAATCTATGGTATCTACTTGTCTTGTATGGATATCATTAGCACTTAGTGAAGGTATTTATATATTAATAGCTACATCGCTGTTAAATATAAACGTTGAACGCTTAACGGATAATACCACATTACAAGGAGCAATAATAACACTTCCGTCACTACTAATAATGTTTTTAATAGTGTTATTATTAAGATATATAAAAGATAATATATTAAAGTTTAAAATAAGAGGTTAGATATGGGGGTTATAGATAAAATTTCACTAAATTTATCTACGAGACTAGGGGATAGACTTGATAAAGATGAAGAACAAAAGGCTGTACTAAATTATGGATTATTTATGATTATTCATACCTTTCTAGGTATAATTCTTACTATATTAGTAGGATTAATAACTGGAATGATAATTGAAATGTCGTTAATAACTATTACTAGTGCATTATTTAAAAGATATACTGGTGGAGTTCATGCAAGTACGCCAGAAATATGTTTAATTATTGGAATTATATTATCATTAATATTATCAACAGTCTGTAGATTTATATCTATTAATATAGATATAAATAATATTGTTTTAATAGGAATGACAATTATAGCATTTTCTTATTATATGATATACTATAAATGTCCAGTTCCGTCTAAAAATAAGCCATTGAATAATGAAAAAACTAGAAATAAATTAAGAAAGAAAGCATTTACTTTACTTAATATATATATTATTTTGATTATAATATTATATATTATATATTATATTTTGAAGCTAAATATTGTAAAAAGTATTATAGTATCTTTTATACTAGGTATATTTTTACAAATGATAGTTTTAACAAATATAGGTACAAAATTTATCAATTTATTAGATAAAGTATTTGTTTGTTTTATAAATAAAACATTACTATGATTTTAGAATAATAATTAAATTATTTTAAAATATATATTTAAGAAAATAGGGGGAATAAAAATGAATTTTCTATTTAACGCTTTATCAGAATTAATATCAGGTGTAGCTAAAGGAGCTTCAACTTATTGTGCACTTATATTTTTTGAACCAGAAATGCCAAAATCATTAAGAGAAGAATAGTAAAAAACCATAAGGAAATACATATCCTTATGGTTTTTGATTAATGGAAATGCTTAATTAGGTGAAATTGTATGAGTAGTTTTGAACAGAAAAGAAATAAACAAGTATTTGAGATAATTGTAATATTAAAAATTATATATATAGCACTAAGTATGATAGCTATATCAAGTGCATATAATTTTAAGAAAGAAATTATAAATGTTGTATTAGTGCCTATTGTATTTAGTATAATATTAGTTGCTGTATTAGCTTATTTTTCTTGGATAGTGGTTTATATAAGAGGTAGAATAGACAAATGTCCTAAGATAGCTGATTATATAGAAACAACGATTATGTTATGTGTTTTTATCCTGACGATTATGACTACGGGATTACAAGATAGTGGATATAAATTACTTGGAATTTTTATAGTATTAATAGGTGCTATACAATTTGGTAGAAATTATAGTTTAGGAATAGCAACTATATCCATGATTATAATATTAGCTATTGACTTTTTATCAATAGGATCAAATAAACAACTCTTGAGTGGATATTTTGAAAAAGATTTAATCTTATTTAGTGCATTATTTGTAACTGCATTTATATTAGGTATGTATGTAGATATAGAAAGAGAGCATAGTAAAGAACTAAAAAATCTAGCCAATATAGATGAACTTACAGGATTATATAATCATAGATATTTTCAAGAGTTTTTACAAAAAGCTATTAATAACGCAGATAAAGAAAAACAAGAGGTATCATTGTTATTTATGGATATAGATTATTTTAAAAATTTTAATGACGTTAATGGTCATCAAGCTGGAGATTTAATTCTTAAAGAAATTGGTCAAATAATGAAAAGTTGTATTAGAAGCACTGATGCTGTAGCAAGATATGGCGGCGAAGAATTTGCAGCTATACTTCCAAATACTACAGAACATGATGCTGTAAAAATCGGTGAGAGAATTAGGGCATCTATACAAAATACTGATTTTAAAGGTCAAGAAAATCAGCCAGATAAAAATATAACTATATCTATAGGTATATCATCATACCCTAAAAGAGCTATAAGTAAACATCAGCTAATAAATACTGCAGATGATGCATTATATAGAGCAAAATCGTTTAATAGAAATAGAGTTGAATTATATCGTGGTATATTAGATGATTTATATGAAAACATGGAGATAGATAAGGATGTTGTTAAGTTCATAAAAGCTTTTATGAATATGATAAATAAAAAAGATAGATATACATATAGACACACAGAGAGCGTAGTTATATATGCTAAGTATTTTGGTGAATATTTAAATTTAACTAAAAAAGAAAAAATTAGCCTACAAGTATCAGCATATCTTCATGATATAGGAAAGTTAGAAATACCTGATGATGTCTTAAATAAAAAAGAAAAATTGACAGAAGCAGAGAGGCAGATGTTTATTAAGCATCCTCAAACAGGTGTTGATTTGATAAAAAGTATAAAACAACTTGATGAATTTCAACCAATAATAAAACACCATCATGAGAGGTACGATGGTAAAGGATATCCAAGTGGGTTAAAAGCAACAGAAATACCTTATTTATCTAGGATGCTTACAATAGCAGATAGCTTTGATGCTATGACTTCTAATAGACCTTACAATAAAGTAAAGACTCAAGAAGAAGGGATTAAAGAGTTAAGAGATAATGCAGGGACACAATTTGATCCAGATTTAGTTGAAAAATTTATTGAGATGCTTGATAAGTATAAAGATAAGTTTTAAAAAATGACCAATATAGGTCATTTTTTTTTGTCCAAGTTCATAATTATTTTTATAAATATATTTTTTATTGAGAGGAGATATAATATGATAAGAGTATCTGATATAATGGAAAAGGAAATAATTAATGTAAAAAATGGAAAAAGAATGGGGTTTATAACTGATATAGATATGGATGTTAATGAAGGCAAGGTAATATCATTTTCTATATCTGGAGATAGTGGACGAGGTTTTTTTTCTAGAGGATATGAAGAAGAAGCAATATCTTGGAATGATATACTAAAGATAGGATGTGATACTATAATAGTAAATATAGGATCAGAATTTAATTTAGACGAATTTAATATATAGCGACAAAGGAGGAATAAAGATGCAATGCCCTTATTGTAATCATAAAGAATGTAAGGTAATGGATTCTAGACATACGGATTCAAAATCTATAAGAAGAAGAAGAGAATGTGAGGCATGTAAGAAAAGATTTACAACTTATGAAAAAATAGAAACAACACCTATTATGGTAATAAAAAAAGATAATACGAGAGAATACTTTGATGGAGATAAGATAAAATATGGGATACTAAAATCTTGTGAAAAAAGACCTGTTTCAGTTGAACAAATTGAAGAAATAGTAGCGTTTATTGAAAATGAAATAAACAAGTATTATATTTCAGAAATAGAGACTGAAAAAATTGGAGAAATGGTAATGGATAAATTAAAAGATGTAGATGAAGTAGCATATGTAAGATTTGCATCTGTTTATAGACAATTTAAAGATATAAATACTTTTGTGACAGAATTAAAAAATATACTTATGGAAAGAGAAGACTAATATGAAAAATTATATAACAGTGCAACAAATTAATGATAATATAGATTTTGTTAACTTAGCTATAACGCTTAGTAATGTAGATTCAAAATCTAGAGAAGATATGAAAGTAGTTTGTAAAGACGGAAATTTTAATATAGAAAACCTAACTAGTAATATTCAGATACATTCAAATATAGTTAATAAAATAGATAAAAATAATATAGGACAAAAAGAGGAGGGAGATGCATTAATAACAAATTTATCTAATGTACCTTTATTAATATTTACAGCTGATTGTGTGCCGATAGCTATAATAGATAAAAAGAATAAAGCTATCGCCCTAGCTCATGCTGGATGGAGAGGGACTTATGATGTAATAGCTAAAAAAACTATAGAGAAAATGATAGATAATTATAATACGAATCCTGAAGATTTAGTATGTGTTATAGGTCCGTCTATAGGTCCTTGTTGTTATGAAGTATCTAAAGATTTAGTTGAAAAATTTAACATGAATTTTACAAATAGTACAGAAAAATTTTATACAATAGAAGAAGGTAGATATAAATTAGATTTATGGAAAGTTAATGAGTATATATTAAGGGAATGTGGAGTTAAGGATGAAAATATAATAAATCTAAAATTATGTACTAGTTGTAATAGTGATAAATTCCATTCTTATAGAAAACATAACCAAACTCTAGAAAGAATAGGTACTATACTGCAGATAAAATAAAGGAGGATATATAATAATGAAGCCTAAAATCCTTATTATAGATGACGAAATTCATATAGTAGAACTTATTAAATTTAATTTAGAAACATCAGGATATGAAGTAGATATTGCGTATGATGGACTAGATGGATATCTTAAAATAAAAGAGAATATACCACATTTGGTTCTTCTAGATTGGATGTTACCGAATATAAGTGGTATAGATATGCTAAAGAAGATAAGAAGCGAAAAATCTTTATCTGATATACCAGTTATAATGCTGACTGCTAAGAATATGGAAAGTGACAAAATAGAAGGATTAGAATTAGGTGCAGATGATTATATAACAAAGCCATTTAGTATAAAAGAACTATTAGCTAGAGTAAGTTCTGTACTTAGACGATATAATATAAATAAAGAAAATATTGACAATATTTTAACTGTAGGGAATTTAAATGTAAATCTTCTTAAACATGAGGTTTTTAAAGGAAATGAAAAAGTTGATTTAACTCTTAAAGAATTTGAACTTTTAAAGCTTTTGCTTGAAAATAAAGGCAAAGTACTTTCAAGAAATTATCTTTTAGATAAAATATGGGGGTATGACTATTATGGTGAAACTAGAACCGTAGATGTTCATATTAGATATTTAAGAAAGAAAATAGAAGGAGACGATTCATCAGAAAAATATATACAAACTATAAGAGGAGTAGGATATAAGATAGATTAAAAGTTAGGAGATAACTTTATGGATAATATTGTATTAGTTTTTATAACGCTAATATCATCTACAGTATCAATAATATGTATTAGATACAATATAAGGCTTAGAAATTATTTAAAAGCATTTATAAAAACATCTAAGAATATAAGCAATAGAGAATTTCATTCTCGTCTAAATATAGATGTAAGAGGTGAACTTGGAGAATTAAGCAAAAACTTTAATGACATGATAGATATAATGAATAGTAAAATTGAAGAAGTAGAATATAATCACCTTCAAATGACATCGATATTAAAAAGTATATCTCATGGAATTTTAGCCGTTGATATTGATGGTAATATAATGCTTATAAATGATGAAGCTAAAAGTATATTAAAGTGCAATGAAGATAAAATTATAGAGGGAAAAAATATAAATATTATAATACAGGAATCAAGTTTACTAAAAGAAATTGCTTTATTTAAGGGATCTAAAGAAAGTAAATATGTAGAAATTACAACTGATGATGAAATAGTATATAGTATAAATTTAGACCCAATATATCTACAAGATATGAATAACGTAATAATTGGTTCAATTATAAATATTAAAGATATAACTGAAAAAGTTAAATTAGAAAATATGAGAACTGATTTTGTTGCTAATGTAAGTCATGAATTAAAAACACCTCTTACATCTATAAGTGGATTTGTAGAAACTTTGAAGTTAAATGAAAATATAGATGTAGCAACTAGAAATAGGTTTCTAGGAATAATTGAAAGTGAATCGGATAGGTTAAAAAGGCTTATAGATGATATATTATTATTATCATTTATAGAGAAGAATGAAACTAAATCGTTAGAATTAGTGAATATATATGAAATTTTTATGGAAGTATACGAAATGACAGATTATTTCGCTAAATCTAAAAATATAAATGTAAGCTATAAATTTAGTGATCAAAGTATATCAATACTATCCAATCGAGATTATATAAAGCAAATATTTTTAAATTTAATTGATAATGCCATTAAATATACACCAGAGAATAACAATGTATATGTAGAGGTTTATTATGATAAAAATAATTTAGTAATAAAAGTAGGCGATAATGGAATAGGTATACCTAAAGAGGATATAAATAGAATATTTGAAAGATTTTATAGAGTAGATAAAGCTAGAAGTAGAGATGTAGGTGGTACTGGTTTAGGCTTAGCTATAATAAAGCATATAGTAAAGAGTTTAGATGGAACTATAAATGTAAAAAGTGAATTAGGACAAGGTAGTGAATTTATTATTACTATTCCAAAAAAATTTCCTTAAAATAGAGGAAATTTTTTTTTATTTTTGTGCAAACTAACTTTAATTACAAATTTTATATTAGTAATTTAGAAATAAAAGGAGTTGATACAGATGAATGAAAGTCTTATAGCAGATGATTTGTTTAGGCGCGCATTTATAGTAGCTTTATTTATAGGAGTACTATGTAGAGGTTTTGTACTAAGGGTAACAGATAAGCAGTATCCATCTAGACCTCAAGATTATTTAGAACAGATAATAATATCTGGATTATCAGCATCTTTGGGTGCAATTGCATTTCCAGCCCTTATAGATAAAGAATTTTCAGCATTAACATTTTTTGCCGTAGCAATACAACAATTTCAAGGTTTATCGCAAGAAGAAAGGATTACAATAGAAAATATTGATAATACAGAGGTAGTGCCTAAAGGTGCAGCATATATAGAAGAAATATCATCTACATATGAAAGTAGAAGTTATATAAGTCTATTTTCAGCATTAGTTGCTTCGATTATATATATATATTTTGCTAGAGCGTATAAATTTGGATTTTTACCATGTACCATTTTAGCAGCAATAGGTGGTGCTATAGTAGGACTTATTTTTAAAAGATTTTTAAGAAGAAGTAGTATAGGAGATATAGCCGATGTAGTTGAGGCTAAGATCAATTTTGATGGCCCGATACTTAAAGTTAATGACGTATTTATAGAAAATATAGGTTTAGAGGATACTAGAAGTAAATATTTACAAGAAGCTATTGCAATAGAGATTATACCTAAAAATATGAAGTCCTATGGAATTATTAGTGACTTAGGTCAGAGACAAGCAGTGCTTCATAATTTATTTATTCATTTTGGGATAAATAAAGATATAGATGAAAAAGATTTATTAGCAACAACGAAAGTCAACTTAGGTAAAAATACAGTAGTTATTCCTTATTTACCACTTGTTAAAGATATGGATGAATTAATAAAGGTAGTGAAAAGTACACCGATATTAGAAGTATCAAAGGGAAAACAAAGTGCATATAGTGGTGAAAAATTATAAAGTGAGGTGATAAAATGGATAAGATATTTTTTATAGGAATTATTATTGGAATATTATCGAGACTAATTATGTTACATTTAGATCAAAAACAATATCCAACAGAACCAAATATTTTACTATCCCAATTAGTTTTAGCATTTGTAGCATCGGCTTTAGGCTCTTTATTAGTACCTGCGCTTATAGAACGTTCGTATACATCTATTACGTTCTTATCTTTAGCAGCACAGCAATTTAGGCAAGTAAGAGATAATAGAAGAGATACTTTGCAAAATTTAGAAGATATGCAACTAATACAAAGAGGAAATGCTTTTATAGAAGAAATAGCTAGAACATATGAAGTTAGAAATTATACTTGTATAATAACTTCATTTCTTACAGTAGGGATTTATTATATAGTATCAAGCGAATTTAAATTAGGAGATACTCTATCAATTATAATTAGCTCTATATGTGGATTAGCTTTAGCATTTATACTTAAAAAGCTGCTTACAAGACAAAGTATTGGTGATATAGCAGATGTAGTACCTTCTAAAATTAGTTTTGTAGATGAATGCATTATGCAAGTAGGAGAATTAAAGGGTATAACTAATATAGGATTAGAAAAAGATAGAGAGAAATATTTATCTCAGGGATTAGGAATAGAAATAATACCGAAGGATAATAGTTATGCTAATGCAGGAACTATATATGATCCTGGTCAACGTCAAGCTATTATATATAATATATATTCTAGAATAGGAATATTAAGAGAAGAAGATGAACCAGCTTTTTATCCATTGCCAAGAATAAATCTAAATAATGGTAGTCTTGTAATAGCTGTTGTTCCAGTAGATAAAGATATAAATAAGTTGATAGATGCAGTTAAATCATGTCCTATTTTATCTAGTGCAAAGGGTAAAAATGTATCATTAAAAAATTATAAAATAGATAAGAAGGGAAGTGTATAGGAATGGGAATGAACATAGGTATAACTGATTATACTCTTGGTATAATTACAACTGATAAAAATATGAAACCAGTTGGAGGATGTCCTATAATTTATGCAAATGATAATAAAGATTTGCAAAATAAAGCTATGTTAATGGCAAAAAGTGTTGGTGGAATGGTTCATGCTATCGATAAGGAAACCTTAATTATAGTTAAACATTAGAAGGTACCAGATGGTACCTTTTATAATCTGGCAAATATTGACGTGATTTAATAAAACATGTTATTATAATGTGACGATTAAAGAAACGGATGCAATTTTATAACTTAATTTATAAAAATAAATTTTTTCAAAAGAAAAGTGGTGGCTATAAATGGAAGTAAACGTAAAAAATACAAATAATATAATAAGTAAAGTATATAAAGATAGTATTGCAGATGAGTTAGGAATAGAAGTTGGTGATTTACTTATTTCTATAAATGGGGAACCTATACATGACATAATAGAATACAGATTCTTACTAAGTGATGAATACCTAGAATTAGAAATACAGAAGCAAAATAGAGAAGTGTACATATATGAAATCGAAAAAGATTATGATGATGATTTGGGAATTGAATTTACAAATCCAATAATAGATAAAGCTAAAAGTTGTAGAAATAAATGTGTATTTTGTTTTATAGATCAATTGCCTAAAGGGATGAGAGAGACTCTTTATTTTAAAGATGATGATTCAAGACTTTCATTTTTACAAGGAAACTTTGTAACTCTTACTAATATGAGTGAAGAAGATATAAATAATATAATAAAATATAGAATAAGCCCTATAAATATATCAGTTCATACAACGAATCCTGAGCTTAGAAAAACTATGATAAAGAATAAGTTTGCAGGCAACTTATATAGCATAATGGAGAGATTAGCAGAAGCTCAAATTCAGATGAATTGTCAGATTGTTTTATGTCCAGGATACAATGATAAAAAAGAATTAGAAAGAACGGTATCTGATTTAGCTAAATTATATCCTTATGTAAACAGTGTGGCTGCTGTCCCAGTAGGTATAACTAAACATAGAGATCATTTACCTAATTTAGAAATATTTAATAAACAAACTGCAGGAGAAACAATTGATCAAGTAGAAAAGCTACATCATAAATATCTTAAAGAATTAGGAACTAGATTTATATTTTTATCAGATGAGTTTTATATAATGGCAAATCGAAAGTTATTAAACTATGATGAATATGAAGGATTTATACAATTTGAAAACGGAGTAGGTATGATAAGTAAATTTGAAAGAGAAATAGAGGATTACTTAGAAAATTTATCAGAATACTATAAATCTAAAATAAAGAAGGTATCTATTGCTACAGGTCATTCAGCATATGAATTTATGTGCGAAATGGCAAAATGTATAATGGAAAAATGCCCTAATGTACAGATAGATGTTTATAAAATAATAAACAACTTCTTTGGAGATACAATAACTGTTTCAGGTCTTGTAACAGCAACAGATATAATAGATCAGCTAAAGGATAAAGATTTAGGCGAAACACTATATATACCAAGAAGTATGTTAAAAGCTGATGAAGAAATATTCTTAGATAATATAACATTAGAAGAAATAAGTAATATTATGGAAATTGAAGTTGTACCTTGTTTAAATGAAGGTAAAGACTTTATAGATAAAATTTTGAAATAAGAAAGGAGATTATTATGAGTGATAATAGACCAGTAGTTGCGGTAGTAGGAAGACCAAATGTCGGAAAATCTACATTATTTAATAAATTAGCAGGAAAAAGAATATCTATAGTGGAAGATACTCCTGGAGTAACAAGAGATAGAATATTTACAGAGGTAGAGTGGTTAAATCACTACTTTACATTAATAGATACAGGAGGTATAGAGCCAGATAATGGAGATATAATATTATCTCATATGAGAAATCAAGCTATGCTTGCTATGGATATGGCTCATATAATACTTTTTGTAGTTGATGGAAAATCAGGATTAACAGCAGCAGATAGAGAAGTTGCTCAAATTCTTAGAAAGACTAAAAAACCAGTTATACTTGTAGTAAATAAAATAGATAGTCAAAGTCAATTTGATAATGTATATGATTTCTATGAATTAGGACTTGGCGTACCATTTGCAATATCAAGTGCTAATAGTATGGGACTTGGAGATTTATTAGATGAAGTTGTTCAAAACTTCCCAGAAGGATTAAATACTGAGTATGACGAAGATATAATAAGAGTTGCAATAACAGGTAAGCCTAATGCAGGTAAAAGTTCTATACTTAATAATATATTAGGTGAAGAGAGAGTTATAGTAAGTCCTATTGCAGGTACAACAAGAGATGCTGTTGATACTTATGTTGAAAAAAATGGACAAAAATTCCTTCTTATAGATACAGCAGGCCTTAGAAGAAAAAGTAAAATATACGAAACAGTAGAAAAGTATAGTGTAATAAGATCTATGGCGGCAGTAGACAGAGCAGATGTAGTATTAATAGTAATAGATGCAAAAGAAGGAATAACAGAACAAGATACAAAAGTTGCAGGTATAGCTCATGATGAAGGTAAAGCTTGTGTATTTGTAATAAATAAGTGGGACTTAATAGAAAAAGACAATAAAACTTTAGGAAATTACACTAAAGACGTTAAAGAAAAATTCCCATTTATGATGTATGCACCAGTAATATTTGTTTCAGCAAAAACTAATCAAAGAATGAATAAAATATTAGAAACAGTAGAATATGTAGCAAGTGAACATGCTAAGAGAGTATCAACTTCTGCATTAAATGATGTAATAGGTGAAGCTGTAATGTTAAATCAACCACCATCAGATAAAGGTAAGAGATTAAAGATTTACTATGGATCGCAAACAGGAGTTAAACCACCTAAGTTTACTTTATTTATAAATGATAAGAACTTAACTCATTTCTCATATCAAAGATATCTTGAAAATAAGATAAGAGAAAACTTTGGATTTGAGGGAACACCTGTACAATTTGAGTATAGAGAAAAGAATAGAAAATAAATTTAACTAAGGGGGAATAAACATGCTTAGTTATATATTGATTATCATAATTGCTTATCTTTTAGGTAATATATCTACTTCATACATAATAGCTAAAAAAATGATTGGTGTAGATATAAGAACTCAGGGATCTGGAAATGCGGGATCTACCAATGTACTTAGAACTTTAGGTAAAAAAGCCGGTGCAATGACTTTTATAGGAGATTTATTAAAAGGAGTTGTAGCAGTTTTTATAGCACAATTAATAGCAAAAGTGTCAGGATTAGATATAGCTACAGCTGGATACTTAGGAGTATTTGGAGTAGTATGTGGTCACAATTGGCCAGTATTCTTAGGTTTTAAAGGCGGTAAAGGAGTAGCAACTTCTTTAGGTGCGATGATTGCAATGAATCCTGTATTAGCACTATCTTGCTTTGCAATATTTTTAGTTATAGTAATAATTACTAAATATGTATCTTTAGGAGCTATAGTTGGTATATCTATGTCTCCTATAATGATGATATTTGCTAAAAATAATAAAGGTATAATAATTACATTATTTTTAACTTTATCAGTAATATTTACTCATAGAGAGAACATTAAACGATTAATAAATGGAACTGAGAGAAAGATAGGACAAAAGAAAGAATAATTCTAATGTGGTTAGGTGGTGTTAACATGGAAAAAGTATGTGTATTAGGAACTGGAAGTTGGGGGAGCGCATTAGGACTAACTTTAGCAAAAAAAGGATATGAAGTTAGCATGTGGACTCTTAATGAAGAACAAGCTAAAAAAATAAATAGTACAAAAGAAAATATAGATTATTTACCAGGTGTATTATTTCCAAATAATATGATTGTTACAACTTCTTTAGAAGAAGCTGTATCAAATAGTATAATTGTAGTTTTAGCAGTTCCATCACAGGCTATAAGAAGTGTATGTAATCAAATAAAGCCATTTATAAAAGATGAGCAGATAATGGTTGATGTAGCAAAAGGTTTAGAAAAAGGTACCGGACTTAGATTATCAGAAGTAGTAGAAGAAGAACTTCCGAATAATCCATATGTAACTTTATCAGGACCATCTCATGCAGAGGAAGTTGCAAGAGATATACCTACTACAGTAGTTGTAGCATCTACTAATTTAGAAATAGCTCGAAGAGTTCAAGATATATTTATGGGACCTAAGTTTAGAGTTTATACAAATCCAGATATAGTTGGAGTAGAACTTGGAGGCGCATTAAAAAATATAATAGCTTTCGGAGCAGGGATATGTGATGGATTAGGCCTTGGAGATAATTCAAAAGCTGCTCTTATGACTCGTGGAATTAGAGAGATAAGTAGATTAGGTGTTGCTATGGGAGCAGATGCTTCTACTTTTTCTGGATTATCGGGAATAGGTGACTTAATTGTAACTTGTACTAGTATGCATAGTAGAAACAGAAGAGCAGGTATCTTAATAGGGCAAGGAAAGAGTTTAGAAGAGACTTTAGAAGAAGTGAAAATGGTAGTAGAAGGAATAACTGCTACAGAAGTAGCTTATGAGATTTCTAAGAAGTTAAATGTAGATATGCCTATAACAAGTGCAATATACTCTATATTACATAGTAATTTAAACCCTAATGAAGTGGTAATAGATTTAATGATGAGAAATAAAACTCATGAAATGGAAGAAATAGTTGATGAAAAGCTAGGATTTTAATCCTAGCTTTTTATGTTTAAGGAGAGTATAATACTTTAAAATATAGATAACTTCTAAATGTAAGTAATATCAATAAACTGCTTTTTAAGCGTAAAAAATACTTTGAAAAGATTTGCCATCATAGTGGATAAAGTAACGGATGAAGCTGTTAGCAAAATGAAATGTTACGGTGACATCTTGCTTAAGCGAGGTGAATTTTTTATTTATATATTAAGTATTTTTTATTTCTTAGTAATTTAAAAAGAATTTTTTAAAAAGAATTTTAAATTTGGAATAATAGTCCAATTATGAAAATATAATCTATTAAGAAACTATAAGCAGGAGGGGAACTTGATGAATAACATTTACGAAGATATAGCAAAAAGAACTCAAGGAGATATATATATAGGAGTAGTTGGTCCTGTTAGAACAGGTAAATCTACTTTTATAAGAAAATTTATGGAGAATCTTGTGTTACCAAACATAGAAAATGAATATAAAAGAGAAAGAACACAAGATGAAATACCACAAAGTGGATCAGGCAAAACTATAATGACTGTAGAACCAAAATTTGTTCCAGCTGATGGAGTAGAAATAAAAATAAAAGATACAGTATCTTTAAAAGTTAGAATGGTTGATTGTGTGGGGTACATAGTAGATGGAGCTTTAGGACATGAGGAAGAAGGAAAACAAAGATTAGTATCAACTCCTTGGTCACAAGAAGCAATGACTTTTGAAAAAGCAGCAGAAATAGGAACTAAAAAAGTTATAAGAGATCACTCAACATTAGGTATAGTAGTTTTAACTGATGGATCTGTAACAGGTATAGATAGAAGTAGTTATCTTTCAGCTGAAGAAAGAGTAATAAGTGAGCTAAAATCTTTAAATAAGCCGTTTGCAGTTGTTTTAAACACACTAGATCCATATAGTGAGTCTACAGAATTATTAAGATCTGAGTTAGAGGAAAAATACGATGTACCTATAGTTCCGTTAAATGTTTTAGCTATGGATGAAGAAGATATAGAAAATGTAATGGAAACTGTACTTTATGATTTCCCATTAAATGAAATAAGAATCAACTTACCTAAATGGGTAGAAGGATTAGAGAGAAACCACTGGATTAAAAATAATATAATCTCTACATTAAAACAAAGTATAGCTGAAATAGGAAAATTAAGAGATGTAGATAGTATAGTTCAAGGATTTTCAGAACTAGAATTTTTAGAAGATACAGAAGTAGATAATGTAGAACTTGGAGAAGGAGTTATAAGTATTGATTTAACAGCTAAACAAGATTTATTTTACAATGTATTAGAAGAAAAGAGTGGATTTAAAATAGATGGAGATCATCAACTATTAAATCTTGTAACTAAATTATCAAGAGTAAAAAATGAATATGATAAGATAGAAAGTGCTTTATATGATGCTAAAACTAAAGGATATGGAGTTGTAGCTCCTTCGTTAGATGAGCTTAGCTTAGAAGAGCCTGAAATAATAAAACAAGGTAAACAATATGGAATAAAATTAAGAGCAAATGCACCTTCACTTCATATAATAAAAGCTGATATATCAACAGAAGTATCTCCTATAGTTGGAAATCAAACTCAAGGTGAAGAGATGATTAAATATTTACTAGATGAGTTTGAACAAAATCCTAGCGAATTATGGGAATCAAATATGTTTGGTAAATCATTAAATGATTTAGTTAAAGAACAATTACAAAGTAAGCTGTATACTATGCCAGAAGAAATAAGAGTTAAGATACAAAAAACATTACAAAAAATAATAAATGAAGGAAGTATGAATATAATAACTATATTATTATAAGAATTATACGTTAAAAAGGCTAAATAATTATGTTTAGCCTTTTTAACGTATAAGTAAACTATAATGTGGAATTTTATTTTAATAATTTTTAATAGAAGAGAGATTAATAATTTCAGAAATGCGAAACATGATATTTTGAGCAACGGATATGACATAAGTGGTAGCAACTGCCATATTGTTGGCTACATGAAGAACTTCGACGATACATCGCTCAAGCAAAGTGAATTTTTTATTTACAGAAAAATCTAATATTAGATGAATAAATATAAAAACTAAATACTTTAATACATACTAAAGAAAAACAAAACTTAAATTAGTAGAAAATAGTTAAATTATGTAATGTTTTTGAAAATATAATTAAAAGGAAATTTAATATTATTTGAAGAAATAGTATAAAAGTTTTAATGAAAAGAGATTGGGGAGAGTTAGCCTTGAGAAAAATAAGAAAAATAAAATATTCTAGGTTATTTATTATTATAATATTTGCTTATATACTACTTCAAATTTCAATAAATATAATAGGAAAAAATATTGATACATTGGTAATAGAAAGTGAAACTGTAGAGCTAAAAGTAAGTGCGAAAGGATTAATTATAAGAGACGAGTATTTAATCAGATCAAATCAAAGTGGAATTATAAAAAGTATGGTTAACAACGGAGAAAAATTAAAAAAAGGTGATGCATTAGCAGCTATATATAGTAATAGCAAAAACTTAGAGGAAAATAAAAGTAAGATAGTTCAGTTGAATAAAGAAATAGATGAGTTGGAAACTGAATATGAAAATAGTAAATCTGACATAAGTAAAGAATTAATAAATGTTAAGATTAAAAATAAAAAAGAGCAAAGAGTAGTTCTTAACGATGAAAATAATAAAAATATAAATTATTTAAATATTACGACATCAGGTGTAGTATCTACCAAATATGATGGATATGAGGATATATATACATTAGATAAATTAGAAAATTTAACATCTAAGGACATAGAAGATGCAGAAAATAATTATAAAGAATTAGATATTGAAAATACATCTATAAAAGAATCAGAAGTAGTAGCTAGAATAATACAAAGTGATTATTCATATATAGCTATATGTACTAAAGATGATGATATTTTTGAAGATAATCAAAAAGTCGAAATAGTATTTGATAGTGAAAATATACAAGGAAATGTAGAAAAAATATATAGAAACGGTAATGATAATGTAGTTATATTTAAAATAAGTAATCAAAATGTAGAAATTTATGATACAAGAGTAAAAGAATTTGATATAATATATAAGCAAATAGACGGTTTGAAAGTACCTAAACAATCTGTAAAAGAAAAAAATGATCAAAAAGGTGTATATGTATTAAATCAAGAAACTAAAAAAGTAGACTTTATTGAATTAAAAAATATACAATATGAAGATGATGAATTTATATTTATAGACTATTACAAGAATCAAAAAGAAGGTATAAAAACAATTGATATATATGATGAAATCATTCTAAAACCGAACAGTATAAATAAAAATATAAAAATAAGTAGGTGGTAAAGTGAGTGTAATTAAAGAAAATCTTGAATTAATAAGGTCAAATATAAAAGAATTTGCTCATAATGTTAAGAGAAGTAGTGAAGATATAACATTAATAGCAGTTACTAAAACTGTAGATGTAGATAAAGTATTAGAAGCTATAGAATATGGAGTTACAGATGTAGGAGAGAATAAACCACAAGAATTAGCAAGAAAATATGATATCATTGGCGATAAAGTTAAATGGCACTTAATTGGTAGTCTTCAAACTAATAAAGTTAAGTATATAATAGATAAAGTTCATATGATACATTCTTTAGATAGAGAATCTTTATGTGAAGAAATTCAAAAAAGAGCTGAGAAAATAGATAGAGTTATTGATTGTCTAGTTCAAGTAAATATATCTAAAGAAGACAGTAAGCATGGATTATATAAAGAGGATGTTATAGACTTTATAACAAATGTTTCAAGTAAGTATAATAATATTAGAATAAAAGGCCTTATGACTATGGCACCATTTACTGAAAATGAAGATGAAGTAAGAGAAGTATTTAGAAAACTTAAAGATTTATCATTAGATATAGATAAGTTAAATATATCTAATGTATCTATGAAGTACCTATCAATGGGAATGAGTAATGATTATAAAATAGCAATAGAAGAAGGTTCTACTATCGTTAGATTAGGAACATCAATATTTGGTGAAAGAAATTATAATAAGCAACAAATCAAATAAATATACAATAAACTAAAGAATAAATGAGTAGGAGGATGTTAATAATGGGAGATGGAATATTCAATAAATTAAAAAATTGGATAACTGAAGAGGAAGAAGAATTTGATGGTGTAGAAGAAGAATATGATCAAGAAGAGGAAGAAGAAGTAGAGCAATTTACATCTATACCAAATACTAAAACTGCTAAAATTGTTAATTTGCATACGGCAAGTCCAATGAAGGTTGTTATAGTAGAACCTAAAAAATATGAGGAAGTTACTACTATAGCGGATCATTTAAAACAAAAAAAAGCAGTTATAGTTAATTTAGAAAACTTAAATGATTTAGGAATGCGTAAATCAATATTTGAGTTTATGAATGGAGCAGTATATGTTTTAGATGGAGGAATACAAAAAGTTTCTAAGGGAATCTTTATATTAGCTCCTAACAATGTAGATATAGATTCTAGTATAAAAAAAGAATTAGAAAGTAAAACACTTTTCCCGTGGCAAAGTAAATAGTATTTGATTAAGTGATATATATAAAATTTTAAACTTAAAAGTTATATTTTTTAAATACTTATATAGAAAATAAAGGGGTGATAATATGAGCACAATAGGAATTGCTATATATTATTTATTTGATATATTATCATGGATTATAGTTATCAAAAGTTTTATGACATGGTTACCAAGTGGTGGTGGAAAATTTTATGATGTATTATCAACAATAACAGAGCCTATAGAATCACCGATAAGATCAGTTATGTATAGATATACAAATGGACCTGTGGATTTTTCTCCAATGATAGCTATACTTGCACTTATGCTATTAAAAAATATAGCATTGAGATTATTTATTTAAGGTAATTATTATATGGATAAAATAAAACTTACTAATCATATAAAGGACATAGATTTAAAAAATAAGATGTTTAAAGTAATAGATAAAGCTAATAGTTGCTTGAAACATTATGATGTAAAATGTACTGATTTTTTAAATCCTTATGAAATAAAAAATGCAATAGCTATTTTAAATTCATTTAATGATATTAAATATAGTGTGGATGGAGGATATGACGATGCAGAAAGAAAAGTCATATTTATATATCCATACTATATGGAATATGAGGATATAGAAGATACTTTAGAGATAGTTCAAGTAGAGGGAAACTTTAAATTTAAAGAAATATCTCATAAAGACTATCTAGGTGCGATACTTAACTTAGGTATAGTAAGAGAGAAAATAGGAGATATAATAATACATGATAATTATTGCCAAGTTATAGTCGCTAATGGTATATGTGACTTTTTAACTATAAATCTAAATAAAGTATCTAGGAATAAAGTTATTGTTAATAAAATTTCTAGAGATGATATTATACCAAATTCACCAAACTATAAAGATATATCTTTTACAGTTTCATCACAAAGGCTAGATTGTATAATAAGTGGGCTTTATAATATATCAAGACAAGATAGTTTAAAGTACATAAATGGGGAAAGAGTCCATGTAAATTATGAAAAAATAACTTCGCCGTCTAAGGAAATTGAAGATAATTCATTAATATCTGTAAGAGGTAAAGGTAGATCAATTATCGTCAATGTAGGAGATATTACGAAAAAAGGTAGAATAAAAGTTCAAGCGAAGTTAATGATATAGGAGGAAAATATAGATGATAGCTCCAATTGAAATAGAAAATAAAGAATTTAAAAAAGTATTAAGGGGTTATAAAGAAGATGAAGTAGATGAATTCTTAGATTTAGTAAAAGAAGACTACGAACAACTATATAGAGAGAATGCAGATTTAAAGGAAAAGGTAAGATTATATCAAGATCAAATTAATAAGTATGAAAATATAGAAGAAACATTAAGAGCTACATTAGTAACGGCTCAAGGAACAGCTGAAGATGTTACTAATGCAGCAAATAAAAAAGCTAAGATTATAGTTGAAAAAGCTGATTTAGATGCTAGACAGATTATAGAAAGAGCGAATAATAGTGTTATAGAAATAAGAAAAGAATATGATTCAATGGTTAAGGAATTTAAAGTATTTAGAAATAAATTTAAGTCATTGCTAGAAGATGAAATAAAGGGTATAGATGAAATATTCTATAATGTAGATGAAAATCATAGTGGATTTGAAAATACTATGATGTACAATTTACAAAATGAAGTTGCAGTTTCTAGTTTAGAATAAAAGATTATTCAAAAAAATATTGACTATTCAGAATAATTATTATAAAATTTTTTATTATAAAATAAAATATTACTTTAAAAGCAATGATGGAGACAGTAGGCTTTAGATAATTTTACAGAGAGTTGGTATAAGCTGAGAGCCAATAAATTTATAAAGTTGAAAATCACTCCTAAGCTGCAGGCTGAAAGACGTTTGTTTATTAAGCTGTGCCGGTTAATGCCGTTAAACTATAGAGTGTAATATATATTAGTTTAAATTTTAATATATATTAAATTAGGGTGGTAACGCGATTAATACTCGTCCCTTTTTAGGGGACGAGTTTTTTTATATTAGAAATAATATTATCTATTAAATTATTTTGTTTAATATTAGATAAAAATTAAAAATATAAATTTTAGAAAGGGTGATTTTATGGCTAAATTTAAGTCATTAGTAGATAGTTCTGTAAAACAAGCAGAAGCAGAAGTTTCTCAGTATTGGAATGATATAAATATACTTGAGAAAACTTTAGAAAAAGGACAAAATGATCCAAGTTTTGTATTCTATGAAGGACCTCCGACAGCAAATGGTAATCCTGGAATACACCATGTTATAGCGAGAACTTTAAAAGACTCTGTTTGTAGATATAAAACTATGAATGGATATCAAGTTAAAAGGAAAGCTGGATGGGATACTCATGGTTTACCAGTAGAAATACAAGTAGAAAAGGAATTAGGATTATCAGATAAGCAACAAATAGAAGCTTATGGAATAGATAAGTTCAATGAAAAATGTAGAGCATCAGTATTCTCTTTTGAAAAACAATGGAGAGAAATGACTGAAAGAATGGCTTATGAAATAGATTTAGATAACCCATATATAACTTTAGATAATAACTATATAGAATCTGTATGGTGGATTTTAGATAAGTTCAATAAAGAAGGATATATATATGAAGGTCATAAGATACTTCCATACTGCCCAAGATGTGGGACAGGTTTAGCATCACACGAGGTTGCTCAAGGATACAAGGAAGTTAAAAATAATACAGTAATAGCTAAATTCAAGAGGGTTGATGCTGATGAATATTTCTTAGCATGGACAACTACTCCTTGGACTTTACCATCAAACGTTGCGTTAACAGTAGGACCAGAAGTTGACTATGTAAAAGTTAAGCAAAATGATGAAGTATACTATGTTGCTAAAGCATTAGCTAATAAAGTATTAGGTGAAGACTATGAAGTACTAGCAGAAATGAAAGGTAAAGATTTAGAACATGTACAATATGAGCAATTAATGCCTTTCGTACAAACTGAAGAAAAAGCATTCTTCGTAACTTGTGGTGACTATGTTACAACAGAAGATGGTACAGGTATAGTTCATACTGCACCAGCATTTGGAGAAGATGACTATAACTTAGGTAGAAAATACAATTTACCAGTTTTACAACCAGTTGATGAAAGTGGTAAATTTACAACAACTCCATGGGAAGGTAAATTCGTTATGGAGGAAGGTGTAGATGTTGAAATAATAAAATGGTTAGCTCACGAAAATAAATTATTCTCTAAAGAAAAAGTAGCTCATAACTATCCTCACTGTTGGAGATGCCAAACTCCACTTGTATACTATGCTAAGCCAAGCTGGTATATAGAAATGACTAGATTAAAAGACCAATTAATAGCTAACAATAACACTGTTGAATGGTATCCAAACTTCGTTGGTGAAGGTAGATTTGGTAACTGGCTAGAAAACCTAAATGACTGGGCGATATCTAGAAGTAGATATTGGGGAACACCGCTTAATATATGGAAATGTGAATGTGGTCATAAGCAATCAGTTGGATCTAGAGCAGAACTTGCAGAAAAGGCTATAGAAGATGTAAATCCAGAAACTGTAGAACTTCACAGACCATATGTTGATGATATACATTTAAAATGTGATTGCTGTGGAAAGTCAATGACAAGAGTAACAGAAGTTATAGACTGTTGGTTTGATAGTGGGTCTATGCCATTTGCACAACATCACTACCCATTTGAAAATAAAGAAAACTTTGAAGAATTATTCCCAGCAGACTTTATATGTGAAGGAATAGATCAAACTAGAGGATGGTTCTATTCATTACTTGCTATATCTACATTCGTTATGGGTAAAGCTCCATATAAGAGAGTTTTAGTTAATGACCTTGTACTAGATAAAGAAGGTAAGAAAATGAGTAAGTCTAGAGGAAATACTGTAAATCCATTTGAGCTATTTGATCAATACGGAGCAGATGCTTTAAGATGGTACTTATTATACGTATCTCCACCATGGACTCCAACAAGATTTGACGTTGATGGATTAAAAGAAGTTCAAAGTAAGTTCTTAGGAACTATGAAAAATGTGTATAACTTCTTTACATTATATGCAAATACAGATGAAGTAAATCCTAAAGATTTCTTTGTTGATTACAAAAATAGACCTGAATTAGATAGATGGATATTATCTAAGTTTAATAACTTAAAGAAAGAAGTTGAAGAAAACTTAGAAATATTTGAATTAAATAAAACTGTAAGAATGATACAAGATTTTATAAATGAAGATTTATCTAACTGGTATATCAGACGTTCAAGAAGAAGATTCTGGGCTACTGAATTAACAGAAGATAAGAAATCAGTATACAACACTACTTATGAAATATTAACAGAGCTTTGTGGACTTATAGCACCATTTGCTCCATATATATCAGAAGAAATATATAGAAACTTAACTGAAGAAGTATCAGTACACTTAAGTTTATATCCAAAAGCTAACTTAGAATTAATAAATCCGGAATTAGAAGAAAAGATGGATTTAGTTAAAAACTTAGTTACTTTAGGTAGAGCATCAAGAGAAGCTACTAGAATAAAAGTACGTCAACCAATACAAAAAGTATTAGTAGATGGTAAATTTGAAGATACTATAAGCGATGTAGTTGATTTAATAAAAGAAGAACTTAACGTTAAAGAAGTTGTATTTGCTAAAAACTTAGGTGAATATATGAACTTTAGCTTAAAGCCAAACTTCAAGGTATTAGGACCTGTACTTGGTGCTAAGATGAAGTTCTTTGCTGGAGCTTTAAATAAATTAAATTCTAATGAAGTTGCTCCAAAGCTTGAAGCTGGAGAAACTTTAACTGTAGATATAGATGGAGAAAACTTTGAATTTAACAAAGATCATGTATTAGTAAATATATCTGCTAAAGAAGGATTTAATGTATCTATGGAAAATAACTTATTCGTTATATTAGATACTACATTAACTACAGAGTTAATCGAAGAAGGATATGCGAGAGAATTTATATCTAAAATACAACAAATAAGAAAATCAAGTAACTTTGATGTATTAGATAATATAGATATAGATTTCTGTGGTGATGATGAAATAGCTCAAGCCGTAGAAAACTTTAAAGATTATATAAAATCAGAAACTTTAGCTTTAGAAATAAATAGAGTAGAAGATGAATCTTTAGAAAAGCATAATTTAAATGACCATATGACTGGTATAAAGGTTACTAGAAAATAATTTTATAAACACCTTATGGAAATTCACATAAGGTGTTTAATTTTTTTTGCAAAGAAATCTAATTTAAAATATATTTATAAGTATGGTTGACAAAATATAAAATGGAACATAATATAAATAATATAAATTAATAATTAAATCCAGTGAAAAGGATTAGTAGCTAAATAAACTTTAATACAGAGAGTTAAGAGTGCTGAGAACTTAACATAAAGAATTTAGTGAATGGACCTTGAAGGAGTTAGGTGAAATAGTTTATTTAGATTAGCCAAGACGTACCTGCACGTTATAGCAGAATTAAGTGATATACATTAAATTGTATATAATTTAGGTGGTACCGCGGAATATTAACCGTCCTATATATTTTATAGGACGTTTTTTATTTTAATTAATATTACAAAACAAACGATAAGGATTAACATTAGGAGGACGTTATGAACAGAATAGGAATAATAGGAGCAATGGACGAAGAAGTAGATATATTAGTTGAGCTTATGGAGATTAAAGAAACTATAGAAAAAGCGAGCTTAAAATTCTACAAAGGAACATTAGAAGGAAAAGATATAGTATTAGTAAGATGTGGAATAGGTAAAGTTAATTCTGCTCTTTGTGCACAAATATTAATAAGTGAATTTGATGTAGATGCAGTTGTTAACACTGGTGTTGCAGGTGCGCTACATTCAGATTTAGATGTTTTAGATATGGTAATTTCAACTGATGCTATACAATATGACGTAGATACAACTGCATTTGGAGACCAAAAAGGAACAATACCGAGAATGGAAAGTTCTGTATTTGTGGCAGATGAAAAACTTATAAATGCAGCGTATGAATCTTCTATAAAGGAAATGAAATCGAATAAAGTATTAAAAGGAAGAGTAGCTACAGGAGATATATTTATAAGCTCTAAGGCGTTAAAAGAAGAATTAGTAAATGATTTCAATGCTTATTGTGGAGAAATGGAAGGTGGAGCAATAGCTCACGTTTGTACTTTAAACAAGGTTCCGTTTGTAATAATAAGAGCTATGTCAGATAAGGCTGATGGAAGCGCGGATGTTACTTATGATGAGTTTGTTAAAGTTGCAGCTCATAATTCTAAGGACATAGTATTAAATATGTTAAAAGCGTTATAGGGGTGAAATAAATGAGTGAGAAAAAAATAATATTTAGTGGGGCACAACCATCTGGAAAAATGACTTTAGGAAATTATCTAGGAGCTATACAAAACTGGACTAAGCTTCAAGATGAATATGATTGTTTTTATAGTGTAGTTGATTTACATGCAATAACAGTACCGCAAGAAGCAAAAAATCTAAGAGCTAATACAATGCAATTATTAGCTCAATACTTAGCTTGCGGACTAGATCCAGAAAAAAATACTATATTTATACAATCTCATGTAAGTGCTCATACAGAACTTATGTGGATATTAAATACAATGACTTATATGGGTGAGTTAAGTAGAATGACTCAATTTAAAGATAAATCACAAAAAAGTGAAGCAAACTTAAATGCAGGATTATTTACATATCCAGTATTAATGGCTGCAGATATATTATTATATCAAACGGATTTAGTACCAGTTGGAGAAGATCAAAAACAACATTTAGAATTGGCTAGAGATTTAGCTGCTAGATTTAACAATAGATATTCGCCTACATTTAAAATACCAGATCCATATATACCAAAAGAAGTAGGAAGAGTAATGAGTTTACAAGAACCTACAAAGAAAATGAGTAAATCTGATGAGAATGAAAATGCATTCATACTTTTAGCGGATGATGCAGACACTATAAGAAGGAAAATAAAAAGAAGTGTTACAGACTCATTAGGAGTAATAAGCTACAACGATGAACAGCCAGGAATAAAAAACTTATTAGAAATATATTCTAAATTAGGTAATAAATCTATCGAAGAATTAGTGGCTATGTATGAAGGTAAAGGATATGGAATATTCAAAGAAGATGTAGCCGAAGTTATAGTTGAAAGTTTAAGACCTATAAGAGAACAATATAATGACCTTTTAAATAATAAAGATTATTTAGAAAAAGTATATGCTATTGGTGCAGAAAAGGCTGAAAGACAAGCTAGAAAAACTTTAAGAAAAGTTTATAAAAAGGTTGGATTAATAGAAAGAAAATTTTTATAAGTTGTAATAAAGAGGAGTTGAAATAATAAATATTTCAGCTCTTTTTTTACTTCGGTGCACATACAATGATTAATTTTTTCACATAATATTCTTGTATTATCTTTTTATAAAAAGGAAGTGAGGCATATTAAATATAAAGAAGATAATAATCTAGAAAATCAAAATCCTATAAATATGAAAGACCTTGATAAAGCTATGAATGAATTAAACTTATGTGAAATAACATCAGAAGATTTTGGACTTATAAGAAGATACTTAGAAAGATTAATTCTAATAATTGAGAGAAGTAGAATTAGAGATTATATGATGTTAACAGATAGCAAAAGAAGGTTATTTTTAATAAATTTTGTAGCTGGATTAGGAAAGGGATTTGGCCAAGCTATAGGTTTTACAGTCTTAGCAGGATTGGTGCTTTATTTATTAAGTACGTGGGTTGATTTGCCAGTAATAGGTGAGTATATAGCAAAACTTATGAATATAGTAGATAAATATAGAGAGGGTCGATGAATATGAATATAAATAAATACAAGGAAAAACTTCTAAAAGAAAAAGAAAAGTTAACTGGATTAATAAGTGAAATGAGAGATAATACTGTTTTTGGAAATACAACAAATCATACAAATGAAAAATATACTTCAGGAGAGTTGTCAAGCTATGATAATCATCCAGCTGATATAGGAACAGAGGTATATATGCAGGATATGCAAAATAGTCTAACTAATCATGAAGAGGGTAAATTAAATAATATTGAAGATGCATTATACAAAATAGAAAATGGAACTTATGGTATATGTGATATTTGTCATCAGAGAATAGATAAAGACAGACTAGAGATACTTCCTGAAACTAACGTATGCTCTAATTGTGCCAAAAGTCAACCAGATTTACATTTAACAAGTAGAGAAGAAAATCAAAACTTAATAAATAAAGGATATATGTTTTATGATGAGACAGTTATAAAGTTAAATGAAATGAATAAAATGCCTAAAGATGAATCAGATAGGGATTAGTCTGAAGAAAAGAGGTATCTATTATGAAAAAGATTATTATTCAGTTTTCTATAGCTTTAATTTTAATTACAGGTATTTATGTTTATAAATATAGTAATGAAAAAGACTTAGAGGTTTCAAGTATAAATCAAGATATAGTAAATGATTATGAAGATATAATTATAAAGCATGGAAATGAAGATGAAAAAATAATTGCATTAACTTTTGACGATGGACCAGATAAAGATTTTACCCCGCAAGTTTTAGATATATTAAAGAAAAATGATATAAAAGCAACATTTTTTGTAGTTGGAGAAAATGTTGAATGGAATCATGAAATTTTAAAAAGACAACATGAGGAAGGTCATGAAATAGGTAATCATACATTTACACATATAAATGTTTCGAAAAAAGGATATGATGATATATATAATGAAATAAATAAGACACAACAATTAGTAAAAGACATTATAGGAGAAGAACCTAAATTATTTAGGCCGCCATATAGAGCTATAAGTAAGGCAATGTGTAATATAGTAAAAGAAGAAGATATGAATATAGTTTTATGGTCTAATTTAGATCCTAGAGATTGGTCAAACCCAGGTGTTTCTTATATTGTAGACACTATAACTTCTAAGGTTCAAAATGGGACTATAATACTTTTACATGATTATAATAATTTAAGAAATAAAAAATCTCAAACGATACAAGCATTAGAGATTGTTATACCTAAATTAAAAGAAATGGGATATAAATTTGTTACAGTCTCAGAGCTTATAGAGAATCTAGATAAAAATCAAACAATGCAAAAACAAGAATAGAGGCTTCCAATTAGGAAGCTTTTTTTTGTATAATAATAATATATAATTGTCAGGGAGGAAAAAATATTGATATATGAATTTATAATAATTTTATTAATAGGTATAGATCAAATATCTAAATTATTAGCACTAAATTACTTAAAAGATATAGGAAGTATACCTATAATACAAAATGTATTCCATCTTACATATGTAGAAAATAGAGGTGCAGCATTTGGAATGTTTCAAAATAATCAAATAATATTTATAATTGTGGCACTTGTAGCATCTATGTATGGATTATATTATTTACACACCAAAAAGGTAAATACGGTTGGAAAAGTTGGAATACTACTTATAATATCTGGAGCTTTAGGCAACTTAATAGATAGAGTAAGACTCGGATTTGTAGTTGATTATTTTGATTTTAGAATAATATGGGAGTACGTATTTAATGTAGCCGATATATTTGTAGTTTTAGGTACAATACTTTTATGTATATATATATTATTTTATGATGACAATAAAGAAAAGCAGAAGTAGGTGTAAAAATGGATGAAATAAAAGAATTTATAGTAATTGAAGAAGAAGAGGGCGATAGACTAGATATATATCTTTCAGGGCAACTGGGAGATATGTCTAGAAGTTATATACAAAAATTAATAAAAGATAAAAAAGCAACTGTTAATGGAAAAATAGAAAAAGCAAAGTACTTAGTAAAAGAAGATGACAAAATAGTTATACAAATACCGGCACCGAAGCTTTTAGAGGTAATACCTCAAGATATACCAATAGATATAGTATATGAAGATAAAGATATACTTATAGTAAATAAACCTCAAGATATGGTAGTTCATCCTGCTCCAGGAAACTATGAGGGAACATTAGTAAATGCTATTTTATATCATTGTAAAGAAAATCTATCATCTATAAATGGAATAATAAGACCTGGTATAGTTCACAGAATAGACAAAGATACTTCAGGACTTTTAATGATTGCTAAGAATAATAATGCACATAATAGTTTAGCAGAACAATTAAAAGATCATTCTATTACTAGAGAATATCAGTTTATATGTCATGGTGTAGTTAAGGAAGATAAAATAACAGTAAATAAGCCTATAGGAAGAAATCCTAAAGACAGATTAAAAATGGCTATTGTCAAAGACGGTAAAAATGCGATAACTCATTTCGAAGTTATTAAAAGATATGAAAATTTTACTCATATGAAAGCAAGTCTTGAAACTGGAAGAACTCATCAAATAAGAGTTCATGCATTATCAATAAACCATCCCTTATTAGGAGATGAAGTATATGGACCTAAAAATAATAAATTTAATAAGCTTAAAGGTCAAACCTTACATGCTAAGAAATTAGGTTTTATACACCCTACAACTAAAGAATATGTTGAATTTGATTCAGAACTACCAAAGTATTTTCAAGAGATACTAAATAAGTTAAAATAATGCTTGAAATATATATATGTTGAATATATAATGATTATAATGAATGTATACCTTTAAATGATACAGAGATATCATAAGGCAAGTGAAAATACTATATAGTATTTTATTAAGCATATTTGTATATATAGCTTCTTGTCTTATGATAAGAAGCTTTTTAGATTTTACAAAAATTACTAGGAGGTCACTAATGAAAGAAAAGGCCCAATTAATGGATGAAAAGGCAATTGGAAGAGCTGTAACAAGAATAAGTCATGAAATAATAGAAAGAAACAAAGGTATAGAAGATGTTGTTTTAGTAGGAATAAAAACTAGAGGTGTTCCTATAGCGAATAGAATAAGTAAGAAAATAGAGCAAATAGAAGGGACACAAGTAAATACTGGTGAGATAGATATAACTCTATATAGAGATGATTTAAAAAAGATAGATGTTGACCCAGTTATAAATGGTTCAAATATTGAATTTAGTATAGATGATAAAATAGTAATATTAGTTGATGATGTATTATATACAGGAAGAACTGTGAGAAGTGCATTAGATGCTATTATAGATATAGGAAGACCTAAGGCTATACAGTTAGCAGTTTTAGTTGATAGAGGTCATAGAGAATTACCGATAAGAGCTGATTATGTAGGAAAGAATGTTCCAACATCAAATGATGAAATAATATCAGTAAAGTTATCAGAAATTGATGATGAAGATGCAGTAACAATTAATGAGTAAGAGCATAAATTTATAAATATAGTGCCTTTTAATTCAGTACAGAGATACTGAAAAGGGGAGAATAACTTCTCCCACAAAAAAATTTATGGGAGGTTTTTTATGAAAAAAACAGTATTATCAATACAACATTTATTAGCAATGTTTGGAGCGACAGTATTAGTTCCAATATTAACAGGATTTAATCCTTCAGTTGCAATCTTTTGTGCAGGTATAGGTACATTAATATTTCATTTCTGCACAGAAGGAAAAGTACCAGTATTTCTAGGATCAAGTTTTGCATTTATACCATTAATATTATCAGTTAAAGAAGCATTTAATGGTGATTTAGCTTATGCTCAAGGTGGTATAATTGTAGCAGGTTTAATTTATATTATGTTATCTTTTGTAATAAAAATGGTTGGAGTAGATAAGATAAAAAAATATTTCCCGCCACAAGTTACAGGAGCGATGATAGCTGTTATAGGTCTTAACTTATTACCAACAGCATTTGATATGGCATTAAATCATATTATGGTAGCAATAATAACATTAGTTATAGCACTTCTTATAAATAGTTTTGGTAAAGGATTTATAAAACAATTAGGTATATTAATTGCAGTTATTATAGGGTACATATTAAGTTTAGTATTGCAAGTGGTAGATACAACTACTATAGCACAAGCTAGTTTATTTGAAATACCAAAGTTTACGCTACCAAAGTTTAGTTTAGAAGCGATAGTTATAATAGCCCCAGTTGTTTTAGCGGTTTTTATGGAACATATAGGAGATATGACGACAAATGGAGCAGTAGTAGGTAAAAATTTTCTAGAAAATCCAGGTTTAAATAAAACGTTACTTGGAGATGGATTAGCTACTATAGTAGCTGGGTTCTTGGGAGGACCAGCAAATACTACTTATGGAGAAAATACAGCAGTACTTGCATTGACTAAAAATTATGATCCATCATTACTTAGACGTACAGCAATATTTGCAATATGTCTATCTTGTATAGGAAAGTTTGGAGGATTTTTACAAAGTATACCAACTGCTGTTATGGGAGGTATAAGTATATTACTATTCTCTATGATAACTTTAGTTGGAGTAAAAACAGTAAAAGATAGTGAATGTATAAAAAACAAGAAAAATATAATTATAATAGTAACAATAATGGTAATAGGTTTAGGAACGACTTACTTAAATAATAAAGGTATAGTTATAGGTATACCAGTTACACAGAATGTAACAATAACAGGACTTAGTTTAGCAGCAATAGTAGGTATAGTATTAAACGTATTATTAAACAATACAAGCACAGATTTAAAAGAAGATGAAAAATCAGTTAAAGCAAGAACAACAACTGCATAAATAAATTAATATACCTATATATAGAGTTAAATATTAATCTATGTATAGGTATTTTTTTTGTTCTATGAAAACTATATTACGAAAATACTTAAAGAAATTTATTATTATTGAATAAATATATATTTGTATGAAAAAAATAATAAGCAAAATTAAGTAATGTATTATGTTAATAAAGAAGTTAATGAAATATGGTGAAACAAAAATACTTAAAATTGAAGAGGAGTATAAATAACTTGTAAAATAAATTGAAAAAGAGTTAACGTCTGTTATGAGATTAACTCTTTTTTATTATAGGATTTTATAATAATATATATTATTAATTTTATTATTATATATTAATTATCGAACTTAGATTTTAACCTAGTTACAAATTCTTCTGTAGGAGTTACGTAGATAGTACTGTTAGTCTCATAAATAACCATTCCAGGTTTTGAACCATGAGGTTTTTTAACATTTTTTTTCTTAGTATAATCAACTGGAACTTGTGAAGACATCTTTGATTTACTAAAGAATGCAGCAAGCATTGCACCTTCAAATATAGTTTCGTCAGGAACTTCTTTTCCTTCAGTCTTTATAATAACGTGTGAACCAGGTATATTTTTAGTATGCATCCATATATCATCATTAGAGGCTACTTTTAGAGTAAGATGATCATTTTGTTTATTATTTTTTCCTACTAAAATTTTAAAACCATTAGAACTAATAAATTCATGAGGCTTAGTAGTTAATTTAGTTTCTTTTTTATTATTACTTTTAGCTTTTAGATATCCAACCTTACTTAATTCTTCTCTTATATCCATTAATTCAGCTAAATTTTCACAGTTTTCTATACTAAGCATAATATTCTCTAAATAATTTACTTCTTCTTTTGTTATTTCCATTTGAGAGGTAATTTCTTTTTTTGCAGTTTTCATTTTATTATATTTTTTAAAATATTTTTGAGCATTTTCTGAAGGAGTAAAGTTTTTATTTAATGATATTGTTATATTTTTATATTCTGGATCATAGAAATTTACAACTTCAACACTTTCCATACCTTTTTTTATCATATATATGTATGATGTAATTAGCTCGCCTTTTATTTTATAAATTTCTGCATTTTCAGATTCTATCAATTCTTTTTCTTGTTTATTTAATTTATTATAAAGTCTATCAAGTTTTATAGATATACTTTTTCTAAGATCTGAAGAACGTTGATGAATTCTATCTTTTATATCTTTAGTTAGGTAGTAATTTTCTAATATTTTAGATATACTATCATCATTTATAACAGATAAATTACTAAATTGATTTAAATTTATGCAACTAAAATCTAAAACTTTATCTATTGATTCATCTATAACCATACTAGGATTATAGACATTATCTTTTATAGATTTAAACAAATTATAAAACTCATTGTAAATTTTAGATATATCATTTGAAGACATTTCACTTACTAATATATTTTCATCTATATTAGCTCTAAAACATATTTCTTTTGCTACAACAGGACTTATTCCTAAAAACTTAGAATATATAGCTTTAAAAATAGGACCATCAAAAGAACTTAAAGTATCTACAAATGAATTTAAACTTATTTCATTAATAGGATTTAATTTATCCTGTTTTGGTGGTAGTACATAAGTTTGACCAGGAAGTATTTGACGAACTCTACTTACACTTGGAGGTATTCTTTTTGCAGAATCTATAATTTTATTATTAGATGAATGAGTAAGAATTATATTACTATGTCTTCCCATTATTTCTATTATAATATCCTTAGTTGTTTTTTCTTTTAACTCATCAAAAGATTCAACGCTAATTTTTATTATCCTCTCAAAATCAACTTGAGAAACATTTACTATATTTCCTCCTTGTATATATTTTCTAAATAACATACAAAACATAGGAGCATTTATAGGATTTTCTTTTTTATAGTCACTAGCTAGGTAGACTCTAGGATTAGAAGCGCTACAACTTAAAACTAGCTTAAAGTTTTCCTTATTATTTCTTATATGTAAAACTACTTCATCATTTTCCGGCTGATACACTTTATCTATTTTTCCACCTAAAAGTTTTTTATGTAATTCGTCTACTATAGAATGTATAACTAAACCATCTAAAGCCATAATATTTCTCCTTTCTATATAAACATTTAATAAATTAATTATTACACAATATACATATATTGTGAATAGGAGGATTTGATTATATATTTATAATTTCCTTTTACTATTAAAATATTGTATAATTATAAGTTAGTAAATTAAATTTATGAGGGGGATTGATTATGAAATTTTGGAAACTACATGGAATAGGAAATGACTTTGTTGCTATAGATGGAAGATTTGATAATAAAGATGCATCAGATTACTCTGAATATGCTAAATGTGCATGTCACAGAAAATTTTCTGTAGGAGCAGATGGATTACTTGTTGTTAAAAATTCTGATAAGTGTGATGTAGAAATGGTATATTATAATGCGGATGGAAGTAGAGCTGCTATGTGTGGAAATGGATTAAGATGTTTTGTTAAGTTCGTTTATGACAATAATATAGTTAGAAAAGAAGAATTTAGTGTTGATACATTAGATGGAATAAAAAAAGTCAAAATAAATCTTAAACATGGAGAAATAGATACTATAAAAGTTAATATGGGAAATGGTAGTTTTTTATGTGAAGATATTCCTGCTATATCTAATAATAAAATGTTTATAGGTGAGAATCTAGAAGTATTAGATAGAACTTTTAAGGTAAATGCTATGCTTATGGGTGTTCCGCATGTTGTTATATTAGTTGATAACATAAGTATAGAAGAAGTATGTAAATATGGACCTTTATTAGAAAAAAATAAAGTTTTCCCAAAAGGAACTAATGTAAATTTTGTTAAAATAGAAGATAATAATAACATTATAGTTCGTACATGGGAAAGAGGATGTGGATATACATTAGGCTGTGGAACTGGAATGACGGCATCAGCAATAATATGTAATTATTTAGGAAAAGTAAATAAAAGTGTGAATGCAAAATCTGAAGGTGGATGTGTAAAAATAGATATAGATGATTTTGTTTATATGACAGGCCCTGCTGTTAAAATATGTGAAGGAATTTTGGAGGTATAGTAAATGGCAATAAGTATGACAGGATTTGGAAGAGGAGAATATAAGGATGATAACTATCAGTTCTTAGTTGAGTGTAAAACTATAAATCACAAGTATGCAGATATAAATATACGTCTTCCAAGAAAATTATCATTTTTAGAGGATAAGGCAAGAATATTAATTAAAGACTATATAAAAAGAGGTAGAGTTGATTTATATATAAAGCTTGACTTATTAGGTAATGAAGATGTAAACTTAAAATTTGATGAAGAGTTAGCAACTCAATATGTATCTATACTAAAGCAAATAAAGGATAAATTTGACTTAGTTGATGATATAAGTGTAATGAATATCGCAAAATTTCCAGATATTATAAAAACTGAGGAAAAAGAAGATGATGAAGACAAGTTGTGGTCAATGTTAAAGGTAGCTTTAGAAAATGCATTACTTAAGCTAAAAGAAATGAGAAGTGAAGAAGGTAAAAAATTAGCGGACGATATACAAAATAGATGCGATCTTCTTAAAAATTATATTGAAGATATTGAAAAATACTCATATAATGTTGTTATTGATTATAAAGAAAAATTAAAAAATAGAATAAGTGATATGTTAGAAGACCCTAGTATAATAGATGAAAATAGATTAGCTCAGGAAGTTGCTATATATGCAGATAAAAGTAATATAACAGAAGAAATAGTAAGATTTAAAAGTCATATAGAACAATTAAAAAATACTGTTGTAAAAGATGAAGCAATAGGTAGAAAAATAGACTTTTTAATCCAAGAGATGAATAGAGAAACAAATACTATAGGTTCTAAATCTTCTGATTTAAATATAACTAACTTAGTTGTGGAAGTTAAAAGTGAATTAGAGAAAATTAGAGAACAAATACAAAACATAGAATAATTATAAATTATTAAATAGATTTTAAGACATAATATATGAACCAATAGAAAGGAAGAGATTGATGCTTAACAGAAAAGGTCTATTATTAGTTGTATCAGGTCCATCAGGTGCAGGAAAAGGTACGATATGTAAAGCGCTATTAAACAAAAATGATCAGATAAAATTATCAGTATCAGCTACAACTAGAAAACCAAGAAATGGAGAAGTTCATGGTGTTAACTATTTCTTTATAGAAAAAGAGGAATTTACTAAAATGATAGAAAATGGTGAATTCTTAGAACATGCTCAAATATATGATAACTTCTATGGAACTCCAAAAGCTGCTATAATAGAATGCTTAGAAAAAGGGCAAGATGTTATATTAGAAATAGAAATGCAAGGAGCAAGACAAATAAAAGAAGTTTATCCTGAGGGTGTATTTATATTTGTACTTCCACCATCATTAGAAGAACTAAAAAGTAGAATTGTCGGAAGAGGTACAGAAACTCAAGAAGAGATAGAGAAGAGATTTAGCTGTGCTTTTGAAGAAATAAACCAAATAGTTAACTATGATTACTTTATAGTTAATGAAGATATAGAAAAATCGGTTAATGATGTTGAAGCCATAATATCAGCTGAGAAAAACAAAGTTACTAGATATAAAAATAATATTATAGATAAATTTAAGGAGGAATTATAAAATGTTAAAGCCATCAATAAATGAAGTATTAGATAAAATAGACAACAGATATTATTTAGTTGGAACTGTTGCAAAGAGAGCAAGAGAAATAATAGACGGAGCTGAAGTTTATGTTTCAGCTAAGAATAGAGATAATAATAAACCAGTAACTATAGCTACTCAAGAAGTTGCTGATGAAAAAATAACATTTAGATTATTAACTCAAGAAGAAATAGATAAAAAAGAAGAAGTAATAATAGAAGAACATACTACAGAAGAGGAGTAAGTTCTATGTTAAAGAATAAGACTGTTGTAATAGGCGTAAGTGGTGGTATAGCTGTATACAAAACTTTAGATGTTATCAGTAGATTAAGAAAACTTGGCGTAAATGTTAATGTGATAATGACAAAATCTGCAACAGAATTTGTTACTCCATTATCATTTCAATCGTTAAGCCAAAATTATGTAGTTTGTGATATGTTTGAAGATCCTAAAACTTGGGATGTAGAACATGTATCTCTAGCTAAAAGAGCTGATGTATTCTTAATAGCACCAGCTACAGCTAATGTTATAGGTAAAATTGCAAATGGAATAGCAGACGATATGCTTACTACAACAGTTATGGCTACAAAGGCGAAAGTATTAATAGCACCAGCTATGAATACTAATATGTATGAAAATCCAATACTACAAAGAAATATAAATACATTAAAGGAATTAGGATATAACTTTGTTGAGCCTGAAAGTGGTAGACTTGCTTGTGGAGATACAGGTAAAGGAAAATTAGCATCTCCGGAAATTATAGTGGATGAAGTTGTTAAATTGCTTTCAAAAGAGCAAGACTTAAAAGGGAAAAGTATAATAGTAACAGCTGGACCTACAGTTGAGAGTATTGACCCGATGAGATACATAACTAATAGATCTACTGGAAAAATGGGTTATTCTATAGCAAAAGAAGCTATAGAACGAGGAGCAGATGTTACACTTATAACAGGTCCAACAAATTTAACTCCACCACAAAATCTGAAAAAACTAGTAAAAATAGAATCTGCAAAAGATATGTACGAAGCTGTTTTAGAAAATTTAGATGGAAATGATGTAGTTATAAAAAGTGCAGCAGTAGCAGATTATAAACCTAAAAACTACTCTAATAAAAAAATAAAAAAATCAGATGATGATTTAATTATAGAATTAGATAGAAATAAAGATATAGCACAAGAAATAGGAAAAATAAAAAATAATAAAATCTTAGTTGGATTTGCAGCTGAGACAAATGACCTTATAGAAAATGCAAGTCTTAAAATAAAAAAGAAAAATTTAGACTTCATAGTAGCTAATGATTTAACTAAAGAAGGTGCAGGATTTGGTGTAGACACTAATATAGTTAAAATCATAGATAAAGAAGGTAATATTACAGAATATCCTAAAATGAAAAAAGAAGAGGTAGCAAATATTATTTTAGATAAGATAAAAGAGCTACTTAGTGTATAAGCATCTATTAATATAGATGCTTATATTTTTACGTAACAGGATATAATTTAACTAAAAGATATAAATAAAAAATAGAGGTTAGAATATGGAAAAATACGCAAAAGTCATAGTAAGAAGTAATACTTTCCACACTGACAACTTATTTACATATAAAATACCGGAATTTTTAAAAAATCAGATATATGTTGGTCATAGGGTTTTAGTACCATTTGGAAAAGGAAATAAACCTACAGAGGCTTTTGTATTTAAAATATCTGATACTTTAGAAGAAGATATAAAGCTTAAGGAAGTAGTAGATGTATTAGATGAAGAACCTATTTTTAAATTAGAGGATTTAGAACTTGTAAACTGGATGAAAAATAGATATCTTTGTACTTATATAGATTGCATAAATTTAATATATCCTAAAGGATATAAAGTAAATAACTATAAAGTTGTAAGTTTAAGTGATGAAGTATTGAATTTAAATGAAAATGAGTTTACAGATTTATTATCATCATTAGATGATATACAAAAAGATATTATTAGTAAAATAAATATATCAAAGGGAAAATTAAAAACTGAAAAGTTAAAAAAAATACCTAATATAAATTATATATTAGATAAAATGAGTAAAAAAAATATAATTAATTTAAAATGGGAATATAAAAATCATAAGAATGAAAAAAACTTGTGTTATATATCACTTTCAATAGAAGCTGATGAAGTTGATGACTATTTAAAGAAAAATAAAATAAACTTAGGTGTAAAACAAAAGGAAATAGTAAATTTCCTAAAAAATAATGATAGAGTAGAAATTAATGATTTAATTGATATATTAAAGGCATCTAAACAAAGTATATTATCACTTCAAAATAAGAATTTGATAGATATTAAATTGGAAGATTACTATAGAAATCCAGAAAATGCTTATACTTTAGAGCAAAAAGAAATATATTTAAATGAAGAACAAAAAAATGCATGTAATAAAGTTATATCGGAAATGTTTGACCAAAATAAAAAACCTTATATGTTACATGGAGTAACAGGTAGTGGAAAAACTGAAGTATATATGGAGATAATAGATTATGCTTTGAGTCAAGGATTGGATAGCATAGTATTAGTTCCTGAGATTGCTTTAACACCACAGACTATAACTAGGTTTAAAAATAGGTTTGGAGACATTGTAGGCGTTTTTCATAGTCAATTATCTGAAGGACAAAAACATGATGTTTATAAAGCTATTAAAGCTGGTAATATAAGAATATTAATAGGAGCAAGATCTGCTTTATTTGCGCCTTTTAATAGTTTAGGGGTAATAATAATTGATGAGTTTCATGAAACTTCTTATAAATCAGAAAAGAATCCTAAATTTAGTGCAATAGAAGTTGCAAAATTTATTTCGAATAAAAATGATATATCATTAGTATTAGGTTCTGCAACCCCATCTATAGATGAATATTATAAAGCAAAAAATGGAGAATATAATCTTATTGAAATAAATCAAAGGGCTAATAAAAATCCACTTCCTAAAATTGAAGTTGTAGATATGAAGGAAGAATTAAATAAAGGAAACAAAAGCATCTTTAGCTTTAAACTTCAAGATGAAATAAAACAAGCTATTAAAAATAATAATCAAGTAATATTATTTTTAAATCGAAGAGGATATGCAAGTTTTGTATCATGCAGAAGTTGTGGATATGTGTTCCAATGTGAAAATTGTGATATATCTCTTACATATCATAAGGGCAAAAATATAGGAAGATGCCACTATTGTGGTTATGAAAGAGAGATACCTAAGGAATGTCCAGAGTGTAGTAGTATATATGTTAAGCCTTTTGGAGTAGGTACTCAAAAAATAGAAGAAGAATTAAAAGTAATTTTTCCAGAACTTAAGGTTCTTAGAATGGATAAGGATACAACTTCAAAAAAAGGGTCTCTTGAAGAAATATTAAATAAATTTAAAAATAAAGAAGCAGATATATTGATAGGTACACAAATGTTAAGTAAAGGTCTAGATTTTGATAATGTAACTTTAGTTGGTATATTATCTGCAGATATGATGCTGAACTTCCCGGACTTTAAAAGCTTTGAAACTACATTTCAATTAATAACCCAGGTTTCAGGAAGAGCAGGAAGATCTGATAAAGAAGGGAAAGTAGTTCTTCAAACATATGATACAGATCACTACTCAATAAGACGAGCTATTAATTATGATTTTGAAGGATTTTATGAAGATGAAATAAAAATAAGGAAAGCATTTGGATATGCTCCATTTAATAATATGATAAGTGTAGTAGTAAGCGGAGAAAATGAAAACTTAGTAAAAAAGAATATTCAAAATATGTATGATTCCATTATATATTTATTAAAAGGAAGAGGTATAACTGATTTTGAATTTATATTAGGACCAAATCCTTGTTCAATTTCTAAGATAAATCAAAATTATAGATGGCAAATATTATTTAAAGATGATAATATTGAAATTAATTTATTAAAGGGTATAATAAAATATATATGTATAACAAAAAGAGATGTTGTGTTTAGTAAAGAAATAAACATATCAATAGACATTAATCCAAACAGTGTATTATAGGAGGAATAAAAAATGGCATTAAGAGAAATAGTTCAAATAGGAGAACCAGTTTTAAGAAAGAAAGCAAAAAAAGTTGAAGTAATCGATGAAAAGATAATACAAATATTAGATGATATGGCAGATACAATGTATAATGCTGATGGAGTAGGACTTGCTGCACCTCAAGTTGGTATATTAAAAAGAATAGTAGTTATAGATATCGGAGATGGGTTACTAGAACTTATAAATCCTGAGATAATAGAAACATCTGGAGAACAAATAGGAGAAGAAGGATGCTTAAGTGTTATAGGAGAATCAGGAATAGTTAGAAGACCAAATATTGTAAAAGTAAGAGCTTATAATAGAAAAGGTCAATTATTTGAAATAGAAGGAGAAGAGCTTTTAGCTAGAGCATTCTGCCATGAGATAGATCATTTAGATGGAATACTATACGTAGATAAAGTAGAGAAATAATAGGAGCTGATAAAATGAGAGTACTATTTATGGGAACACCTGATATAGCTACAGGATGTTTACAAAAACTGATAGATGAAAAATATGACGTAATAGGTGTTGTAACTCAACCTGATAAACCACAAAATAGAGGTAAAAAATTAGGTATGCCACCTGTTAAGGAATTAGCTTTAAAATATGATATACCGGTATATCAACCGATAAAGGCTAGAGATGAAGAATTTGTAGGAACTTTAAAAGAATTAAATCCAGATATAATAGTAGTAGTTGCATTTGGTCAAATACTTCCAAAATCAATATTAGATATACCTAAATTTGGATGTATAAATGTTCACGTCTCATTATTACCTAAATATAGAGGAGCAGCTCCAATAAACTGGGTAATAATAAATGGAGAAGACAAAACTGGTGTTACGACTATGTATATGGATGAAGGTCTAGATACTGGAGATATGATATTAACAGAAGAATTTGATTTAGATGATGAAATAACAGCAGGAGAACTTCATGACAAAATGAAAGATATAGGAGCGGATGTTTTAATAGAAACATTAAAACAAATAGAAAAAGGAACTGCCCCTAGAATACCTCAAAATCATGAAGAGTTTACATATGCTCCAATGATGAATAAAGCCTTAGGAGAAATAAACTGGTCAAAATCAGCAAGGGAAATACATAATCTTGTAAGAGGTGTAAATCCATGGCCAAGTGCTTATACAACTTATGAAGAATCTACTATGAAGGTTTGGAAAACTGAAGTTTTAAATGAAACTAGTGATAAAGAGCCAGGAACAGTACTTAAGGTTGACAAAGATGGTATAAGAGTAAGTACTAAGGATAATGTAGTTTTAGTTAAAGAAATTCAAATGCCAGGAAAGAAAAGGGTACTTGTATCTGAATATATAAAAGGAAATAATATAAATACTAATACAATATTAGGTTAGGTGTGCATATGATAGACATCAAAAAATACCTAACAACAATATGTATATTAGTAGCAATACTTATTTTAGGTACTGTTATTGTAAATATATTTATATCTAGTTTAGCTCATATATTTGGATTATTAATTAATATCTTAGTATTATCTATAATAATTATTATAATTTTTTCAACAATAGTTACTTATAATGTAATTAAGGATAAAAAAGTTAGTTCTAGTTTAATGAAAATTAACTTAAAAATTGCAAACTTATTATTTAATCCAGTGATTTTTATAGCTTCATCTATAGGTATACCTAAAAATGAAATAAGAAAAATATTTGTGAAATTAAATAATAGCTATATATATAGCAATGAATATAATTTTAATTCTGAAGATATATTAATACTTATACCTCATTGTATACAAAAAAATAGTTGCAAATTAAAAGTAACTAATAAAATAGAAAATTGTGCAAAATGTGGATTATGTAATGTAAGTGACTTAGTCAAACTAAAAGAAAAAACTGGAATGAATGTATTTATAGCTACAGGTGGAACACTAGCTAGAAAAATAATTATAGATAATAAACCTAAAGCTGTTATAGCTGTAGCTTGTGAGAGAGATTTAACATCTGGTATTCAAGATATGAAGCATATACCAGTGTTAGGTGTATTTAACAAAAGACCAAACGGGCCATGTGTAGATACTTTAATAGATATACATGAAATTGAAAATGCAATAAATTTCTTAACTAATAAAAAATAAATATTAAGGGAGAGTGTTTTTAATGCCATACTATGGTTACGGATACTATGGAGGAATTGATCCTACTTTCATAATCTTAATTCCAGCAATACTTTTTACTATGTATGCTCAGTTTAAAGTAAGTTCAACAACTAGTAGATTTTTAAGAGTCAATACTCAAAGAGGATTTACAGGGGAACAAGTTGCAAGAAGAATATTAGAATCAAATGGATTATATGATGTTAGAATTGAAATGGTAAGAGGTCATTTAAGTGACCATTATGACCCAAGAAGTAAAGTATTAAGATTATCTCAAGATATATACTACGGAACATCAGTAACATCAGTAGCTGTTGCTGCTCATGAATGTGGCCATGCGATTCAACATGCCAAAGGATATGTGCCTCTAAATTTAAGAAGTAGTTTAGTTCCGGTAGTAAACTTTGCATCAAATATATCATGGATTTTAATCGCGTTAGGATTTATTATGAGAGGTCCATTTTTAGAAATAGGTATACTTTTATTTTCGGCATCAGTTTTATTTCAAATAATAACTTTACCTGTTGAGTTTAATGCTTCTAATAGAGCATTAGTTCAGCTTGGAAATTTAGGTATTGTAGAAGGGAAAGAGTTAAATCAAAGTAGAAAAGTACTTACAGCAGCAGCATTAACATATGTTGCAGCAGCTTTAACATCAGTACTTCAATTACTTAGATTAGTAGCAATAGCTAATAGAGATAATGATTAAATGGAGATTGTCCTAGAGTTTCTAGGACTTTTTCTGTGTAAAATATAAGGAGACAATATGAAGGCAAGAGAGATAGCATTTAAAATTCTTTGTGATATAGAAGAAAATAACAATTATTCTAATATAGCAATAAATAAACATTTTAAAAATTTAAAAATATCAAATCAAGATAGAGGACTAGCTACAGAAATTGTATATGGAGTAGTTGAAAACAAATATTATTTAGACTATGTTATAAATAAACTTTCAAAGATAAAGACGCAAAAATTATCAATATGTGTTAAAATATTACTAAGAATGGGGATTTATCAGATTGCGTTTTTAAATAGTATTTCGGATTACGCAGCTGTAAATGAAACTGTTAACTTAGTCAAGAAGTATGATAAAAGATCTAGTGGATTTGTAAATGCCATACTTAGAAATATTATAAGGAATAAAGATGAGATATTAAATGTAGATATAGAAAATGACGATATAATGTATCTATCTACTAAATATTCATATAGTCCTTGGATGATAAAAAATTTTATTAATAGTTTTGGAAGAGATTTTACAGAAGACTTAATAGAAGCTAATAATGAAAAGCCTAGTATATATTTAAGAACTAATACATTAAAGATTAGCAGAGATGAACTTATAGAAAAATTAAAAGAAAATGGGTTAAAAGTTTATAAAGTATCTATTATAGATGAAGCTATAAAGGTTGAAAATCTTAAAGATATAGAAAATAATGAATTATTTAAAGAAGGATTATTTACTATACAAGATATAAGTTCTATGATGGCATCAAAGGTATTAAATCCTAAAGAAAATTCAAATGCATTAGATGTATGTAGTGCTCCTGGAGGAAAAACTACTCACATAGCAACACTTATGAACAATACTGGTAAGGTTATTTCTAGAGATGTATTTGAACATAAATTAAAACTTATAAATAATACGGTAAATAGATTAGGTCTTACAAACGTAGAAGTTCAAAACTTTGATGCATCAATTTTAGATGAAAATAGCGTAGATAAATTTGATTATGTTCTAGCTGATGTTCCTTGCTCAGGTCTGGGTATAATAAGAAGAAAGCCAGAAATAAAATATAAATCAAAGGCAGAAATAAAAGATTTACCAGTTTTACAAAGAAAGATTTTAGAAAATGCATCCAAGTATGTTAAGGTAGGTGGAAGTCTTTTATACAGTACATGTACTATATTAGATAGTGAAAATATAGAAGTAATAAATAATTTCTTAAAAGAAAATGACAACTTTGAATTAGTACCTATCGATGAAGTAAATGTAGATTTAGATAATCAAGAAAAAGGATACTTAAAAATATATCCTAATATTCACGGTATGGATGGATTCTTTATAGCAAAATTAAAAAGAGTAAGGTAGTGATAGTATGAGTCAAAATAAAGTAGCATTAAAAAACTTTACAGAAGAAGAATTAAAAGAATTTGTAAAATCTATAGGAGAGCCGTCATTTAGAGGGTCTCAAATCTATTCATGGATATACAAAGGAGCAAAGACTTTTGATGATATGAAAAATATACCAAAGTCTTTAAGAGAAAAGCTTGAAGAAGTTTCTTTTATCGGAAATTTAAAAATAGAATTAAGTTTAAAATCTAATATAGACAAAACTAGAAAATACTTATTTGAATTAAATGATGGTAATATAATAGAATCTGTAATGATGGATTATGAAGATAGAGTTACAGTTTGTATATCAAATCAAGTTGGATGCAGAATGGGATGTAGATTTTGTGCATCTACATTAGAAGGATTGATAAGAAATTTAGAGCCATGGGAAATTATAGATCAAATACTTAAGATACAAGAAGATATAGGAAAGAGAGTTTCAAATTTAGTGTTAATGGGAAGTGGAGAACCATTAGATAATTTTGAAAATACTAAAAAATTCTTAAAAATTGTTAATGATAAAAATGGTTTAAACATAGGTTATAGACATATAACATTATCTACATGTGGAATAGCTCCGAAGATGATGGAATTAGCTGATTTAGAAATTCCTATTAACTTAGCACTGTCTCTTCATTCTCCATATGATGAAAAAAGAAAAGAAATAATGCCTATAGCAAATGCTTATCCAATAAAAGATATATTAGATGCATGTAAATACTATATTAAAAAAACAAATAGGAGGGTTACTATAGAATATTCTTTAATAAAAGGTGTAAATGACTCTGAAAAAGAAGCAAAAGAACTTATAAGATTATTAAAAGGGATGCTATGCCATGTAAATCTGATTCCTGTTAATAATGTTGAAGAAAGAGATTTTAAAAGACCAGATAAATCTCATATATACAGATTCAGAGATATATTAGAAAAAAATAACATACCAGCTACAGTTAGAATATCTATGGGCTCAGATATAGGTGGAGCTTGTGGACAATTGAGAAGAAAACATAAGTAGCTTTAAGGGGGTATTTTTGTGATTTATAACTGTGCATCCCATATAGGTAAGGTTAGAAAAAATAACGAAGATTACTGTAAGGGTGAAATAATAGACACAGATTTTGGATCTATTGGAATATTTGCACTAGCTGATGGAATGGGTGGACATAACAAAGGTGAAGTAGCAAGTAAACTAGCAGTAGAAAATATAGTTGAGTTTTTTAAAGAAAATTTATTACAAAGTGGTAATATAAAGATTGATTATATTGATGATATTATTAAACAAGCTTATCATAATGTTAATCATATAATATATGAAAAATCTATGAGTAGTTTAGAATTTGAAGGAATGGGAACTACACTTGTAATAGCAATTATATATAAAAATAATTTATATGTTGCTAACGTAGGAGATAGTAGATGTTATTTACTTAACGAGGAAGGCTTTAATAAAATAACAATAGATCATTCAGTTGTTGAAGAGCTTGTAAAAGCAAATATTATTACTGAAGAAGAAGCAAAAACACATCCAAGAAGGAATCATATAACTAGGGCTATTGGAACAGATGAAATGGTTATAGTGGATATATTTAAAAAGCAAATAGATACAGGAAATAAGATATTATTAACAAGTGATGGATTAACTGGATTTGTAGATGATAATACCATAGAAGAGATACTATTAAAAGATGAAAATGTAGAGGATTTAGCACAAGAATTGATAAATACCGCAAATGATGTTTCTGGAAGAGACAATATTTCGGTTATATTGATAGAAGAGAAATAGGATGGTGATAAAGTGGGAGAGACTGTTTTAGGAAATAGATATGAAATCATCAAAAAAATTGGTGATGGAGGAATGGCTTTTGTATACAAAGCTAAAGATATTTTATTAAATAGAATAGTTGCAGTTAAGGTATTAAGACCTGAATTTGTAGACGATGATGAATTTTTAGGTAAATTTAAAAGAGAAGCAGAAGCGGTTGCAAGTCTTTCACATCCTAATATAGTGAATGTGTATGATGTAGGAGAAGATGGCAAAGTTCATTATATAGTAATGGAATATATTGATGGACAAAATTTAAAAGAAATAATAAAAAATGAAGGAACACTAGATGAATATACAGCCCTTGATATAACAAAGCAAATAGCGATGGCTCTTAGTGCGGCTCATAAAAAGGGTATAATTCATAGAGATATAAAACCACACAATATACTTATATCTAATGAAGGAAGGGTTGTTAAGGTTGCGGATTTTGGTATAGCAAAAGCTGTTTCCAACTCAACTATGACTAATATTGGTAGTATAATAGGTTCTGTACATTATTTTTCACCAGAACAAGCAAAGGGTAAATTTGTAAGTAATAATGCAGATCTTTATTCTTTAGGAATAGTTTTATATGAAATGATAATAGGCAAAGTTCCTTTTAGAGGGGATAGTCCTATATCTATAGCGTTACAACATATAAACGATGAAATTGAATTTACTTCAGAAGAAAGGGTGAATATACCTCAAAGTGTTAGAACTATAATTAAGAAATTAACTGAGAAATCTAGTGTTGATAGATATCAAACTGCTGAGGAAGTCATAGAAGATATAGAGTATATAGAAAAGAACATAGATTTGGATTTTATAAAAGAGTATGATAATTATGTTACAAAAAATATAGATATGAAGGAATTGAATAAACAGATAAATATAGAAAAAGATAGATATGATGAAGAAGTAGTTTATGATGATGAAGACAATGATGATTACTATGAAGAAGAAAAGCCTAAGTATAAGAAGAAGCAAAAAAATAAAAAATCGCCTAACAGGAGTAGAAAAAGATTAAAAATAGCTTTAGCTGGATTAATTTTAATTTTAGTTACTCAAGTATTTATAGTTGCTAAATTCTTTTTAAGAGGATTTGGTAATAATGACGGTCAGATAACTACACCAAATTTATACAATTTAACGTTAGATGAAGCACAAAAGAGTCTTGATAAATTAAATCTAAATATAAGGGTTAATATAGAAGATGAGTATAGTAATGAAGTTGAGAAAGGTAAAATAATATCTCAACAACCTATGTCAGGTTCTATTCTTCAAGAAGGCGATGTAGTGACTTTAGTATTAAGTAAAGGACCTATGAATGGGAATATACCTAATGTAGTAGGACTTACTTTAGGAGAAGCGGGAAATATTCTAAAGGAGAATAAGTTATCCTTAGGTAGTAATATAAAGTATGAGTACAGTGATATATACAGTAGTGGATTAATTATATCTCAAGATCCTAAATCAGGTAGTAAAAATAATCAAGAATGGGGAATTGTAAATGTAGTTGTTAGTAAAGGTCAGAAAGAAGAAGTTCAACCTTCAGAAGAAGTAACACAACCACCTCATACACAAGATAATGTTACAAGTGGAAGCACTGATGGAAATACAAGTGGAAGTACTGGTGGAGAAGCAAGTGGAAGCACTGGTGGAGAAGCAAGTGGAAGCACTGATGGAGAAGCAAGTGGAAGCACTGATGGAGATACAAGTGATGGCATAAGTGAACATAATAATTTTACAGAGTAACAAATTTTAATAAAATAAATTACGTAAGTTAGATAAGGATTAATTAAAAATAGTAAAGTCTAAATATTAGATTTTACTATTTTTTTATGTACACGGAAACTATGATAAAAAATTTTGTGAATAAATTATAAATATAAATAATATCGATAGTTTCAGAAAAGCAAAAAATGACATTTTGAGCAACGGATGTCACCGAAATGATTCGCCAACACGTTGCTCAAAGTGGTAGTGAGTGTCATATCGTTGGCGACATGAAGTGTTTCGACGACACGTCGCTCAAGCGTAGCGAATTTTTTATGATCAAGGATATTATGATATTTTAGAAAATATGGATAATTTAGTATTTTTATTTATTTAAACTTAATTGTTCGTTAGTTGAAAAAGGTTGGTCTCCATCCTTCTTCTAACTTTAAATATTAATTGTATTACTTTTTTTGATAGTTAATAATAATTATTATTAATCTCCAATATATAGTAGTCATCTTTTAGATTAACAGTTATAATCTTAGGTTTTGATATTTATAGGTGTTTTATTATTGAAAAATTTACTAACACGATGAGTGAATTATAACTAAATTTATAGAAATTTTAAAAAGTTATTAGGATATTGTTTAAAAATAGGATAAAATAGTTATATTAGTTAAAATTTTAAGGAGGCAATTAATGATAAATGGAAAAATTATAAAGGGCATAGGGGGATTTTACTACGTAGATACAGAAAATGGACTTTATGAATGTAGAGCTAGAGGAATATTTAGAAAAAATAAAATAACGCCTTTAGTTGGAGATAGAGTTAGTATAAATGTAGTTGATGAAGAAAATAAAAAAGGTGTTGTAGAGGAAATAGAAGAGAGAGATACCGAACTAGTAAGACCACCAATAGCAAATGTAGATAAGGCTTTAATAGTATTTGCTATAAAAAATCCATCACCAAACCTATCACTATTAGACAGATTTATAGTTTTAGCAGAAAAAGAAAATTTGGAAATAGTTATAGTATTTACTAAAGTTGACCTGGATACTGATGGTGAACTTTTAGATGAATTAAAAGATATATATGAAGCAAGTGGATATAAGGTAATACCTGTTAGTAATAAGCTTAAATTAAACATAGATAAAATAAAAGAAGAACTAAAAGGAAATACCGTTGTGTTTGCTGGACCATCTGGTGTAGGAAAATCTAGCTTATTAAATGAAGTAGATAAAAATTTTGAATTAAAGACTGGAGAAGTTAGTGATAAAATTAAAAGAGGTAAACACACTACTCGTCATGCAGAACTTCTAAAATTAGAGTGTGGAGGAATGGTTGCAGATACTCCTGGATTTAGTTCATTGATACTTGATGACATAGATGAAAGTGAATTGAAAGAATATTTTATAGAATTTGACAAGTATGATGAATGCAGATTTGGTTCTAGATGTATTCATGAAAATGAACCAAGTTGTGCCGTAAAGGAAGCAGTAGAAAATAGAGAGATATCTAAAAAAAGATATGAAAGCTATATTCAATTATTAAATGAAATAAGAGCAGGGAAGAGGAGATATTAAAATGATCAAATTAGCACCATCAATATTATCAGCGAATTTTGCAAAATTATTAGAAGATGTTAAAAAGGTAGAAAATGCAGGATGTGAATATTTACATATTGATGTTATGGATGGACACTTTGTTCCGAATATAACTTTAGGTCCTAGCGTAGTTAAATCTTTAAGAAAAGATGTAAATATGGTATTTGATGCTCATCTTATGATAGAGAATCCAGATCAATATATAAAAGAATTTGTTGATGCAGGTTGTGATATAATAGTAGTTCATCAAGAAGCTTGTAGACACCTACATAGAACTATACAAAATATAAAATCATATGGAATAAAGGTTGGGGTTTCATTAAATCCTGCAACGCCAATAGAAACCATAAAGCATATAATAAGAGATGTTGATATGGTGCTTATTATGACTGTAAATCCTGGTTTTGGAGGTCAATCATTTATAGAAAGTATGATACCTAAAATAGAAGAATTGAAAATATTTATAGATAGTGAAGGTTTAAATGTAGATATACAAGTAGATGGTGGAATAAAACCTGATAATGTAGATAAAGTGGTAAGAGCCGGAGCAAATGTAATAGTAGCTGGATCTGCAATATTCAATAGTGAAGATATAAAATCTACAGTAGACTTATTTAGAAAAAATGCATGTGCGGTGAAGTAGAGCTATGAAAATTTGTATCTTGTTAAATGGTGAAATTAAAGATTATGATTATATAAATAATATAGTTACAACAGGTAGTTATGATTATATAATATGTTCAGATGGAGGCGCAAATCATGCTTACAATATGAATATAGTACCAAATTATATAATAGGAGATTTAGACTCTGTAAATGAAAATATTATTAAGTATTATAATAGTAAAGAGGTTAAATTTAAAAAATTTCCAACTAAAAAAGATGAAACAGATACAGAATTATGTATAGAACTTTCAGATAAATTAAAAGCGAAAGAGATACATTTGATGGGAGCTTTAGGAGGAAGAATAGATCATACTATTGCCAATGTAAACCTTCTTTACTATATAAGAAAAAGAGGAATTATACCTAAGATAGTTTCAGAGAAAGAAGAAATATATATAGCTATAGATGAAGAAATAACTATAGATGGAGAAATAGGAGATATAATATCTATATTACCTATAAAAAATGATGCAAAAGGTGTAACTTTAAAGAACTTAGAGTATCCGCTAGAGAATTATGACATGAAATTTTCTAGGCCTTTAGGAATATCTAATGTAATGACTGATATTAATTGTAATATAAAAGTAAAAGAAGGAAGTATAATTATAATAAAGAATATATAAAAGGTGGTTATGACCATCTTTTTTTACGTATGAAGAAATTATAATATTAAATTATTGTTGGTAAATTTTGAATAGAGGCAATATAAATAAGGTTAAAAATGCAAGAAATTACATTTTGGCCAATGGATGTGATAAAAGAAGTAGCAAGAGTCGTATTGTTGGCGATATAAAAATAGCGTATATAGTGGTTTGGAGTATTTAGCTAAAACGTAATTTAAGTGAAGTGAAATATATATTATTAAGAAAAGTAAATGAAGGATGTATATGATTTAGGTTGTATATTTATAAAAGTAACAAAAGGGGGTATATTATGGAGAATAAGATTGCAGTTATATATAAATCTAAATATGGTGCTACAAAACGTTATGCAGGATGGATAGCACTAAAGCTAGATGCAGATTTATATGAAGTATCGGATATAGGTAAAAAAGATTTAAAGGCTTACGATACTATAATTTATGGAGGACCATTATATATTGGAAAAATAAAAGGTATAAAATTTATAACAAATAATTATGAGTACATAAAAGAGAAAAATGTATGTGTATTTATGGTAGGTATGAGAGAATTTAATGATGAATATATAAATTTTACTTTAGAAAATAATATACCTAAGGAAATTACTGATAATATAAAAATATTTTATTTTAGGGGGAAAATGAACTACCAAGAGTTAAGTCTTAAAGATAAGATCCTAATGACTGGATTGAGAGTAAGTATATCAAATAAAAAACAATCAGATATATCCGATGATGAAAAAATGATTCTAGAAGTGATAAATAAACCTATAGACTATATAGATAAAAAATCTATAGATATATTATTAAATAATGTATGTAGTAATAATGAAGAACTATAAGATGTATATTTTACATCTTATTTTTTTCGTTTAAGGATATTATAATATTAAAAAAATGTGGATAAATTCTGAATGTAAGTAATATCAATAAATTGGTTTTGAGCGTGAAAAAGATTTTGAAATACTTCGCCCATGCAGTGGCTCAAGCAACGGACCAAGTCGTTGGCGACATGAAGTGCTTCGTCGACACGTCGCTCAAGCGAAGCGAATTTTTTATTATAAAGAGAATAATTATGGTTAAGATAGATACAAAAGTTAGATTGATATATTTGTATAATAGATAAGGATGTAAAGTTTTAAATATGAGTGAAATAATTTTTTTATTTAAATTATAGGACAGGTCTAATTGTATAACAGTTTGCATAAATTAAAAATATAGAATGTAACAAAGAGATTAAATACATACTGGAGGTATTTATGAAAAATAACAGCTCAAAAAGATTGTTTGGAATTGTATGCTTTTCTGTAGGTGTAGCTGTGATACTATCTATAATATTACCTAACTGGATATGGACGTCTCTTATAGCATTTACTCTTATGGGATGTGGGGTCTTATTTTTTTTATATTAGTTATAGAGTTTTATAAATATATGAATTGAAGAATCATAGATATAAGTTAAATTCTGCTGATAGTAGAATAACAAATCTAAAATTAAATGTTTAAAATAGTAGGGGGGAGTATTTTATGAAGATGGTTACAATAAAATTACCAAAATGGCTTTCTACCATAGTTTTAAAATTCATGAAGAGTTCTAAAAAAGGGTAAAAGAAAAGCCTACTAAATAGTAGGCTTTTAAAAAGAACATATTAAGCTCTTTCTATTTTTCCAGAACGTAAACATCTAGTACAAACCTTAACTCTTTTAGGAGTACCATCTATTATAGCTCTAACGCTTCTTAAGTTAGCAGACCAAGTTCTTCTGCTGTGTCTATTTGAATGTGATACTTGGTTTCCAGAAACCTTTCCTTTACCACATACGCTACATACCTTTGCCATTTACGTACACCTCCTTAAAATGATAACTATATTTAAAGACTAAAAACATATTTATATTAACATAAATATTAAAAACGTGCAATAGAAATATATATTTGCTTTACACATATTGAAGAATTTGTTGTTATCATATAAAATTATATATATAATTCTGTATAAAGTAAATATTAAAAAAAGAAATACTAATTTTTTTCTTTTTTATACCCAAATTTTAAAAATTTAAATTATAATAAATTTGGGTAGATTTAAATTATAACATATTTATAATATTATAGGATAGATAAATTTGTATAATACTATAAATATATATAATATTAATTATGCAGAAAAAATAGATTAAAAAATAAATAAACTTAAGGGGGTAAACCATGAGTGCAAAAATAGTTAATCAATATGGAAGTATAGAAATAGATAAACAAGTTATATCACAAGTTGCATATAGAGCGGCAATGGAAAGTTATGGATTAGTAGGCTTAGGATATAAGTCTAAAGGGATAGTAGAATTATTAAAAGGTGAAAATGCTTTTAAAGGAGTTGTAGTCGAAGAACTAGAAGATAATACTATATCTATAGAATTATATGTTATATTACAATATGGAACAAATATATCAACAGTTGCTAATAACATAATAGATAAAGTAAAATATACAGTTGAAAAGATTACATCAATAAATGTAAGTAAAATAGATATAAACGTTCAAGGTATAAGAGTTAAGTAATTAGGAGGAAAAAAATGATTCAATATATAGAAGGTAAGATGTTAAGAGATATGTTTGTATCAGGTGCAAATAATCTTCAAAATCATAAAGATTTAGTAGACAAGTTAAATGTATTCCCTGTTCCAGATGGAGATACGGGTACTAACATGTCGCTTACTATATCGTATGCTATGAAGGAATTAGCTAAAGTTGAAAATGATAGCATAACAGACATAGGAAAGTCTTTATCAAAAGGTTCTTTAATGGGAGCTAGAGGGAATTCAGGAGTTATATTATCTCAAATAATAAGAGGATTCTCAAAGTCTATAGAAGGTAAAGAACAAATAAGTACAGAAGATTTAGCTAAGGCTTTTAAAAATGGATCTGATACAGCTTATAAGGCAGTTATAAAGCCTATAGAAGGAACTATATTAACAGTAGTAAGAGAAAGTGGAGAATACGCTATAAAAGCATCTAAGAAAGAAAAGGATTTATTAAAATTCTTAGAAATGGTTATAGCTGAAGCTAACGAATCTTTAGAGAGAACTCCAGAATTACTTAAAAACCTAAAAGAAGCTGGTGTTGTAGACTCTGGAGGTAAAGGATTAGTTCTTATATATGAAGGAATGTATGAGGCATTAAAAGGAAATCCAATAAAAGCAAAAGATTTAAATGATTCTAAAGTTCAAGAAGTTAAACAAGCAGGAACTTCTATAAATACTGAAGATATAAAATTCTGTTACTGTACAGAGTTTATATTAGAAAGTAACTCTATAAGCGATACTGAAATAAGAGATATGATGTTAAAGTACGGAGATAGTTTAGCAGTTGTTGGTGATGAAGGTATAATAAAAGTTCATATCCATACAAATGATCCAGGGCTTGTACTTCAGGATGCCTTAAAACATGGTCAATTAGTAACAATAAAAATAGAAAATATGAAACTTCAACATGAAAATACATTAGTAGATGATGCTGATGAAATAGCTCAATCAGTAGAGGAAAAAGAATATGGATTTATAGCTACATCTATGGGTGAAGGTCTTGCAAAAATATTTAAAGACTTCGGAGTTGACTATATAATTGAAGGTGGTCAAACAATGAACCCAAGTACAGAAGACTTTATGAATGCTATAGATAGTATAAATGCTAAAAATATATTCATATTCCCAAATAACAGTAATATAATAATGGCAGCAAATCAAGCTAAAGAATTAAGTGATAAAAATATAGTTGTAATTCCTACTAAAAATACGCCACAAGGGTTCACTGCTTTAGTTAACTTTAATGCAGATGTTAGCGTAGAAGAGAACGAACAAGCTCTTATGGAATCTTTAACTATGGTTAAATCAGGTCAAGTAACATTTGCAGTTAGAGATACTGTTATGAATGATGTTGAAGTTAAAGAAGGTAACATAATAGGCATAGCAGAAAGTAAAATGATGGATGCTGGAGACAGTGTAGATGAAATAACTACGTCTTTAGTAGAAAAATTAGTTGATGAAGATAGCGCTATAGTTACTTTATTCTATGGTGAAGATGTAACTGAAGAAGATGCAAATAATCTTCGTGATGAATTAGAAGAAAAGTTTGAAGATTTAGATATAGAATTATACTACGGAGGTCAACCTCTTTATTATTACTTAATATCAGTTGAATAATTATCTAAGTAACGAATATATTTTAGTTCGTAGCATAGATTAATAAAGTTAATTTTTAAAGTCCTGTATGATAATGTTATTTGTACAGGGCTTTATTTATAGGTGATAAAAATGATTGATTTAGAGAAAGACATACAATATGTAAAAGGTATAGGTCCTAAAAAAGCATATAAGCTTAATAAGTTAGGAATATTTACACTAAAAGATTTATTATTTTATTTTCCAAGGCAATTTGAAGATAGAAATAATTTAAAAAAGATAGCTCAGTTACAAAATGATGAAAAGGCTACTATAAAAGCTATAATAGTATCGGTAAATACAACAAGTCCTAAAAAAGGAATGACACTTACTAAAATTGATATAAAAGATGAAACAGGATATGCAAAACTCGCATTCTTTAATCAACCACATATAAAGAACTTATATAAATGTGGAGATACTATATTAGTATTTGGTAAAGTTAAAAAAGAATTTAAAACTATAGAGTTAAGTTCTTGTGAGATAGAACATCTTACAAATGATCCTAAAAATACATGTAAAGTTATGCCTATATATCCATTGACTTACGGAGTAACTAATAAAGAGATAATAAGTATTATAAAATCTGTTTTAAATAATGAAGAAATAAGAATAAAAGAGTATTTACCTCAGAGGATAATAGAAAAGTATAAGTTATGTAGTATAGACTATGCTATAAGAAATATTCATAATCCTACTACTAAAGATGCATTAAAAATAGCTTTGTATAGAATTGTATTTGAAGAATTTCTAATTCTTCAGTTAGGTTTATTTATGTTTAAAAATGGGACAACTGAGGTTGATGGAATAAAATTTAATAGAAATGAAAAGCTAGATAATATATTAGATGCACTACCGTTTAAACTTACTAATGCTCAAAATAGAGCACTAAATGAGATTATAGAAGACATGGAATCTAATAAGGTAATGAACAGATTAGTACAGGGAGATGTTGGTTCTGGAAAAACTGTAGTAGCTCTTTTAGCGTTAGCAAATTGTGTTTTAAATGGGTATCAAGGTGCATTAATGGCTCCAACCGAGATATTAGCAGAGCAGCATTATATATCCTTATCTGAAACATTAAAGCCATTTGGTATAGAAATTGAATTATTAGTAGGAAGTCTTACTAAAAAACAAAAGGAAAAAGTTTTAGAAAGAGTAAAGAATAAGGAAATTGATATATTAATAGGAACTCATGCATTAATAGAGGATAAAGTTGAATTTAATAATTTAGGTATAGTTATAACTGATGAACAACATAGATTTGGTGTAAGGCAAAGAAGTAAGCTTTCAGAAAAAGGCATAAATCCAGATATACTAGTAATGACAGCAACTCCAATACCGAGAACTCTAGCGCTTATACTTTATGGAGATTTAGATATATCTATAATAGATGAGCTTCCTCCGGGAAGGCAGCCAATAGAAACATTGGCTATAGATAAAGGAAAAAGAGATAAAGCTTACAACTCTTTAGTAAGAAGAGAGGTTGAAAAGGGTAGACAAGTATATATAGTATGTCCATTAGTTGAAGAAAGTGAAGCTATAGAAGCAAAAGCTGCAACTGAATTAGTAGAGGAATTAAAGTTGGAGTATTTTAGCGACCTGAGAGTAGGTCTTTTACATGGAAAAATGAAAGCTAGTGAAAAAGATGAGATAATGAAAAGTTTCAAAAATAAAGAAATAGATATATTAGTATCAACAACAGTTATAGAAGTAGGAGTAAATGTTCCAAATG